>CP054185.1:1295000-1642400 GCA_015180985.1 Flammeovirgaceae bacterium
TTTAAAGAGTGCGTAACAGCTCACTGGTCGAGCGACAGAGCATCGATAATAATCGGGCATCAAGTGTACTACCGAAGCTTAGAATAGAGCAATCTGTGGTAGGGGAGCATTCTAACAGCGGAGAAGTCGTGTGGTAATGCACGGTGGAGCGGTTAGAAAAGCAAATGTAGGCATAAGTAACGATAAGACGGGTGAGAAACCCGTCCACCGATAGACTAAGGATTCCGCGGCAATGTTAATCAACCGCGGGTAAGTCGGGGCCTAAGGCGAACCCGAAAGGGGTAGTCGATGGACAACCGGTTAATATTCCGGTACTACCGTATCAAGCAAAGTGGTGAAGGAGGAGTGACAACTCCGCGAACTGACGAAATAGTTCGTTGAAAGGCGTAGGTAGATCTTTTACAGGCAAATCCGTAAAAGATGCTGAAACCCAACAGTACCCGGAGGCTTCGGCCAAAGGGATAGAGAGTGTAATCAGACTTCCAAGAAAACCCGCTAGCGTTAATTGATATGGTACCCGTACCGCAAACCGACACAGGTAGTCAAGGAGAAAATCCTGAGGTGCTCGAGTGAATCATGGCTAAGGAACTAGGCAAATTAATCCTGTAACTTCGGAAGAAGGGATGCCTCCTTTGTAGCAATACAAAGAGGTCGCAGTGAAATGGCCCAGGCGACTGTTTAACAAAAACACATGGCTTTGCGAAATCGAAAGATGAAGTATAAGGCCTGACACCTGCCCGGTGCTGGAAGGTTAAGGGGGGATGTTAGCGCGCAAGCGCGAAGCATTGAACTGAAGCCCCAGTAAACGGCGGCCGTAACTATAACGGTCCTAAGGTAGCGAAATTCCTTGTCGGGTAAGTTCCGACCTGCACGAATGGTGTAACGATCTGGGCACTGTCTCAGCCATGAGCTCGGTGAAATTGTAGTCACGGTGAAGATGCCGTGTACCCGTCACGGGACGGAAAGACCCCATGAACCTTTACTATAGCTTCACATTGACATTGGGTGGATGATGTGTAGGATAGGCGGGAGGCATTGATCCCGGGCCGCTAGGTTCGGGGGAGTCAACGGTGAAATACCGCCCTTCGTTTTCTTGATGTCTAACCACGCAAATGCGTGGGACAGTGTGTGGTGGGTAGTTTGACTGGGGTGGTCGCCTCCGAAAGCGTATCGGAGGCTTTCAAAGGTACCCTCAGCACGCTTGGTAACCGTGCGTGGAGTGCAATAGCATAAGGGTGCTTGACAGTGAGACCGACGGGTCGAGCTGGTAGGAAACTAGGATATAGTGATCCGGTGGTTCTGTATGGAAGGGCCATCGCTCAAAGGATAAAAGGTACTCTGGGGATAACAGGCTGATCTCCCCCAAGAGCTCATATCGACGGGGAGGTTTGGCACCTCGATGTCGGCTCGTCACATCCTGGGGCTGGAGAAGGTCCCAAGGGTTAGGCTGTTCGCCTATTAAAGTGGCACGCGAGCTGGGTTCAGAACGTCGTGAGACAGTTCGGTCCCTATCTGTGATGGGCGTTGGAAGTTTGAGAGGATCTGACCTTAGTACGAGAGGACCGGGTTGGACCAACCGCTGGTGTACCAGTTGTGGCGTCAGCTGCATGGCTGGGTAGCTATGTTGGGAGAGGATAAGCGCTGAAAGCATCTAAGCGCGAAACCCACCTCGAGATGAGACTTCCTTTAAGGGACGTCAGAGATGATGACGTTGATAGGCTGCAGGTGTACAGGCAGAAATGTCAAAGCTGAGCAGTACTAATTACCCAATAGCTTCTTTTTGACCACGCCCTATGTTCGCGGATTAATTTTTTACTGCATGTATCTACCTTTTCTGGTAGTCAAATTATTGGAGTGTTACACTCATTAATCTTAAGGTGATCCTGACGAGCCGTTGACTGTCAGGCCGAGCTAAGAAAAGTGCTCAATCACCAAAGATCTTAAGGTGACTATAGCGGTGGGGAACACCTCTTCCCATTCCGAACAGAGCAGTTAAGCCCACATGCGCTGATGGTACTGGGATAATACCCGGGAGAGTAAGTCGTTGCCTGATTTTTTTAACCCTACCTGAGTAAATCGGGTAGGGTTTTTTTTTAGGGAGAGCCCTGACGAGCCGTTGGCTGTCAGGGTGCTGACCTTGCGTCAGCATAAGTTGTTGCCTTTTTTATTTTTATTGTGGTGCCTTTTTTTAATTATGCTAACCTGCTGTTATAATTAGTAAATTGCTTTCGTGAAGATGTTCCTCGGCTATTTTGGCCAACTTCTCAGCGGAAATTTTTTGTATTTGAATGACCAGATTTTGGTAATAATCACTTTCAAGTTGATGTAAATAAATATTTTTCAGTTTCTCAGTATGGGCAAAAGGCGTGTTAATTTCAGTAAACAGGCTGCCCAGAAAGTGATTTTTTACTACCTGCAACTCAGTACCCTCAAGCGGATACGTTCTGAAATCTTGAAGAGTTGATTTAATCTCTTCTGTTGCAAAATTTTTATGTTCTTTGCTAACATCAGCACTAATTATAAAATATGCATGGCGTATAAGCGGATGTATTGCTGAGTGAATGCCGTAGGTCAGGCCTTTATCCTCACGAAGTCGTTGCATTAAGCGTGAACCGAAATATCCCCCAATGGCATGATTTGCTAGAACCAGAGCCGGATAATCTGGGTGGTTTCGGGAAATGACCAGCTTCCCTAAACGAAGTGATGCCTGAATACTATCAGTTTTTTTTATATGAACGGACCCTTTACCAGGTACCGAAATCTGTGCAGAAAATAACCGAACCTCCTGCACGGGAATCTGCGCTAACCTTTCAATTATACTGGCTTGGAGCGCTTCAGATAATCTGCCGGTGATAAACGCTGTGAAATGTTTGTAGTGCTTGGCGTGGAAAGATCCGAGTTTTTCACTTAAGATTTGATTTACATGGCTTTCATCCACTTCATTTCCATATGGGTGGTTTTGGCCGAAAAGATTTTTCCTAAAGGCAGTAGAGGCCAGATAACTGGTCTTTTCGCGGTTAATTTTAAGGGTTTGCAGGAAGATGCTTTTGAATTGGTCCAACTCATCCGAAGGGAAACAGGGCCTGACACAAATTTCAACGAGTGTTTCCAGGGCTTCGCTGAAATGTTTGGTTAATCCAAATAACGATACGGAGACGAAGTCAAATCCTGGAGTAATTTCTAAGTGCATTCCGAGCGACTCTAATGTATCGGCAATCTGTTTGCTAGTTTTTGTTTTCGTTCCTTTTGCCAAGAGGTGAGCAGTGAAATATGAAATTCCCGGAATGTCCTCATACCACCGGCCGGCATGGAAAATAAGTTCAAGTTTTACAACTTGCTGCTCGCCACCGTTGATAAAAAAAAGTTTTGCCCCTGTTTGGAGGTTTACTTGATGCGGCTTTAACAGATTGAGCGAATGACTTAGTGAAAAAGGAGGAGGTAGGGTACGATCCAACATGTGGATTAATCGGTAACGGACTCTTCCCTTTCTTTCTTAACCTGGAACAACAGCGAAAAGCGAATTGTTTCGGCCAGTGGATTCTCGCGGCCATTGGTTGGAACAAGGTAGGCCACATCAATGCCGAAGGACTTTTGATTTCTGAAGCCGACTCCGAGAGTGAGGTACTTGCGGTTTCCTTTTTCTTTTGATTCAAGAAAATATCCGATGCGGCCCGCAAACGTATTATTATACCAATACTCGACACCCATATTCAGTATGATCTCCTTGATTTCCTCTGAGAAACCATCGGGTGCATCTGAAAAGGAGTTGAACATTCCGCTAAGTACAGACTGCCCTTTGTCAACAGTGGGTACAAGCAGTTTATTTAAATCCATTGCAAAGCTTATTGAGTTGAACGGATCAAGTTCGGTAGTGTAAACACCACCTATTTTCAGGTTAGTAGGTATAAAATTTTCGTTGGCATCATCGGTATAGGAAACCTTTGGGCCAATGTTTGAAATCAGTGCGCCAAGCGACAACGTAGAATTCTTAGCCCCCTTCATCAATTTGTTATAATAAATACCGATGTCAGCCGCAGCTGAATTGATTGGACGCGTATCTGTACCTGATGGAAACGCACCAGTTAAGTTGGAATAAATGTATCTTCCGGTTAAACCCACACTTAATTCTTCAGTGAGCATCCTGGAATAAGTGAAGTCCAGGGACATTTCTCTGGGATTGAAGTCGCCAAGGGGTTCGTTGCCGTTACCCCTAAAGCTGATATCGCCCATATCGAAATATTTCATCGAAAGAGCAACGGCCTGTTCGCGTGTAATTTTGTAAAAACCTGAAAGGTAGGAAATCCACATATCGTTGATGATCTTGCCCAGCCAAGGCGTGTACGAGATCGAGCCTCCGTAGGCCTTGTCAATAAATACCAGTTTGGCTGGATTCCAGTAAGCTGAATTGGCATCCGGTGCTGTTGCAACTCCGACATCGCCTAATGCTGCACTGCGTGCATCCGGACTGATGGTTAGAAACGGAACAGCGGTGGTGATAACACGAAAGGTGGTATCGGCCCCGGTGACTACTCCGGTCTGTTGTGCATATCCGACAGAAAGCAGTAAAGATGCAGTAAGAAGTGTAAACGTGGAATGAACCTTCATTTGTCAGGCTTCAAGGTTTCAAAGATAGTTAATTCGCAATAATAAGTTTTGTAACCCGCTCATTTTTAGAACCATTGGTTATTGAACGCAGGCTTATCCGGGCATAGTATAAACCTGCTTTAAGATATTTTAATGGCTCTTCTGTACGGAAAAATTCAGCCAGGGTAACCTGGTAAGTGCTTTCGGGTACAAAAAAATTGATTCGGTGAACTTCCCGGCCGGTATAATCATAAAGGCCAAGTACTCCTTCCAGATCATCCCCGCTTCGATTGTGTGTAAGGTATAGTTTTGTTGATTCAGTAAATGGATTAGGGTAATTGCCAAAGGACTCAATGACAAGTCCCTCACCGCCTACCGAAAAATTAATTGAAGCCTGGGCAGGATTATTATAGGCATCCCAGGCTTTTAGGGTAAGATTATGCGTACCCGGCAGTAAAGGTGGGAGCGTAAATTCGATTGTGCCTTTTCTGAAATTATTGATATCAGCTATATAGTAGTTGTTAAGAATAAAAGTTTGATTGTCATCAATCGTAGCAACCAGGCTGTTGCCGATTCCGTAGGCGGAGATGTTAATTCCGCTATCATCGGAGAGACGGGCGATTAACCGGGCGGGGGTGGGTACAATTCCTCCTTCAATAAAAGTAGTGTCTCCAATAAATAATCGGATTTCGGGAGGCGTATTATCGGTAGGAGGAGTGGGTTCGCTCAGTCCTATTTTAAACGCTTTTGAAAAACCGGACGCATCGGTTAATTGTTCTTCATGGTAGGCGTACAAACTCAGTTTTCCGGTGCCAACAGAATAGACAATGTTTTTCGGCATAAGAAGCTCCATGCTGAATGTTCCGTTTTCAATCTGTGCCTGCCCCCGGTAAAGTGCATTGAACCATTGGGTGTAACTGAATACCGGGTTTTCATCCCCTAATGTTTGAAAGGAGGTTTCCTTGTCAAGCAATGTAGCATGCAAGATGCCATTAAACGAAGTGTTTACCGTATGGGTATGGTCGGTTATTTTTCCTGTAATGGTAACAAGCGATAATGCGCTTAGGGTATCGCTTCCGGCCTGGGTTTTTATTTCATCTGCTTCAATTCCGAATTCGGGCATGGCCAGGTGTAATGAGGGATCACCAATCAGTGAAAAATTGCGGTTTGAAACTCCGCTATGGCTGCTGTTTTTTGTTCTTCGGAAAATATCACCCAATTCGGTGTAAGCATTATCGTTTTTTTGAAACAGGGCCTCATAAAAAGCCTGGTTCAATGCAAAATTGGTGCTTGAACTTACCGGCCGGGCTGTGGTTACCAGGGCAATGGCTCCACCATTTTTTTGCAGTATGCACAATTCGCCACCTGAAAGAAATATTGGGTCATCCTGCCGGCCAAATTCGCAAGTTGCCGTAAGGAGTAAGGGCAGGCGTTTGTTTTGTAGGCTAACAATCACCAGATCGTCAAAAATTCTTTCCTGAGCCCACTGGCGTTCTCCGCCATGCCCGGTATAATTAATGATGAGTGCACCATCGTAAAAAGCCTTTTCAATGGCGGTTCTTGTTTCGGGTGAGGTTTGCCCCGAAGCACCTGCTGGTTGAGGAAAAGCATCGAGGTAGATTTTGTGCGGGTTAAAAAAGGCCTGATTGGCTTCGATTTCTTCAGCTAACTGGTCGGCCTGACTTTGGTGAATATTAAAATCGCCATCATCGGCAATGAACACAATATTTTTTCTCCAGGGGCCGGCCAGTTTGGTGTCGGTGTCGTATGCGATTATTTTATCAACTACTGTTTTGGCTTCGCTGAGTGTTTTTACCGGTAGCCTGCCTACCCCGATATCCATACTGTGGTTTACAGGCGGGTCTTCGGCCCATTCGCCTTCGTGGTTTTCAAGAAAAGCGAAGTAATCATCGGAGGAATAAGTTTGTAACGGATGCAGTGAATTTCGCGATTCGTAGGTGACTACAAAATTCCGGTTGTTTCCCAAAATGTTTTTATAATCGTATGAGCCTTTTCCAAACAACAGCAATGCCCGCAAGGCACCGGGTGCTTTATCGTATAGGTGCTTTACAAAATCGCGGATAGCGGTAACATCCTGGCGACCGCTGGAAAATTCGTTATAGATTTCAGTTGTTGTGGCTACCTGGGCAGTCCAGCCGGTTACAGCCATCCGGTGGTTGGCCAGTCGTTGAGCTTCATTTTTAAAATCAGGATGAGTTACTATTATCAGGTTAGGGGTGGACTGGCCTCGCAGGTTTTGATTGGTAACCTTTCCAATCAGCTCAGGGGCGGGCGCATTTGGCTGGAAGACAATATAGTTTTGAAGGTTTACTGAAGGCGCTGCGAAAGAAATTGTTCCTGACTGGAAGACGGCAACCTGGAGAACCGGACTTAGCGGGTCGGTGATATTCCAAATACGCGATGAGGCAGTTGCCTGGCCAATCGAGTACCTGGAAACGGGTTGCTGTAAACTGGCCAGTGAACGAAATAGCGTTTGCTGACCCTGTAGCTTAAGTTGTTGTGTAGCCTGCAGCAGGCAAAAATTTAAATAGCCAATGGAACGGGTTGAAGTGCTTTTATTGTATTGATATCGCAGTTCCTGTTTTGTTGTGGATGGAGCAGATACAGCAGTTGAATTGATAATGAGTGTATCGCGCTTTTGCCGTCCTTTAATACCATACTGAATGTTTGGGATAGCGGCTATCGTTTGCTGACCGATTTGTGTTCCATTTAAGAATAAACTAAACGAAGTATTATCAAATGATTGGGCCATCACATCCGATACAATTTTTATAGGCGTGTCGGGTATGATATCGGGTAGGCTGAAGGAATGTATCAACTCAGTACTTAAGTCAAAGCGCTCACCGAACCATGCACGTCCCGACTTCAGTTCATTGTGCTGGTCAAGTTCATGGTAAACAAAATTTTCAAAGGTACTTACGACAGGAAACCCTGATCCGGCATCGGAGGCAGTTTGAATACGTTTTCCATTGGTTGTACCTACTGTAATAAAATAGAAGTTCTGACTGGCGTATAGATTCTTTTCATAAAAAAATATTTCCTCTTGCTGGCTGAATGAGACTTTATCGGGGCCTTCGGCATAAAACAAGATAAAATCCTGCGAATTAAAATTTCCATCCTCTTCGCCCTGAATGTAGATGGCCAGTTCTGTTAAGTCGGTTGGTCGTGGAGTACTGTTTGCCTGGGGCAACATGCCACCGCCATTTCCGTAGATGCGGATTTTACGGGGATCAGTTTTCGGATCGAACCCCATTTTTTTAAACAGGTTCAGGTCAATGCGGTAAACCCCGTTTTGTTTCACAGCTACTTTGTACCAGTTGCCGGTATGAAGTACAGATGATTGACCTGAAGCGGATACACAAACAGCCACCAAGGCCACTACAGTAGCCATTAATCTGTGAAAGGAAATAAAAAGTGGAGCCCCCGGCACAGCGATTCAGTTCTGCTTAAGTATGAGTTTAGCTAGTAACGAAAAGGCGATATACAGTAGTATAACAAGCGGTACGGCTACCAGCTTAAACAGGCTTAAAAGTAATACCGCTGCTAGTAAAAAGGTAAACCTGATTTCATTGCCCTTCCATGAAAACGACTTGAATTTAATGGCAAATAGCCCGATGGGGGAAATCAACAACCACGATGAAAGTATGGTAATAACCATCAGTTGAATCGGTTGTTGAAGCAAGGCAAGGGTAGGTTCGGGTAACAGGGGTAGGGAGGTTAGCAGGATAGCATTGGCAGGAGTGGGTAAGCCCCTGAAGGAATCCGTCTGGGTTTCATCAATATTAAATATAGCCAGCCGAAGTGCAGAAAAAGCCACAATTGAAAGCGAAGAAAGGGCGATCCACCCGGGTACATCAGCGGGCCACAGCTTATAAATAACCAATGAGGGGAGCACGCCAAAACTTACCACATCAGCTAATGAATCAAGCTCCTTGCCGATGGCAGAATGCGTTTTAAGCAGCCTTGCTGTAAATCCATCCAGAAAATCAAAAACACAGGCAACCCAAACAAAATAGGCGGCCGGCATGGGTTTATTCTCAAGCAGGTACACAATACCGATGCATCCGCAAAGCAGATTGCCGATGGTAAGGATGTTTGGAATGAATCGCTTCATGGTTATCGGGCTAAAGCGCAGAACGGATTCGTTCGTTTTTCATTTCCGATAGTTGTTGTGGGGCCATGCCCGCAATATACGGTTACCTCATCGGGTAATGAAAAAAGTTTAGTTTGAATGCTTTCAATCAATATATCGTAATCACCACCGGGCAAGTCGGTTCGGCCGATGCTGTTTTCGAACAGTACATCACCGCTGATGAGTATTTTGTTTTGCTGATTATACAAAGCAATGTGCCCTGGGCTGTGCCCCGGAACGAACAACACGTTAAACTGATAATCGCCTGCCACAACAACATCGTTTTCGGAAAGAAAACCATCGTGCTGTACGTCATGGTAAGATGGGAATCCGTAGTTGGGTGCGTAGGTTTTCACGGCTCTGAGCAACGGCTCTTCAAGGGGGTGGATAAAAAGCGGAACCCGGTATTTCGATTTGACAAAATAGTTGCCCAACACATGGTCGATATGGCAATGGGTGTTGATCAGTTGCTTTACCACCAGGCGATTTCCGGAAATATAATCAGCCAGGTAATTTTCTTCTTCCCTGCTGCAACACCCCGGGTCGATAATGATAGTTTCTTTTGTATCATCATATACCAGGTAGGTATTTTCGGCAAACGGATTGAATGTAAAGCTTTCGATATGAAGCATAACTCAAAAATAATCCGGATTTTTGGCATTTCGGATTTCTTCGTTGCAAATAGTCGATGAACACCAAGGTAGTTGATTACCTGATTGTCGGCCAGGGGTTAGCCGGCTCCTGCCTGGCTGTTCAGCTATTGGAGCGTAAAAAAAAAATTGCTGTTATTGACTTGCCAGTTGATCAGGCAGCTTCACGTGTGGCTGCCGGGTTGTTCAACCCTATAACCGGAAAAATCTTTTCACTTACCTGGCAGGCTGATATATTGTTTTCCTATCTGCACATGTTTTATCAACGTGCTGAAAAACTAACAGGGCAGCATTTTTTTTATCCGATGCCGGTTTACCGGCCGTTTGCTTCGGCTGGTGAGCAAAACGACTGGATGATTAAGAGTGCCGATAATCGATATACGCCCTACCTTGAACAACTGACTACATCACCAATTTTTGAATCGCAGGTAATAAACCCCTATGGCGGTTTGCTGTTAAAACAGTGTGGGTACCTGGACACCGTTAAATTTCTGGAAGCCGTCCGCAAGCTAATTGTCCAACAAGGTACTTTCCTTGAAGATTTTTTTAATGAAGCTGAACTGGTTATTTGCCCCGATGGGGTTACTTATCGGAACCTGAAAGCCGCAAGGGTCATTTTTTGTCAGGGTATTGCTGTTAATCAGAACCGGTTCTTTTCATGGCTTCCTATTCAACCCCTGAAGGGCGAAGTACTTCAATTGGAAACCGATGAGGAGGTGACAAGAATTTACAACCGGGGCGTTTATGTGGTGCCTGGTGTGTGGAAGGCCGGAGCAACCTATAACCGGTTTGACGGCACACCGGGGATTACACCGGATGCCCGGAAGGAGTTGACTGCTGCACTTGATTTGCTGGTCCGGTTTCCCTACCAAATACGTAATCAGCTGTTTGGATTCAGGCCAACCGTGCCTGACCGCAGGCCCATACTGGGCTTGCATCCGGAGTTTAACAATCTGATTGTGTTTAACGGGCTGGGTACCAAGGGCGTAAGCCTGGCTCCGTATTTTTCGCACCATTTGGTGCAGTGGCTTGAAAATGAGCTTGCGCTGAACAATGCGGTGGCTATTCAACGTTATAAATCATTATATTGGAAGTCTGCTTAGGAAGGTAATATGGCAAAGGTTTTGGCAATTTGTTGCTTATGGGTAGTGGCAGCAGGGCTTGATGTCCGGGCGCAACAGGCACGCGAGGTTTTTGGAAAAAACCGTATTCAATACCGCAGTTTCGACTGGCAATACCTGACCGGTGAAAATTTTGATGTGTACTATTATGATGGCCGCAGAGATATTGCCACGCAGGCCCTGCAATACCTCGAACTGGAGTTTGACCGGATTACCGACCTGATTGGGTATGCTCCGTATTACAAGGCTAAAGTATTCATTTATAATTCAATGGCCGATTTGCGCCAGAGCAATGTAGGCCTGAACCATACATACTATAATATTAACGGAGAGGTTGATTTTATTAAACCTTATGTGGAGGTAGCGCATCAGGGCACCGCCCAGGAGTTTAAGGATGAACTCCTTTTTAACATTACATCCATGCTGGTAAATGAAATGATGTATGGAGGCAGCCTGAAAGATATTTTTCAGAGTGCGTTGTTGCTTAACCTGCCCGATTGGTTTGTGAGCGGAGTGGCCATGTATGTAGCCAGGGGCTGGACCGCAGAAATGGATGACTATGTTCGCCAGATTGTATCTACCAGAAACGTTAAAAAGTTTAGCAAGTTTACCCACAAGGAAGCGGCCCTTATTGGGCAATCGGCCTGGAATTTTATAGTGGAGCGTTACGGTAAAAGCAACATTTCCAACATCCTCAATTATACACGCATAACCCGAAATGAGGAGAAAAGCATTTTGATTACGCTCGGGGTAAGCTACACACGCCTTGTAGAGGAATGGCGCCAGTATTATTTACAAATGGAAAGTTCGGTAAGTAAATCATACATAAAACAACCCGATTCGGCCAAATTTCAATCGCCACCTAACCGATACACCGAGTTTACCACATTAAAAGTAAGCCCGGATGGCCGCTACCTGGCTTATGCAGAGAATGACCGGGGTAGTTATGCGATAAAAGTGCGGTCGTTAGAAAGCAACAAAGAAACAACTATTCTCCGCGGAGGGAGCCGGGTTATCGGCCAGCGGGTAGACAACCGCCTGCCGCTCATCAGTTGGGCTGATGCCGGTACGTTGGGTGTCATTGCGGTTAAGCGCGGTGAATATACATTCTGGCTATATGATTTAAACACTCGCACAAAACTTCCGCGTGAACTGGACCGGTTCGACAATGTTCGAAGCCTGAGTTTTTCTGGCAATGGCCGGCTGGCTATACTCAGTGCCGATTTCGAAGGGCAAAACGATCTTTTTCTTTTGAGCACACGCAGAGACCGCGTACGCAGATTAACAAACGATTTGTACGATGACCTGGATCCCGGTTTTATACCGGGCACCAATCGCATTGTGTGGAGTTCGAACAGAACCACCGATACCCTGCGTACACAGGCTAAGCCAACCCTTGGCGATTTAACGGACAATTACAACCTGTTTGTTTATGATTTAGACACCACCAACCAGGTGGTGGCCCGTATTACCAATACGCTCAGTAAAGATTATGCGCCCGTTGCCCTTAACGACAACATATTTTATTACCTCAGCGATCAGCGTGGCATTATTAACCTGTTTAAGTTTGACAGGGCCAGCGGTATCTATACTCAGGTTACCAATTATTCAACCAGCATCAAGGACTATGATTTCAATGCCGAACGCAGCATGCTTGCTATGGTAACCCAGCAACGTCTGCGTGATGACATTTTTATCGACAAAAATTTTAACCTGAATCGAAATGTATTTACCCCGGCCACCCGGAGAAAAGAACTGCAGCAGGCGCGAATTATTCGTGACCGTAAACGGCAGGAAGAAAACAAAAACATGACGATTAAAGACCTGCTTAATGCCCGCCTTAAAGAAGCCCAAACTAAAAACGATTCACTCCCGGCAAAGGATTCAATACCCGTTATCAGCGATACTGCTAAAGTTACGATCGACTCAACAATCCTTGTAAAGGCAGATACAGTAAAGCCAAAACAAGAACCCGTTATAAACACGGATAATTATGTTTTTGAAGATGAGGTTATCAGGCAACCGCAGCCGTCTGAAACTTTTTTAAACCGGTACATGAAGGCCCGCGATAAAAACCGCATCATGGGCCCGTTTCCCTATGAGAGCAAATTTGGCCGTGAGTCCATGGTTACTTCGGCTGTAATTGACCCCTTGCGTGGTTTTGGATTTTTAATGGAAATTCAAATGAATGATATGCTGGAAAATTACCGCTTTTACGGAGGGCTGATGACCAGCATCGATCTGCGCAACGGTGATGTGTATGGCGAATTTCAATACCTGCCTTCGTTTATCGACTTCAGTGCCCGCTTCGACAGAAAGGGCATCCGGTGGGAACCCTATTCGGGCGAAAACATCTATCACTACTCCCTGAACAAGTTTGAACTGGGAGCCGCCCTCCCGGTATCCGACCGGATTCGGTTAACGGCAAAACCTTTTGGAGCGTTAACCACCGCGGCTTTCCTGGGCGAAACCACCCTGCCTACCCGGCCGCCATCGGCACGACCTTCTTCAGAGTTTTTTGCAGGTGTAAAATCAGAACTTGTGTATGACAACTCGGTTTCAGTAGCCCTCAATATAATTGAAGGAACACGCGGAAAAATTACCTATACCCATTGGGAGGGGCTTGATAACAGCAGCAATAGTTTTAGCCAGATTTCGGCTGATATACGGCATTACCAGAAAATTTACCGCGAAATTGTTCTGGCTGTTAGGGGTTTTGGAGGAACCTTTTATGGTAAGCGACCGAAACATTATTTGCTGGGTGGCATGGACAACTGGGCTTTTAATCAGGTGTACCTGGGAGGAACCTCCAGCACCGGTGAAGAAAATCCGCTCGGAACGCAAACACAGAATACCGATCTGCTTTTTGCTGAATTTGCCACTAACCTTCGCGGGTTTGATTACGCAATTCTTTTTGGCAACAACGTGTTGCTGATGAATGCCGAACTGCGCGTACCACTCATCCGCGTATTATCGTCAGCACCAATTACATCTAACTTTTTCCGAAACATGCAATTTATCGGCTTCTACGATATCGGAAGCAGCTGGTCGGGTAAGCCCCCATTCTCCTCTGGCAACAGTGTTAGTTTCAGGCGCGTACGGGAAGGCAGTTTTGATATCGACATAAAAAATTACCTCAACCCCTGGTTGTACAGTTATGGTGTTGGCATGCGCACCGTTATGTTGGGCTATTACATGAAGTTTGACCTTGCCTGGCCGGTTGAAAATTACCGGGTGGGCAACCCCCGCCTTATGGTTACCCTGGGCTTCGATTTCTAACAGGGATTTGCTGTATCTTGTTCCGTAAATTAAATCAGTCATGATTAAATCAATGACCGGCTATGGCAGCGTTAGCCTCGATAATGGTCACGCGCAGGTACAGGCTGAAGTAAAAAGCCTCAATTCAAAGTTTCTTGATTTGAACCTCCGGCTGCCCAAATCTTTTTCAGATAAGGAACTGGAAATCCGTAACCTGATCAATGAAAAACTGGATCGGGGAAAGGTAAGCCTTACCGTAGACTTTCAGCGGGTGGCCGATGCAGAGATTAAACAATCCTACAACGAGGCTCTCTTTATTCAGTATTATACCCAACTTAAAAAACTGGCCGACCGGGCCATGGCTTCGTACGAAAACCTGTTTCAAATAGCCCTTTCATCACCCGATGTTGTGCAAAACAAACTGGCTGAGGGTGCCAGCGAAGGAGACTGGCATCTGGTGCGAAAAGCCATTGAAGAAGCCATAGCCAAATGCGATGCCTTTCGGGCTTCCGAAGGAAAGGTGTTGGAGAAATTTTTTGTTCACTACTGTCAATCCATACGGGCCTCGCTTAACAACGTGGAGCAGCTTGATTCGAAGCGTGTTGAAAAGATCAAGGAAAAACTCAAAGGCAACATCGAAGCATTGTTTGGCGATGGGTATGATGTAAACCGGCTGGAACAGGAGATTATTTACTATGCCGAGAAATTTGATATCCACGAAGAACGCGTGCGGCTGGCAGCCCACCTCGATTATTTTTTGCAGGTGTTGGCCGAGAAACAATCAAATGGAAAAAAACTGGGCTTTATCGCACAGGAAATTGGCCGGGAGATCAACACCATCGGCAGCAAAGCCAACGATGCAGAAATACAAAAGCATGTGGTGGCCATGAAAGAAGAACTGGAGAAGATAAAGGAGCAGTTAAACAATGTGTTATAGCCGAACACCAAAGTTTGCCCGCTCATGCGCCCACCTTCTAAACTCTCCAGCGTAATCCTCTACTCCGTTATTTCGGCCGCATTTATCGGTCCGGGCACCATTACCACGGCCATTACGGCAGGGGTTACGCACCAACTTCAGTTATTGTGGGCGGTTGCACTGGGCACACTGGGCTGCCTTGTGTTACAGGAAGCATCAGCCCGCATTGTTATCAGCAGCGGGTTAAATCTTGGAGAGGCTTCTAAGAAATGTTTCGGCAACAGATGGGGTCAAACACTGATGGTTATTGTTGGTTTAACCGTTATGCTGGGCTGTGCGGCTTATGAAGCAGGTAATATTTTGGGGGCTGTTGCCGGGCTAAACCTGCTGAGTGAGGTGAATACAAAAGCCCTTACTGTATTTATTGCGGTAGCCGCTTTTGTTGTATTGTGGACTAACAAGCGCCAGGTTATTTCGTGGCTGATGACGGTACTGGTAGGCCTGATGGGCGTTGCCTTTTTTATACTTGCTTTTCAGCAGGCATTTTCCGTTACGGATGTACTTAAGCATGCTCTAATTCCTTCTTTTCCTGCCGGCAGTGCATTACTGATTTTGGGGCTTGTGGGTACCACCATTGTGCCGTACAATATCTTTTTAGGATCAGGTATTAGTAAAGGCAAAACCGTTCCGCTGATGCGCATAGGATTAACTGTTTCAGTTCTCGTTGGCGGATTGATTACGGCAGCGATATTGATTGCGGGTACGTCCGTTCAGGCGTTCTCTTCATTTCCCGAACTGGCATTGGCATTAAAAGAAAAGTTGGGCCCGGTGGGCTCGCTGGCATTGGGCGTTGGTTTATTTGCTGCCGGATTTTCTTCGGCTATAACAGCACCATACGCCTCCTCCATCATTGCCTCAACTGTTTTTGGGTGGGATGATCCGCGCAGGCTGCGCCTGGTGTGGGGTGCGGTGTTGCTGACTGGTTTTTTGTTTGGCATCAGTGGCATTAAACCGATACCGGTAATTTTAACCGTACAGGCATTAAACGGACTGATTTTGCCGCTGCTGGTGGCGCTGCTGGTATTTTTGGTTAACTCGAAAGCGTTAATACAGGAAAATTACCGGCAAAGGTTTGTGGCAAACTTTATACTCCTTCTTGTTTTCGGAAGCATTGTGCTGGTTGGCCTGAACCAGGTAGAGAAAGTGTTAATTACCGTGGGATTATGGGAGTCATCGAAGCTGAACCTATTGGCAATTCTTAGCCTGGTGTTAACGGCTATGGTAGGGTTATGGGCGATGAAAAGGCAGGGCGCCACTTGATTCAGTTGGATGTTCAACGGCAGAAAATTGCCGGTGGCCGGGAAAGATTGAATTAATTGAAATTAAGTCATAGTATATTCCAGGTTGTTAGGCGCAGTTTATAGTATCTAATACAACAACAGAAATAAACTACCTGCTAAGAATGCTTTGAAAATATGAATAGATTTATCAAGTACGCATTTGTGGCCACTATATTGATTATTGGCTGGGCTATTGTTGTGTTTAATGGACTATTAAATGGATGGTGGCATAACCCGATTACAAAAAGCAAGGGTACTGTCTCATTTATTACTGCTGTTAAAGAAACTGCAGAAAAGGAATTCGTAGGGAATTTTGCAATGGCAATCATGAAGGATGGCACCGTTGAAAAGGAACTATTCTTTTCTCATAATAAGCCCGTAGATAGAAATACGATTTTTCAGGTTTCATCTCTTTCAAAATTCGTTTCTGCTGTAGGAATAATGAAATTGGTTGAACTTGGAAAGGTTGATTTAGACAATCCTGTAAATCAATACCTGACGAGATGGCAATTGCCACCAGGCGAATTTGATACTGAACAGGTAACTGTTCGGAGATTACTGAGTCATACGGCTGGTTTGACGGATGGGCTTGGATACAGCGGCTTTGAAATCCGGGATTCTGTTCAATCCCTTGAAGAGTCACTCACTAAGGCAAAAGATGCGGATACGGGAATAAGCGGTGAAGTACGTGTTGGAATAGAGCCAAACTCCACCTGGAAATACTCAGGCGGTGGTTTTACGCTTTTACAATTGATAGTGGAAGAAACAAGTGGTCAATCCTTTAACGAATTTATGACTTCCAGTTTATTCAAGCCATTGAATATGACCAGCAGTACTTACATTTTAAGCGATTCACTAAATAGCAGTTTATGTGAGTTCTACAATGCGGATAAAACAAAAGCACCCCATTACTATTACACGTCATTAGCAGCAACTTCACTTTATACTTCATTGGCCGATTTAGAGAAATTTTTTCAAATTTTTCTGGAAGGAAAGAACGGTGAACCAATAGGCAGAGAACAAGTAAAGCCGGAAACGCTTAAGGCAATGAGAGAAGGTCATTGGGACGTAATGGGCGAGGAGATTTACGGCCTAGGCACTATGCTTTACATTGATGTAGAAGATAGCGAATACATTTTTGGACATGACGGAAAGAGCACACCTCCGATAAACACGGCAATAAGAATTAATCCGGTTACGGGTGACGGAATAATAGTTTTGGAAACAGGTAATCCGGATTTGGCTACACGAATTGCCAGTGATTGGGTGTATTTGCAAACCGGAAAAGCAGATACTTTGCTTTTTAGCATGTTGTTGGGAAAAACAACAAAAATTGCGTTAGTCGGAATATTCTTAATCGTACTAGTTGTTAGTGTCGTAGCAAGGGTGCGAAAGAAAACGGCCGCTACCAGGGGCTTGGCATAAAACCATTTGCGCTTGGTTGTCAGTGAAGTGCTTGTAGATCTGCCACCACACTATGCCGCAAGCTGTAACCCTAACTTAACTTCGCCACCATGCTGATGTACCGTTCGGGCACTTCGCCTTTGGTGGCGGTTTGGTAGTCGGTATAACTGCAGGGCACAATGCTGTTGCGGGCATAGCGTTCAAAGCCGCCCGGGTAGGGCACCTCCATCCACCACCGGTCGCTGAACTTGCTCTTGTAAAAGGTAATGGTCTCAGCCTCCACCGGCATGGCCACCACGTATTTCAAAAAGTCGTTGCTCTTAAAGTTCTGTTCCTTTTTGCGGTGGTAGTAGCCTTCAATAAAATACCACACCATGGTGGCAATTACGCTGGCAGTTTTTTTATGGGCATCGTCCAGTTCAGGGTTGTATTCATAAAAACCAACGGAACTCAGTTTTTCATTTTGCCCTGCATACCAGCAAATCTGGCAGGCTTCTTCACCGGTGAGGCCGAAAGGTTGCGCGTTGGCATTGCCGGGGGCATCGGCTGAGCGGATGGCGGTAACATCAAACGACAGCATATCGGCATTGCGGATGACGGGTTCCATCTCCTGCAGGTTGGTGCGCATCTGCCCGATTCGAAATGCTTCGAAGTACAGTTTCTCCAATACCGATACAGAGGCCGGGTCAATCAGGTAAGTCTGGTAAGCCAGGTGTGTATAACCAAACAGGAAGTTGGGTTCGTGCAGCATGATTTTATGAATATGCTGGCGGTTCATCGGTGCCTCCCGGTTTTCATCCAGGTCCAGGAAGGCGTCAATGTTCAGCAGGCTTACCAGTTTATCCATGGTTTCGTACGCGGCATACTGGCCGTAGTCAAGGTCGTGTGAGCCCCCGAGGATCACCGGCAGTACATTGTTTTCGAGCAGCATGCGGCACACCTCGCTCAGGCGGATATAGGTTTCTTCCAGGTCGTGGCCGGGGTTAAGGTTGCCCAGGTCAACCACGCGGTACAGGGCATTTCCTTTCTTCAGGGCATATAGTTTTTTACGTATTTCATCGGCTGCGTTTTTCGTTCCGGTGTTTTCACCGGCTCCGCGGTTCTCGCCAACACCCAGCAGGGCAATGTGGGCATCTTTGTATTCGGGCATTTTGTTGCCGAAGATGCGAATGCTTTTATAAAAAGATGACGTGGAAGTAATGGAGGCGTAAACCGATTCGGGGATGGGAGAGAAGAGAATGGTTAAATCCATGCAGACTATTTTTGAGAAAGATACGAAAGGAAAGAAACAAAAAGGGAGCCGGTCAGGCTCCCTTTTTGATCAGAATCTGTTGAAGATTACCCGCCAAAGTCGTCAAAGCGGATGTTCTCCTTTGGAATACCCATCTCGTCCAGCATCTTCAGTACCGCTGCGTTCATTAACGGGGGTCCGCAGAGATAGTATTCGATATCTTCGGGTGCCGGGTGATTCTTCAGGTAGTTATCGTATAGGCATTGGTGAATAAAGCCCAGGTAGCCATCTCCTTCCCGATCGTCAAGGCTCTTAAGTACTTTCCAATTGTCTTCCGGAAGCGGCTCCGACAAACCGATGTAGAAGCGGAAGTTGGGAAAGTCTTTTTCAATTTTGCGGAAGTGATCAACATAAAATAATTCCTTTTTTGATCGGCCACCGTACCAATAGGAAACCTTGCGGTTGGTTTTTTCGGTGTGGAACAGGTGGAAAATCTGTGCGCGCAGCGGAGCCATGCCGGCACCGCCACCAATGTAGATCATTTCGCGCTGGGTAGGGTTAATATGAAATTCACCGTAAGGTCCTGAAATGGTTACCTTGTCGCCCGGTTTGCGCGAGAACACATAGGATGAACAGATGCCCGGGTTCACGTCCATCCATTTGTTGTTGGCGCGATCCCACGGGGGTGTGGCAATCCGGATGTTGAGCATGATGATGTTGCCTTCGGCCGGATGATTCGCCATGGAATACGCCCGGAAAATGGGCTCATCGTTTTTCATTTTCAAATCCCACAACTTGAATTTGTCCCAATCGCTTTTAAACACATCGGGTTTGTGGCCCAGTTCGGGGTGCGGGGTAATGTCAATGGTTTTGTAGTCAACGGTAATGGCGGGCACATCAATCTGGATATAGCCCCCCGCCTCAAACTTTAAGGTTTCGCCCGGAGGGAGTTTAACAACAAACTCTTTAATAAATGTGGAAACGTTGTAATTCGATACCACTTCGCATTGCCACTTTTTAATGCCAAAAATTTCTTCGGGTATGCGGATGGACATATCCTGTTTTACTTTTACCTGGCACCCCAGCCTTACGTGGTTGGCGCGTTCCTGCCGGCTCAGGTGGCCCAGTTCGGTGGGCAGCACATCGCCACCACCTGATTCAACCACGCATTTGCACATGGCGCAAGTGCCACCGCCCCCGCAGGCAGATGGCAGAAAAATCTTTTGGTTGGAAAGCGTAGTAAGCAGGGAAGAACCGGCTGCCACGGTAATGGCATTCTGGGCATCGCCATTGATAATAATTTTTACCGGCCCCGATTGCACCAGTTGTTTTTGGGCAACCAGCAACAGGGCAACCAGCAACAGGATAATAACGGTAAAGGCAATAATGGACGAGGCAATAATCATAATGAAACCGGTTTACGGGCTACAAATATATTGCGCGTGCCTGTAAAATGACATCCAAAATGCAGTTTTTTCCGGCTTGTTAAACCTTATTTCAGGCCACCAACAATGTATTCGCGTTAACTGTGGCAAGAGCCGGAACAAAATCGGGTTCAGGGGCCAGAATGAATCCAACCCGACTGTCGCTGCTCCAGGTTTTTAATTTGTTGAAAGGGAGCCTCCCGCATAAATACTGGCTGTGGGCCCCGGCATAACCCGATTCAACTTCCTGAAAGTTATTAAGCGGAATCCCTTGTTCGGCAGGCAAGCGCACAAATGTTCTTACAGCGATGTCGTTCGAAAACCGAACGTCACTGTGTTGTTGAAGCTTGCGGTATTCATACCGGTAGCCATACCGCAGTGCTGAAATATCCGAAAGCACGGCTGAGCCCGTAGGGTAACCGCCTGCTCCTTTGCCAATGAATAACTGCTTCTCTGAAAAAGCTCCGCGTACTTGTACGGCATTGTATTCGTTTTGAATGTGCCTTAGTGAATTATCATTTTCAACAAACTGAGGCGCTACAAGCGCATGGATAGCGTTGTCGGTTTTGAATGCGCAAGCCACCAGTTTAACAGCAAGTTTGTTTTCCCGGGCATAATCCAGATCATCTGCGCTTATACGGTCAATACCGATGTTGGTAATATCATCCGGCTTAACAAATACACCGAATGCATGTGCAAGCACAATGGCGAGTTTGTATTTCGGATCGAAGCCGGCCACATCCAGAGTCGGGTCTGACTCAGCAAAGCCAAGCTGTTGCGCTTCGGCCAAGGCTTCGGCATAGCTTTTCTCTTCATTAAAAATTTTGGAAAGGATGTAATTGGTGGAGCCGTTGAAAATTCCGCATACTTCGGTAATCAGGTCGTTATCGTAATATTCTTCCAGGTTACGGATTATCGGGATGCTGCCGCAAACAGCTCCTTCATACAAAACCGACCGGCCATACTGTTGTTGGAGGTGATAGACTTCTTCGAGGTTTTCGGCCAGCATTTTTTTGTTGGCCGTTACCACGTGCTTGCCGTTTTGCAGAGCTTCCTTCAAAATAGCAAAAGCGGCATCTGCATCATCAATCAATTCAACAACCACATCTATTTCCGGGTCATGCAGGATAACGGCTTTATCCAATGTAAAGAATGAATCCGGCAGCGATCGTTTTTTTTCAGGATGCTTTATGCATATCTTTTTTATTTCGGCCTTAATTCCCCGCGTTTCATGAAGTACATGGTATAACCCCTGGCCTACGCAGCCAAACCCAAATAATCCGAGTTTCAATATTTTTCCCATTGCGATGTTGTGTTATGCGTTTACTAATTTTTTTGCTTTTACTCTTTCTATGGCCTGCTTCAGGTCGGCAATCAAATCATGGGCATCCTCAATGCCGCAGGAGAGGCGGATGAGTGAATCAGCCACACCCGACTGCAACCGCTTTTCGCGCGGGATGGATTTGTGTGTCATCTGGGCCGGGTGGCAGATGAGGCTCTTAACACCACCCAGGCTTTCGGCCAGCTTAAAGTATTTTGTTGTGGTAACCAGGTTCACGGCTGCTCCTTCTGTATCGTCTTTAAGGGTGAAAGAAAGAACACCTCCGAACAAGCCGTTCTGTTGCTGTGCAGCAATGGCGTGATTTTTATGAGGAGGCAAACCCGGGTAATACACGTTTTCAATTTCATCGCATTGCGAAAGGAAACGGGCAACCTGCAAGGCCGTATTACATTGCCGTGGAACGCGCAGCGTAACCGTTTCAATGCCGCGGATGGTGAGCCAGCAATCCTGCGGGCCAAGGATGCCGCCTGTGGCGTTTTGAATGAACTTGATTTTTTCGGCCAGTTCTTCGGTTTTCACTACTACCAGCCCGGCTACCAGGTCGGAGTGACCCGCCAGGTATTTCGTTCCGCTGTGGATAACGATGTCGGCACCCAGCGCAAGCGGCTTTTGAGCTACCGGTGAGGCAAAGGTGTTATCAACAACTACCAGAATTTGATTGGCGTGTGCAATGGCAGCAATTTTTTCGATATCCGAAATTTTTAAAGTCGGATTGGTAGGCGACTCCAGCCAGATGAGTTTGGTTTTATCGTTGATGTAATCAATGATGTTTTCGGCATCGGTTGTGTCAACGTAATGGATTTTGATGCCGAATTTTTCATAGATGTGCGTAAACAGCCGGTACGCCCCGCCATAGATGTCATCTACCGCGATGATTTCATCACCGGTTGAAAGCAGTTTGGCTACCGCATCGATGGCGGCAAGGCCGGTGGCGAAAGCAAAGCCTGCCCGGCCGCCTTCCAGCTTGGCGATGATATTTTCCAGTGCCAGCCGGGTGGGATTGTTCGAACGGCCGTAGTCAAACCCTTTGTTTACACCGGGCGCCTGTTGCACGTAGGTGGCGGTTTGGTAAATGGGTACGGAAATGGAGCCGGTTAGTTCGTCAACCGGTACACTGTGAATGATGGAAGTGGTGTTGCTCATGGTAACTGATTTTTTTGGTTTTACATTTTTTTTAAACCACTTACCGAGCAAGGCGTACCGGAACGAGCAAGAAAAAAGCTCTTCCGATAAATCAGAAGAGCTTTGTAATTCAGGTAAAATTATTCAAGCTATAATCTGACTTATCTCTCCCTGATTTCTCAGGGCTGGAGTTGGCACCTTACCGCTGACACGTTGGTCAGGGCAGGTTGTCAAGGCTTCATCGGGCCATTTCCCTCAGCCTTTCTTGATAAGTGAATTGTTAAAGAACGTGTACAAAGATAAACAGAATGTTTTTTAAAAATCCAAAAGCTATTCCGGAAAATGCTTTAAAGCTTGTTAATTTAATAGGGTAAATCCCTCTCACGGCTTATGCAGGCAAACGGGTGTTCGGTGTTGAGTTTAATTTTTATGCTGGGTGTGTACAAGGCTGCCATCTGTCAGGATTACAGCGCATTACGTAATGCTATGGTGGATAATCAACTGAAAGCACGAGGTATCAGATCAGCGGCTGTGCTTGCTGCCATGCGCAAGGTGGAACGCCACCGGTTTGTTCCTGAAAATATTTCTGTCCAGGCATATAACGACAGCGCCTTGCCCATAGGCAAGGGGCAAACCATATCGCAGCCGTACATTGTTGCGTTCATGACGGAAGTACTAAATGTAAAGCCAACCGATAAAGTACTTGAAATCGGCACAGGCTCCGGATACCAGGCGGCCATCCTTGCCGAATTATGCAAGGAAGTATACACCATTGAACTGGAGCCGGTGCTGGGCAACCGTGCCGACAGCCTGTTGAGGCAGTTGAATTACACTAATATTTTTGTACGCATCGGTGATGGCTACCAGGGCTGGCCGGAGGCGGCTCCGTTTGATGCCATTATTGTTACCTGTTCGCCCAGCCACATTCCTAAGCCATTGGAAGAACAACTCAGAGAAGGCGGGCGGATGATTATTCCGGTAGGAGAAGTTTCAGTACAGGAACTTGTTTTGGTAACAAAAGAAAACGGCAAACTGAAGCGCCAAAACCGCCTGCCTGTGTTGTTTGTGCCCATGCGTGATAAACGGGGTAAGCGGTACTGACTGCAGTGTAAAAACTTAACGTTGGTAAAGCTATCAAATGCGGTTTTTAATGGTTACCTTTCTTTTAAACCAAAACCCCACGTGCTATGAAAAATGTGTTAACCGGCTTTGCGGCAGGTGTGCTCCTGTTGCTGGCCATTGCTTACTTTGTTAAACCCACCTGGCTGTGTGGCTCATCAGCCGCTGATGACAGCCGGAAACCGCTTATTTCGCTGGCCGATTTGGCTATGGAGGTAAGCACACGGGAAGGCAATAATCTGGAAACCCTCGTAAAACTTGATAAACAGTTTTACAAAGCTTTGCTGCAGGGGAATAAGGTTGGCGGTATGTACTTTTATTCGCGCCATGGTTCTTGTTGTCCGTGCAGCACAGGGGGTACGAAATGTTGCTCCTGCTCTCAAGGTTCAGGCTTTGGCGTAATGAATAACTCAACCAATCAGGCTTATTTAGTCAATCAGGCTCTTTATAAATTTGCATCAAATTCAAATCAAAAACCTTTTGATAAGATTCCCCTTGAGGTAAAAGTGATAGATGATGTAAAAATTTTCCTGATTCCTGAATCGGTTGCAGACGGTAATTATACGGCCAGGTTTGAAGGAAATATTAATATTGAACTGGATATTGCAGTCCATTCGGATAAGACATTCGAAGTGATCGCCATCCGGTAGTACGAATTAAAATACGGTCAACCTATGAAGTTTCGGCCCGTTTGGCTTGTGTTTGTTATTCCCTCATTTTTTGCACAGGCCCAGCATTCCGAAATCAGCAAGTTGCTGGATTCTGCCATGTTGGTGTGGTACAGCGATTTTGACAGAACCCAGCAACTTGTTTTAAAAGCCGAGAAATTTTTTACTGACAGTACTGCAACTGTCAATGCTGATCTGATTGAACTTTACAAGCTTCGTATTCAATCCTGCCTGGCCTTTTCCCGGCTACAACAGATGAATCAATACATTGTTGAGCTTGAAAAGCTCCTGATAAAGAATAAACAACACTTTAGCAGGGAGGAGTTAAGCAAAATGAAATTGGATATGGAATTTCCAAGGGCTCAGTATCATCTTGCTATTGGAGAAAATAAGAGGGCCCTGGAGTCTTTTTTGAATATAAAAGCTGAATTGATGAAAGTGGCGCAGACACCTGAGGTATGTTATGAAATTTATTTACAATCAAACTACATTTCAGCCATACACCGTGATCTTGGTGAATTTGAAGCCTCGGTGAATGAGCAGCTTTCCAGTATACCCTACCTGATTTGTTCAAACCGACCGGGCTTTCCGGTTGTTTACAGAAATCTAGCGCTTACCTATTTAGAGAAACGTGACTTTAATCAGACCGGTAAATACCTGAAACTTTCGGAAGACTCGTTAAAAAGAGCGCTTCAATTGTGGCCTGAAGAACATGCCCGGGTGGCCATCAGTTTATATGAAACACAGGCCGGCTATTACGAACGAATCGGGCATCCGGACAGCGCCATGATGGCCATGATAAAGGCGCTGTCGCTCATACACCTTCGCTCCGTAAATAATCTGTTTAAGGGCAGAATATACTACCGGCTTGGTGTTCTGAATCTGCGTCTTGGAAATCTGAACGAGGCAAACAAATACATTGAGCAGGCTGAGGCAAATTTCAAACCACTGGAAGGGGACCCGTTGCATGTGGCCCGTACATTTTTGCTTAAAGCCGAATGGTCATCCCAATCGGGCAACTATGCAAAAGCCCTTGCCTATTGTGAGAAAGCAGAAATGGAGTTGGCGGCCCGTGTGGAGAAAGGCGCTGCCGGCAACTCCATCATCGTTGGAACAATTTCAAAAAAGGAACTCTTCAATATCCTGCATAAAAAAACGCAAGTGCTTTTGCGCCTTTTTGAACAGTCGGCTAACCGGGCTCATCTTATCCATGCACTGAACACAAACCAAATGGCTGTAGCCCTGTTCGACAGCACCGCCAATGAATTCAGTCTTGACAAAGACAAGATTATTCTATCAGAGTTAAGTTACAGCGCTTTTGAATATGGTATCCGCATCGCCCACCGGCTGTATCGCCTAACCGGTGACAGGCAGTACCTTGAAAAATGCTTTTGGTTTATGGATAAAAGCAAAGGTATTTTGCTGCTTGAAAACCTCCGCCTGGTAAACCGCTTTTCCGGTATTGAGCCGGAATGGCTCCAGCGCGAAAAGGAATTGAAAGCGGAAATGCTATGGGCTGAACAGGAAATATTTAGAACAGAATCAGCCCGGAACCAATCTGATAAATTGCAATCAGTGCGCGAGCGCTATGCTGCGATAAAGAGCGATTATAGCGTGCTTCTCAGCCAGATAAGAAGCAAGGCGGCCGACTTCTACCGGCTTCGCTTCGATCACTCGGTTGTACCCATGCAAACTATTCAGCAGCAACTACTAAAGCCCGGTGAAGTATTGATTGAATTTTTTACGGGCGATTCGATACTGGCGGTTGCCGGGTTCACCAGGTCAAAAATGTATATGCAGGTAAAACCCTTGCCGACAGAATTCACCAATCTGATAAATAAGCTGCAGTCAGCTTTAACAAGAAGTTCAGCCGCCAGTTTTACTAATCCTGCCCGCGAACTGTATGACCTTTTGTTGAATGATTGTTTGGCCGAATTGGGCAGCGATATGAAATCATTAATCATCATCCCGGATGGATTGTTGGGGTATATTCCTTTTGAAGTGCTGATGTCATCTGACCAACAAAATAGTTTTTTGAACAACAACTATGCGGTTTATTATGCGCACTCGGCAACGTACCTTCATGAGCAACTGCAGCGTAAGCTTCCTGATCCAAAATATTTCTTTGCCGGTTTTGTGGCCTCAGGTAACCCGAAGCTGGGCGTTCAACTTGCTACACGCAATGAAGCGTTATCGGTGTTGAAAGGAGCCGAGCATGAAGTAGCTTCTATTGCAAAATTGATTCGTTCAAAATTCAAAATTTTCAACCCGGCCGGTAAAACCGATTTCATCAAACATGCACCTGATTATAGAATATTGCACCTGGCTATGCATGCGGTAGTAAACGATGCAAACCCCATGATGTCGGAGATGATTTTTACTGTAGCAGATTCTGCTGAGCAATCGTTGACGGCCGGTGAATTATATGGGATGCAGTTAAATTCAACCTTGGCGGTACTCAGCGCGTGTAATACCGGCATGGGGCAATTACACCGGGGCGAGGGTATTATGAGTTTTTCAAGAGGTTTTGCGTACGCGGGTGTTCCTTCAGCCGTAATCAGTTTATGGAAAGTGCCTGATGAAGCAACTTCGAAGATCATGGTAAACTTTTACCGGTATTTAAAAAAAGGCGAGACGAAGGACAGGGCGCTTCAATTGGCGCGCCAGGAGTTTGTACGCGATAACCCGGAATATGCGCATCCTTACTTTTGGTCAGGCTTTATTTTAACCGGCACAACCAATCCGATTGAATTCCCTTCAGCCTTTCGATGGTACTGGTACGTTTTGGCTTTGCTGGTGGTGATTGCCGGTGGCTATGTATTCCGAAACCGCCTTATGCCAGGCCGTAACCTTTCATAATCAGCATAATCTGTCCGATGTGATACACATCGTGATGGATTATGCCGTGAAGCATGGTAAAGTACTTGAACGGCCTGCCCGGCACCTTTTGCCACAATAAATCATCCGGAGTTTGCTGTAGTGTCTCTATCAGAATTAGTTGACTTTCTTCCAGCAACCGAATAGCCTCATTCCAGTTTTTTTGTGTTGGAAAGTTGTCTTCATCAGAAAGTTCAAAGTGTTCATCTCCCTGCAATTTTTTAATCACGTAATTTCGCCAGGCAGCCATGTGGCGAATAAGCTCTTCAACAGAATGGCTGTTGCCTACGCGTAAAGTTGCATGTTCAGGTTTAAGTTTTGCGAGCATTTCTTTTACGGCCGGGCCATGCCAGGCATTTTTCTCGTAAGTGTGCGAAACAATGTCGATGATTTTCTGAACGTCTGTTTTCATATCAGGTCAGCATGCCGCCATCAACCTGAAGCACCTGCCCCGTAATGTACGAGGACATATCAGACGCCAGGAACACGCAGGCATCGGCTACGTCTTCGGGTTTTCCTCCACGTTTTAACGGGATGGCATCGCGCCAGCTTTGCACGGTTTTTTCATCCAGCTTGCCGGTCATTTCTGTTTCGATAAACCCGGGAGCAATGGCGTTAGAGCGGATGCCGCGCGAACCGAGTTCCAATGCCACTGATTTAGTGAAGCCGATAATGCCGGCCTTTGAGGCTGCATAATTAGCCTGGCCCGCATTTCCTTTTAACCCCACAACCGATGTCATGTTAATGATGGAACCACTTTTTTGTTTCATCATGGGTTTGGTAGCGGCCTTTACCGTGTTGAAGCAGGATTTGAGGTTAACATTAATCACTTTATCCCAGGCTTCTTCATTCAGGCGCAGCAACAGGTTGTCCATGGTAATGCCGGCATTGTTTACCAGTACATCCAATGATCCGAAATCAGCAACCACATCGTTTATAAGTTTTTCGGCCTGGGCATAATCCGAAGCATCGGATCGGTAACCCTTGGCTTTGATTCCTTTTGAAGCCAGTTCAGCCTCAAGGGCCTGGCCTTGTTCAACACTGGAGAGGTAGGTAAAGGCAACATTTGCACCTTGCTCGGCAAACCGAAGAGCAATGGCCCGGCCTATTCCTTTTGATGCACCGGTTACAAGTGCGGTTTTTCCCTGTAGGAGTTTCATGCGTGATGATTTGGATTGCGTCAAAAATAGCCATTTCTGCCAAAAACCGCGTTCATAAGCGCTTAAGAAGTTATATCTTTGGCGCACCAAAAATTTTCCTTGCTATGTCAAAATACGATGTCCTTGTAATTGGTTCCGGTCCGGGTGGCTATGTTGCCGCTATTCGTGCTTCGCAATTGGGGTTGAAGGTTGGTGTTGTTGAAAAAGCGGAGTTGGGCGGCATTTGCCTGAACTGGGGTTGTATTCCTACCAAAGCGTTATTAAAAAGCGCCAATGTGTTTGAGTACATCAAACATGCAAAAGACTACGGCATTGAAGTTAAGGATGCTAAACCCGATTTGGCGGGCATGGTAAAGCGCAGCCGCGAGGTGGCAGCAGGCATGAGCAAAGGCATTCAGTTTCTCTTCAAGAAAAACAAAATCGATCACATCGCTGGCTTCGGTAAATTAAAGAAAGGCGGTAAAGTTGAAGTTACCGGCACAGACGGAAAGAAAACTGATTACGAGGCAAAGCATATTATTCTGGCAACGGGCGGCCGTTCGCGCGAATTGCCCGCATTGAAAATTGATGGCAAGAAAATCATCGGCTACCGCGAGGCGATGGTGCTTGAACAACAGCCTAAAAAGATGCTGGTGGTGGGCTCGGGTGCTATTGGGGTTGAGTTTGCGTATTTCTTCAATGCCATTGGTACGGAGGTTACGATCGTTGAGTTTTTACCCAACATTGTACCCGTGGAGGATGTAGAGGTCTCGAAAGCGTTGGAAAAGTCTTTTAAGAAAGCAGGCATTACCATTTACACCAGTTCAGAAGTAATGGCCGTGGATACCAAAGGCAAGGGTTGTGTTTCAACGGTGAAGACACCATCCGGTGAGATAAAAATTGAATCCGATGTGGTGTTGTCGGCCGTGGGTGTTACGGCAAATCTTGAAGGAATAGGACTTGAGGAAATTGGTGTAAAAACCGATAAAGGCAAAGTAGTGGTGGATGAATTTTATAAAACCAATGTACCCGGTGTTTATGCTATTGGCGATATTGTGAAAGGCCAGGCATTGGCCCACGTGGCTTCGGCCGAAGGAATTATTTGCGTTGAGAAAATTGCCGGTCACAACCCCGAACCGCTGGACTACAATAACATTCCCGGATGTACGTACTGCTCGCCCGAAATTGCTTCGGTGGGTTATACCGAAGAGGCCGCGAAGAAGGCGGGGTACCAGGTTAAAGTCGGAAAATTTCCGTTCACCGCATCCGGCAAAGCAAAAGCAGCCGGGGCCCCTGATGGCTTTGTGAAGGTAATATTCGATGCCAAGTATGGCGAGTGGCTGGGCGCTCATTTTATTGGCGCTAACGTTACCGAAATGATTGCCGAAGTGGTTGCGGCCCGGAAACTGGAAACTACCGGTCATGAAATTATTAAAGCGGTTCACCCGCACCCTACCATGAGCGAAGCCGTAATGGAAGCGGCTGCTGCGGCTTATGGCGAAGTAATCCACTTATAGCGGCACATTTTTCCTTGCCTCATTGTTATGGATGTGGCTTCCTTTTTGAGGAGTTCAAGCAACCCCACCTGGCGTAGTTAGGCATAGCACCCGGTGTCAGTTAACCGCAGAAAATATGCGTTTTGACTGCCTTTTCTGATGTTATGAAGAATCGGTTAGGACTATTTAAAGTTTTACTTTAACTTAGCAATCCTTATACACTATGAAAAAGGGAATTTCAGTTAGTGGAGTGTATACCCGCGCAAAGGATTTCGTGATCCTTTTGGCGCTCTCTGCCCTTGCTTTTGTATTGTTGTCAATACTCGATAACCTGGCGCAATGAAGAAAACACTGCCTGTACGTCATTACTTTGGCAGGGCCAGATTGTTCGGCTACCTGATGGTTGCCATTTTTATAGCAATCCTGGGCTATTTCGCCTATTCCTTTTTACGATAAGCTTAAATCTGGTCAGGTTAGTTTTTAAGGCATTTTCAACAATTTGCCAATGCCGGGTTTAATACTTTTGTCCTGCATAGTCTGAAAATATGAAAGCAGGTATAGTTATTTCATTTGTTGTGCTGGCCTGTTCGGCCTTTTCTCAAAAAACAGATTCTGTTCAGCAGGCCCAATACCAGCAGGCATTGCAAAAGTTTTCTGCTAAAGATTACCCCGCGGCCGTAGGTCAGTTTACTCAGCTTATCAATTCCGGCTTTTCCGATAAGGAAGTGTACGTAAAAAGAGGTATTGCCAATTTCTTTCAGAAAGAATACGAAAAAGCCAAGGTTGATTTTGATGAGGCCGCCAAAGCCCGAATAAGTTCGCTTGAGCTGTTTGAATTTCGTGGAAATGCCAAAGCCTATCTTAACGACTACCAGGGGGCGTTAACCGATTTGGAACGGGCCGTCAGTATGGGCGCGGGCAGGGAGGAGACTTTTGTAAACCTGGCTAACATAAAATTCAGAATGGAGAACTACCGGGAGGCTATTACCAACTATGATAAAGCGGTAGCCAAAGGAGTTTACGATGCTGTGGTTTACAACAACCGTGGCAAAGCAAAATTCAACCAGCAGGATTACAAAGGCGCTGTTGCTGATTTTGATAAAGCACTTGAACTTAAACCGGGTTATGACAGAGCTTTGGAAAACAGGGCAGAGGTGCGTTTCCTGCTGAAAGACTGGAAAGGGAGTATTGAAGATTTTGACAAGTTAATCGCATCGGGCCGAAGCGATACGGAGTTTTTTCAGAAGTCCGGTGTGGCAAAATACAACCTGAAAGAGTATGCAGGGGCTGCCGAGGCGCTGAACAAAGTTGTAACCAAAGGCGTAAAGGATAAAGAGGTGTTCGCCATGCTGGGCATAAGCCTGGCCCGCCAGAACGATTGCACCAATGCCATGCGTGCGTTAACAGCCGCAGTATCCATGGGTGCATCCGATAAAGAGGTTTTTAGTTATTTAGGAAAATGCCAGTATCAAAATAAGGAATATGCGGCCGCTATTGAATCATTGAGTCGTGCAATTAACCTGGGCGGTACTGCACCTGACATATTCCTGATGAAGGGCAACGCACTTTTTAATCAGAAGGATTACGACAAAGCGGCAACCGATCTGGAACAGGCGATTGACGGAGGTATAAAAGATGCTGAGGCTTTCAGGAACCTGGGTGACATCCGACTTTTAAAAAATGATTTTACAGGTGCAATAAAGCAGTACGATAATGCCCTTGCGCTGGCTGACAAAGATGCGGTTACGTTTAACAACCGGGGAAAAGCCAAACTGGGCACGAGCGATTTACCCGGTGCAATTGCCGATTTTTCGAAAGCGCTGCAAATCAACCCGGATTATTCCAAAGCGTTGCTTAACCGGGGCACGGCCCGTTTTCAAACGACTGATTTTGCGGGTTGCATTGACGACCTGGAAAAAGCGAAACAAGCTGAAGGGGAAACACCCGAAATCCTGCGGATGACGGCCCTTGCTTACTACCACACAAAACAATTAGACCAGGCAAAAGCAAAACTTGAAACTGCAATTAAAACCGGCCTGAAGGATAGTAAAATCATGCTGTATGCCGGATACCTTCGTTATGAGGGCGGTGATTTTAAAGGAGCCGCAGAAGCATTAACCCAGGCCGAAGCTGGTGGTGAAAAGGAAGATGCCCTTTACATCCGGAGAGGAAAATCGTATGCGCAGTTAAAACAATACCAGCAGGCTGTAGCCGATCTTCAAAAGATTGCTCAGAAAAGCACCGATGACCGCGAAGTGTATGAACTGCTCGGATTAGCCTACGCGGCATTACAGCAGGATAAAGAAGCCTTGCCTGTGCTGGAGAAGGCAGTAACCATGGGCAGTGCCAACAAGGAGGTTTACTACCAACTCGGAAACTTGCGGTTCAAACAAAACAACTTTCAGGGGGCTATTCAGACCTATGATAAAGCCATCACATTAGGGGCTAATGATGAAGTAATTTTCAACAACCGGGGTAAGGCAAAACTTTCGCTTGGCCAGGCGGCAGAGTCAGTTGAAGACTTTAACCGTGCACTTACCCTTCGGAAGGATTATACTACCGCGTTGAAAAACCGCGGAACAGCAAAATTTCAGTTGAATGATTATTCCGCAACAATTGCTGACCTGGTAATTGTTGCTGCAAAAGGCGAAGCCGGCCCGGATGAATTTGGTTTGCTTGGAGTATCCCGTTTTCAGCAAAAGGATTATAAAGCCGCAGTGGCTGATTTAACTAAAGCTATCGAAGCCGGAGGTACCGATTCCCGCTTCTTTGCGGCCCGCGGTCGGAGTTTTTATGAGATGAAGGAATTCGAAAAGGCTATTCCGGATTTAACTAAAGCTATTGAAGCAGGCGTGCGGACAACGGAAATTTACGAAAGCCTGGGGGCCTCACATTTTAATCTGAAGGACTTTAAAAACGCTAGGCCAAACCTGGAACGTGCAGTTGCACTGGGCACGCAAAATGCGCTGACGTATGATATGCTGGGCGTTTGCAACTACGAAGTCCAACGCTATGACGAAGCCTTGAAAAATTTTAACAGCGCCATTGAGAAAGATCCTAAACTGGCCGTTGCCTTTTTCCACCGGGGCGAAGCCCAATTTCAATTGCGCCTGTTGCCCGATGCCATTCAAAGTTATTCGCAAGCGGTTACGCTGGGATTAAAAGAGCCGGTGCTCTATAACAACCGGGGTAAAGCCTACCTGGTACAGGAAAATTACAAAGATGCCATTACCGATTTCTCGTATGCAATAACCCTTAATCCGCAGTTTGCACGGGCTTACGAGAATAGAGGCCAGGCCTGGTTTAACAGCGCCCGGTACGACCAGGCCGCCAAAGATTTTCGCACAGTTGAAAAAATGATGGAAAAGCCGGAGCCAGCATTGTACCAACTGCTTGCCGACAGCTATTACAACATGAAGAACTATGTGGTGGCACTGGAGTATTTCAATAAAATTATTGCCGCTAACAATTCCGATAAAGTGGCTTTGTACAAGCGGGGCCGGGTGCTGTTGGAAACAGAAGATTTTCAGGGAGCCATAAAGGATTTTGAGGCCGCACAGAAAGCAGGCGAAAATTCCGTTCAGTTATACCTTGATAAAGCGCATGCATACCTGAGTCTTGACGACAGCAAGGCAGCCATAGCCGATTTAACCACTGCCATCGGCCTTGATAAGAATAACGCCAACGCTTACTTTAACCGGGGTATGATTCGGGAAGGCATCCAGGATTTTGAAGGAGCTGTTATTGATTATAATCATGTAATCGCCCTGAACCCCGATGATGGACTGGCCTACTACAACCGGGCCACCTGCAAAGCCGAACTGGGTGATGTTGGTGCCGGCATCTCTGATTTGGATGAGGCTATCCGCGTAGAGCCTAAAAATGCCTCGTACTATAAGTTGAGAGGAAATTTTTACTACCAATTACAGGATAAAACCAAGGCCTGTTTCGATTGGCGCAAGGCGGTTGAACTTGGCGATGCCAAAGCCCGCTATCAAATCGATCAGTATTGTAAAAAGTAGTAACTAAAGAATACTCACTCCCTGTTTGGGAATAACTATTCGTGCGGCATGCATAAATTTAGCGCATTCCGGATTTTTTCCCCCCGGCTCAATTTTTGAAATCATCAGTTTTGGTTAAAACCTTACGTGCAATGGGTGGCAGGCCACATCGCACGCCCTGCCCCGAAGCGTTGATTTACTTTTGACTAAACTTTTTAAACTCAGGATTATGAAAACGATCATCACAATCACTGTATTTACCTTCTGCAGCACCTGGTTGTTTGCCAATGAAATTCTGAGCGGCCGGGTGACTTCGGTTATTGACGGAAACACACTGGAAGTTGTAACCGAAACAAACGAATCATACCGTGTGGTGTTGCACGGTATTGATAGCCCTGAGCTGGGCCAGGAATTCGGTGAGGACGCTAAACTTCACCTGGAAAAAATGATTCTGTTAAAGGAGATTGTGGTCGAAATGAAGGGCAAAGATCGGTGGGGTAATTACGTAGCCATTGTTTTTGTGAATGATGTTGACTTGCGTGTTGATTTACTTTCGCGCGGTTTGGCCTGGGCCGCTGAAAAGGGTTCTGTGGCAGCCCTGAAGGATATTGAGAACCGGGCACGAAACAGAAATATCGGATTATGGGAGCAACAAGATCCCACTCCTCCGTGGGTATACCGCAGGCAGCAAAGCATGCTGGCGGCCAAAGGAAGTTAAGACTATTATGTATAATGCCGGGTAACCGGCATTTTTTATCTGTTCAGGTGGCGACTAAACGGCTTTACATGTTCATTTGCCGTATTGCAGGCAATTTTTAGCACGCTTTGTAGTTGTTATCTTTGCATGATGTGGAGGTACTTTTTTATAGTAATAATGCTGTGCGGAAGCCTGAACCTGTTGGCACAAAAGTCAGCGGAACCAGGTAAAAAGAAAAAAAAGGCTCAAAGCAACCAAAGCCAGCCGCAGCCCAGTTCACTGGAGCCTTACTACCCAACAAAAAACTACGAGCCCGAAAAAAAGAAAAGTGATAAAAAATCGGCCGGAAAAATTACGTACGATGCCCGCGACAGATTCTATGATCGAATGGAGCAACTTGCCAGGCAGGAACGCAAGCACGAAAAAGAAATGGCAAAGCCCGAAAATTCCGATCCCATGTATTTCGGGCACAAACGTCCGCCAAAAAAGCGGCCGCCTGAAAAAATGAAATTCTGCAAAGTCTGCGGTATCCGCCATTAACTTTTAATTCGTGTCTTTCTGTTTGTAACTTGGGAGGATGAATATTGCCTCCCGCATTGAACATACCAACCTTTCGCCTACCCTTACCATTCGGGAAATAGATAAACTGGTAACCGATGCCCGTGAATTTGGTTTTTTTGGCATTTGTGTTCCGCCATTCTGGGTAAAACGTGCCAGGCGCGAAATCGGCAGCGATACGATTGCACTGGTAACCGTAGCCGGTTTTCCCTTGGGGTACAACATGACGGAAACCAAACTTGACGAAATCAAGCGTGCAATCGATAACGGAGCCGATGAAGTGGATGTGGTGTGGAATATTTCAGCATTCAAAACGGGCATCCCCTGGACAAAGATTGAACTGGCTAAGTGCGCAAAAGTGCTGCACGATCAACACAAAATTTTAAAGGTTATCATTGAAACCGCGTATCTTTCTGCTGAGGAAATTGTTCAGGCCTGTAAACTATGTGCCGATGCCGGAGCCGATTTCGTTAAAACATCTACCGGTTTTGCTTCGGCCGGTGCAATTGTGGAGCACGTAAGGCTTATGCGCAAATCGCTGCCTGCCGAAGTGGGCATTAAAGCATCCGGTGGGATTAAGACAAGAGCGCAAGCCGTACAACTGATTGAAGCCGGAACTGACAGACTGGGCACTTCATCGGGTATCAGCATTATTCAATCACCATAAAATTGCCACAACACATGCGTGAATTTTTATCCGAAATTTTTCCGGAGGAATCAGCAATCCCCCAATCTCATGCCACTACCTTTCTGGAGCAGCGCGAATACCTGATTAATGGCAAACTTAAAAAGTGGGATGGCCCGCTTAATCCTGTAGTAAGTCCGGTATTTATTAAGACTCCCGAAGGACTTCAGCAAAAAATAATTGGCAAGACACCGTTACTTACAGCTTCGGAAGCGCTCAAGGCGTTAGATGCTGCTGTAGGTGCCTACCAGCTTGGTCACGGAGTATGGCCGGCCATGTCGGTCGGAGACCGTATAGCGCATGTAGAAAAATTTCTGGCAAATATGCGTGAAGTACGAAGCGAAGTGGTGAAACTGCTGATGTGGGAAATCGGAAAATCGCTGAAAGATTCCGAAAAGGAATTTGATCGCACCTGCGATTACATTGTGGATACTATAAAAGCGGTAAAAGAGCTTGACCGCAGTTCGGCTAAGCTTGTTGAAGAGCAGGGATTTATGGCCCAAATCAGACGGGTGCCGCTGGGCGTTGCCCTGTGCATGGGCCCGTTTAACTACCCGCTAAACGAAACCTTCAGCACCTTAATTCCTGCACTGATTATGGGTAACACCGTAGTATTTAAACCGGCCAAGTACGGTGTGCTGCTCATCCGGCCCATGCTCGAAGCCTTCCGCGATAGTTTTCCTCCCGGAGTCATCAATATTATTTATGGCAAGGGCCGTGAAACCGTAGGCGCACTGATGGAAACAGGAAAAATTGATGTGTTTGCGTTTATCGGAACACACAAAGGCGCCAATGAACTGAAGAAACTGCACCCAAAGCCCCATCGGCTTAAATCCATTCTGGGCCTGGATGCCAAAAATCCCGCCATCGTTTTACCCGATGCCGACCTTTCCAATGCAGTAAGCGAATGCATTACCGGTTCGTTGTCATTCAACGGGCAACGATGCACAGCCTTAAAGATATTGTTTGTTCATAAGAAGATCGTTAATGAATTTCTTATTCGCTTTACTGAAGCTGTAAAGAAACTGAAACCCGGGATGCCCTGGGATGAAGGTGTTGGCCTGACGCCCTTGCCTGAGCCCGGCAAAACGGAGTACCTCAACGACCTTGTAAATGATGCAAAGCAGCACGGTGCACGTGTGTTAAATGAAAATGGCGGCCAGGCACTTCATTCATTCTTCTATCCGGCCGTGCTGTTTCCTGTAAATGAAAAAATGAGGGTCTATTCAGAAGAGCAATTTGGACCGGTGGTGCCGGTTGTACCTTTCGAGCGGGAAGAAGAAGCCATCGACTATGTGGTGAACTCAAATTACGGACAACAGGTGAGTATTTTTGGCAATAACAGCAAAACCATTGCCCGCTTTATTGATGCGTTTAACAACCAGGTGGGTCGTATAAACCTCAACACCCAGTCGCAACGAGGTCCTGACACATTTCCGTTTAACGGTCGTAAAGATTCAGCCGAAGGTACCCTATCGGTAGCCGATGCATTACGGGTATTTTCTATTCGTACCGTAGTAGCCACCAAAGCGGTTGATGCCAACAAACAGATTCTTGCCACGATTATCAAGAACCGCGAGTCAGCATTTTTAAGCACCGACTATATCATGTAACATGAAGCATGTCAATTTGCTGGTGATGGGTAAGGTTCAGGGTGTTTTCTTCCGGGCATCCACGCAACGGGTTGCCGGGGAATTAGGGATAACCGGATTGGTAAGGAATGAGCCGGATGGCAATGTGTACATCGAGGCCGAAGGCGAAGAAGGGCGCCTTGAAAAATTTATTGACTGGTGCCGCCAGGGTCCACCCCGTGCCCGTGTTGAACAGGTGCAAATAACTGAATCGGGTCTTAAAAATTACGCAACGTTTAGGGTTGTCCGGTGAATGTACGTGTTAAATTTCTGGGCGGTGCCCAAAGCGTTACCGGCTCACGTTATCTGGTTGAAGCAGGTGATTTCAGGTTTCTGTTCGACTGCGGATTGTTTCAGGGGTTAAAGGATTTACGACTTCGCAACTGGGAGGAGTTTCCGATAAACCCGGTTACAATTAATTGTGTAATTATCAGCCACGCCCATATTGATCACACCGGCTATTTGCCGAAACTGGTTAAGGAAGGATTCAGTGGCCCTGTTTATTGCACCCACCCGACAGCCGACTTAATGGAGATTATGCTCATTGATTCAGCCAAACTGCAGGAAGAAGAAACCGAATACGCCCGTCAGAAGGGATATTCCCGGCACGACATACCCAAACCCCTTTACACCGAAGAAGATGCACAGGCTGTATTTCCCTTGATTAAATCATTCGGTTACAATGAACATGTTAAAGTTAGTAACCATGTTGAATTTATTTTTCGCGATGCCGGGCATTTGCTGGGCTCAGCGATTACGGAAGTCTTTATTAAAGGCGATAACCAGGAAAAGAAAATTGTTTTTTCGGGCGACCTGGGGCGGTATCAAACCGAAATGCTTCATCCGCCTTCCACCATCGAGCAGGCCGATGTGTTGTTTGTTGAATCAACCTATGGTAACAAAGACAACCCAGACGTTGATCCGAAAGTTGACCTGATGCGCATTGCCAATGAAACATTTCAGCGGGGTGGTGTGCTGTTGATACCGGCTTTTGCGGTAGGCCGTACCCAGGGCCTGCTATATCACCTTCGTCAGTTGATGAAAGAAAAAAGAATACCAGATGTGCCGGTGTATATCGACAGCCCCATGGCGATTTCATCAACATACCTCTTTTTTAAGCACCCTAACTTCCTGAAAGAGACTTTTAACCTGAAGGAGTTTGTAAAGGAGGTAGAAACAAATATGCTCGTATTTGTTCGATCAAACGAGCATAGCAAGTCACTGAATGCCATAAAAAAGAATGCCATTATTATTTCATCCAGCGGTATGATGACGGGCGGGCGCGTACTTCACCACTTGTATCATCGCCTTCGCAAAAAAGAAGACACCGTACTGATTGCCGGTTTCCAGGCCGAAGGAACACGCGGCCGCAGGTTGCTGGATGGAGAAAAGGCCGTTAAGATTTTCGGTGAACTGGTGCCGGTTGAATGCACCATTGAATACATCAGTTCCATGAGCGGCCATGCCGATATGCCAGAACTCTTTCGATGGCTGAACGGCTTTAAAGATAAACCGAAAATTACGTTTACAGTCCATGGTGAAGGTGCGGATCTGCACGCATACGCCCAAACCATCGGCACCCGGCTGGGATGGAATGTGGCCGTTCCGCAGTATATGGAAAGTGTTCAGTTGTTTGAAGGGATTTAGCGCAGCGTTAAGCTGATTTTTTCTGAATCCCTTTTTGCGGGTGAATTTTCACCTCAAAGAATCCGGCAGCGACAACCGCGAGCCTTTCGCCAATAAACCGGGCCTCTGCTTCCTGCGGAAAGAATACGGTGAGTTCGAGTACGCCCATCAGAAAATTTTTATGCAGGCACAGTGCTTTTGTCCATTTTTTAAACTCACTTTCCCACTCATACTGATAGCGAACAAAGGGCTCTTCACCGCTGAAGATAAACGTAAGTTGATTGTCGCTGTAATACCGGTAACGGAAAATGCCGGCCAACACCATGTAAAACTCATGGAGTTTTGATGTGTCATCGGATTGATGATGCTGAATGCGCTGAACGGTTTCATCAACAACCCCCAGCGGGTTATGTTGCAACAGGTACTGTACTTTTACAAAATCAACCAGGTAGGCGAGCAGCGGTTTTTCAAGCGAAAGTTGTGCTTCTTCGAGAACGTAGTTCTTATCCTGCGGAAAAAATTTGCGAAGCACCGGCTTGAAGGTTTTACAAAGATAGTAAACCTTTCTGAATCGCCTGCCATGAGGTTATTGCTTACGTGCCGAAGCTTTCGGCTTTCGCACGGTTCAGGTATGATTCAAATTCAATGGGGGCATCGGCACTGTCCAGCAGGCATCCTTCCGGTATGGGCGGATAGATTTCGGCATAGGTCTTTACCATATTCATAAATACCCTGCGGTACACATGGGTACGGTTTATTTCTTCAGGCCGGCTCAGGCCTGCGCACGATAGCAACTCAACAAAACTGCCAACGGTGTTTTTGTGGTAATTCGCTACGCGTTGCTTTTTATCCTCAACAACCAGGCCTTTTGCAAAGTAGGGATCTTGTGTAGCCACACCTGTGGGGCAGGTATTTTTGTTACACTCAAGCGCCTGAATGCAGCCCAGGGCCATCATCATGGCGCGGGCGCAGTTGGTAAAGTCGGCACCGAGGGCCATCGCCCGTACAATGTGAAAGCCGGTGAGGATTTTGCCGGAGCAATCAATCTTAATATGTTCGCGGATGCCGAATCCGCGCAATGCATCATCTACAAATGCAATTGCATCGAGCAACGGCATGCCCACAAAGTTTGAAAATTCGGGAGGGGCGGCACCCGTGCCGCCTTCACCGCCATCTACGGTAATGAAATCGGGGTATGTGTCCAATTGTACCATCGCTTTACAGATGCCGAGGAATTCACTCTTCCGCCCGATACACAGTTTAAAGCCAACAGGCTTTCCACCGGAGAGTTCGCGCAGCTGTTTTACAAACTGAATAAGTCCGATGGGGGAGTTAAATGCACTGTGGTAAGGTGGCGAAAATACCGTGGTGCCGGGCTTAACACCACGGATGGCGGCAATTTCGGGTGTATTCTTTTTAGCAGGGAGTATGCCGCCATGCCCGGGTTTTGCGCCCTGCGATAATTTTATTTCGATCATTTTTACTTCGGGTCGCAGCGCATTTTTTTGAAACGCTTCAGGAGAAAAATTTCCGTGTTCATCGCGGGCTCCAAAATATCCGGTGCCAATTTGCCAGATTAAATCACCGCCATATTTCAGGTGGTGCGGGCTGATACCGCCTTCGCCTGTGTTGTGGGCAAATCCACCGATTTTTGCACCTGCATTAAGTGCCTCTACCGCATTGCCGCTCAGTGAACCAAAACTCATGGCCGAAATATTCATTACGCTGGCCTCGTAGGGCTGCTTGCAGTCTTTGTTGCCAACCCGTACGCGCGGGTTGTGATCAATTTTATTGTGATCAAGCGGACACACCGAGTGTGTCATCCATTCATAGCCTTCGGCATACACGTTTAACTGGGTGCCGAAAGGAATGGTATCGATTTGTTTTTTAGCTCGCTGGTAAATAACGGAGCGCTCAATGCGGTTGATGGGTGCGCCATCGGTATCCGATTCAACAAAATATTGCTGGATCTTCGGGCGCATGTCTTCAAACACATAGCGCAGTCGCCCCAGGATGGGGAAGTTGCGCCTGATGGCCTGGCGCTTCTGAAGCATATCGGCAATACCCATGTAAATCAGAGGCCCGACAATAACAAATAACAGGAGCACATCAATCCAGAAGTAACTCCACACCAGTAATAAAGCAGTAACCAGTATGCTTGAAACAATAAATAACTTTCTCATAGCGGGTTCGGTAAGGCTAACAAGTTATGCGCTGGAGCGGAAAACCACAAGCGGATTTTAATTGTACCGGATAAATGCAGGCTTTTTAACAAACCCGGCACTATACTTTACCTGCAGGTTGGAGGATAATGTTATCCGGAAATGCGAGAGATCCTCAACAACTACCGGGAAGTAATAACACCTTAGTTCAATGGTTCCGAATACCAGGTTTTCGTTTCGGGTACGAATGCCACCGCCTAAAGCAAAATAGGCTTGCTGCCTAAACAGGTTTTGATTTTGTGGGGCAATCAAGGCCGCATCAGCAAAAAGTATGGGCGCAATACGAAAACCCAATATGGAAAGCGGTGTAAACAATACACTTTCTGCATGGATGCCGAGGCGTTTATTGCCCAACAGGCTGTCGGCACGGAATTGTTTAAGTCCGAATTCGCTGGTTATCTGTAACGGAAATATAATTGCCGGTTTAAGGATGGTGGTGTACGTAGCCGCGAGGCTGTGGCGTAGTTTAAATCGCTTCATGTCGATGATGCGGCTAAACATCGAGGCATTGGCCAGCAGCAAAACATCTTCAACTCTGTCGTTAAAATAAAAGCCACCGGCACTTAATGTAAATGAATAGAAGTCGCCATTTTTTTGAACAAATGATTTTATCAGCTCGGCACCCAGGTACGGGCGGTTGCGCCCCAGTTGGCTTACCTTTCCGGCTAACAGCGTAAGCTGCCTGCCGTAAGGGATGTCTTCGGTGCGCCCGAAACCATAGATATAGCGTGTTTTATAAAAATTTTGATTAAAAAAGGAAACCTCACCCAATACAAATGATTTGTTATTATAGAGCGGATTATCCTGCTCCACGGCTTGCCAGGGCTTATCGCTAAAATGTTGTTTAAAAGAACGCAAGGCAACAAAATGCCGGTTGCGGTTCTTCATTCTGTTTTTAACTCCGATGTTATAACCAATCCACAGATCACGAATGCCGTATTGGTATTCGCGGAAATCGGTTGCCGGTTTATTAAAGGCATTGACAGACCAATTCTGACTGAACTCGATACCTCCCGCCATGCGGGTATAGGGCGACACTAATGGACGGTCGAGCCGTAAAAAAACAGCGTTTTCGTTTTCCAGCCCAAGGCTTGAGCCGTTGTTCAGTTGAGTGTACGAAACGGTAGCGTTAATGAATGTTCCGCCCACACTATTCTTTGAATACAGAAATTGTGTTCCGAGGGTCGGGTCGCGGTCGGCATCATACAGGGCGTTTAGTTCGATCCGTTGCCCTAAACCACCCAGGTTGGCATCGTAAATGCCAAACCGGTACCTATCGGTTGACGAAGGCGTGAAACTTCCACCCAGGCTGAATACATCCCGGGTAACAACAAGTACATCCACAGAATCGCGGGTTCTCCGTACCGGCCGTACCAGGATGGTTGCATCGAGAATGAAATCCAGATCACGCAGATGCCGCTCATTGTCAGCCAGTTTGTAGGGGTCTAAGGGCTTTTTTTCTTTAAAGAACAAATTATCTTTTATGACCTGAACACGCGTATTGGTGTGCAGGCTGTTGGCTATGCGTGTAATGTCGTTAGCGATTTTTCGTTTGGTCGTGTCGTAAATGCTTCGTTCAAAACCGATTTTCTGTATTATGATTTTACGAATGATTCGGCCCTGGTAGGGCATAAAAGCCTGCTCGCTTTTCTGATTGATGGTGGTATCTTTTTCGTTGGTGGTTATGCTGCGAATTATCTTTCGCGATATTTTATTTTCAGCCAGACCGTTCCTTCCATTGGGGTTTTGAGCCCAGCCGTTAAGAGCAGTAAAAATCAGCGTGATAAGGATTACGTCCAGCCTGCGCATACACTATGTGCAAACTGCAAATTAAACCCTGAATTTTCAGAACGTACTACTATCGGGCAGCTGCCTCGTTCAGCAGGTTTCCATAAAATACGGCATTGGTAAATAGTTTAGTGGTTCCGAACCAAAACGCCCTGAACGCCAGATTATCAGTAAAGCCAATTACGCGGCCACGGCCCAGGGCCGTAAAGCCGGCCATTGAACTGTTTTTGAGCTTGCTGTAATTCGGGTTGGAGATGTAGCCGCTCAGTAATGGAGAGGATCCGTAAACCACCGGATTACCGTACGGATTTTTTGATTTCTCCATAAACAGGTTGTTGTCTTTAAACACCGGGATCTTGGTGCCGGTGTACCCGTACAGCAACGGATTGGATAAATCAACTGTAGCTTCAAAAATTGCCCCCGGGCTCTGTTGGGCGCCCCGGTACTCTTCAATATCGGCATAGGCCCGGGTTTGCTCTGTTTTTTTATCGGAAGCTTCATCTTTTTTCAAGTCGAACTTTCCAAGCCCGGCTGTGGTAAGCCAGGTAAGGGCATTGTCAAAACCAATGATTACTCCGCCATTCTGCACCCAGGTTTTCAGCCGTTCTTTGGTGGCATCGGTTATGCCGGAGTAGTTGCCGGCCGAAAAAATGATGGTGTTGTAGCGATTTAAGTTGGTGCGGTTCAGTACGTCAACAGGCAGCGCGGTTACCGGCATGTGCATGCGTACATCCATCAGGTGCCAGAGTTCTCCGGCATCATTGGCACTAACGCCATCGCCAACCAGCAGGGCAATTTCCGGCTTGCGTAAAACCTGGAAGGTACCGCTTCCGAGACTCACCCCTTTATAATCCAGACCGGTGTTAAACGAGTACACGTCAATCCCATCTTTTTCAATTATTTCCCTGATGTGGTATTGCAGTTGATCGGCTACCTTGCCCTGGTCGGCAACTGTAACCAACAAAGAGCCGCGCTCAAACTTTTTGCCGGATGGATGGTAGAACGGGTCGGTGGCTACTTTTACCCGGATGCCGTTTTGCAGCAGGCGATTTACCGCACGGGGTGTATAGTAACCGTAGGCCTCGAACACATAAGCATATTGTGCCACTTCGCCAACGAGTTTGCCGGCCGGCATTTTTAGTTCCGTGAGCTTCTGCCCCAACGCGGGCGCCACTTTTAATTCTTCATAGTCCATACCGAAGGCCAGGGGCAGCGTCCAGGTAGAGATGTCGTAAAAAATACTGTCTTTGAATTGGGTTCGCTTTTCTGTCATGCCTTTAATGAGCTTGTATTGAGGCTGATTGAGCGGCACAACAAAACCGGATTCAGCATCGAAATTTTTTCCGTTGATGGTTTGCGATGAGGGCAGTGTATATACATCAATTTGCTGGTGCATCATTATCTCGGCCAGGTGGTAGGCCCTTGCCTTATCCTTCGATCCGAACACAATTGCCTTCACCGGATCTTTGGCGGCTTCGGTTACTGCATTTTTGAAAAACTCGCGCTGGTGGGTTAACAGGTCTTCGCGCAAGGCATTCACTGCTTTCAGGGTGCTGAGGGCCGTAGTGAACTGGTTACGCACGGTAAAAGCAAAATGAAGAACACCGTTTACACTTTCCTGGGCATGCCCGCGCGAGCTGGCCTGTTCAAATAAGATGCCGATGGCACCCTGAACATCCGGAAAGGTTGAGCCTTTGCCATAATAAAAATCGTCATAGCCTTCCTGGGTGTAATAAAATGAACCAATATTATCAAGCGCTTTGGCATGGAACTCACCGATTTTTCGAGTCAGTTCCTGATTCTTTTCAGGCGTGAGCGGATGTACCCGCGAAGGCACACCGGGTTGAAAGAAAAAGGTGGCATTGGTACCCATTTCATGATGATCGGTAAGCACGTTGGGCTTCCATTGGTGGAATTTTTTAATACGGGCCTGCGACTCGGGCTGCTGGGCTACGAGCCAGTCGCGGTTCAAATCAAACCAGTAGTGGTTGGTTCTTCCGCCTGGCCAGGGCTCATTGTGCTCCATATCGGCCGGGTCGGCTGAAATGACTTTGCTTTTGCGCGAATTAACCCAACTGCTAAAGCGGTGAAGCCCATCGGGATTGAAACTCGGATCGAACAAAATGATCGTGTTGGTCAGGTACTCTTCAATTTCTTTTCCCTCGGCTGCAGCCAGATGATAAGCAGCCAGCAATGCCGCGTTGCTTCCACTGGCTTCGTTGCCGTGAATGCTGAAGCCCATGTAGAATACGGCCGGCATGGATTTTATATCCAGATTTCCGGAACGGGATGGGTCGGTGAGTTGCAGATGCTGGTTGCGAATGGCTTCAATGTTCTGGTGGTTTTTCGGACTGGTAACAGTAAGCAGCAGCAGCGGCCGTGCTTCATGGGTGTAGCCCGTAACTTCAAGGGTAATCCTATCCGAAGCCCCGTCCAGTGCATACATGTAGTTTACCAGGCGGTCGTGGCTGATGTGCCATTCGCCCACCTCATGCCCGATAACCGATTGAGGGGTGGGTATGGCCGGGTTATAGGTAACGCCTTCGGGCAGGTAGTACGATAAACTCGGTTGGGCCTGAGCGGTATTGATTACCAGGCCAAGCAGCAGCAGGAAGGGCAGGGTTTTCATACGATTAGAGTTAAAATCAAAGAGAATTATTAACTCAGTATTAAACAAGCAGATAGGTAATTTTTATGCGAGTGGCTATTTAAGCGGTGTTACTTTTTTGTAAACAAAATGTGGAAAGAATTAAAGGTGCAGTAAACGCACATGCCACCCAAACGGATATTTTTGAAGGCTTTTTATACAACTAACTAAACCAAGTATTTATGAGGAGAATTTTACTACTCGCAGCCTTTGGCCTTCTGGCTCTGACGGGAGCCATGGGGCAAGGGGTAACTACGGCATCGATGACCGGTGTTGTTAAAGACACAAAGGGCGAAGCTATTCCGGGTGCCAACGTGGTAGCCATTCACACGCCTTCGGGTACGCAATATGGTGCAGCTACACGTGCCGATGGCTATTACAACTTTCCGGCTATGCGTGTTGGAGGCCCCTATACTGTTACAGTAACCTTTGTAGGTTACAAAGAGCAGAAAGAGGAAAACGTGTACCTGCAGCTTGGCCAAACACTTGTACTCAGTTTTGTGCTGTTGGATGAAGCTACCGAGCTATCGGAAGTTGTGGTTACGGCTACCAAAGACCCGGTGTTAAACTCCGATAAAATTGGTGCCTCCTCAAACTTCAACACCAATGACATTCAACGACTTCCATCCATTGGTCGTGATTTTCGTGATATTACCCGGTTAACACCTCAGGCGGGCGGTAGTTCCTTCTCCTTTGGTGGAAGAAGTAACCTTTACAATAACCTGACAATTGATGGTGCAACCGTAAATAACGTTTTTGGTCTTAATCCACTACCTGCCGGCCAGTCGAACACAACCCCGTTTAGTTTAGATGCCATCCAGGAGATGACGGTTTCACTTTCTCCTTACGATGTTCGCCAGGGTAATTTTACCGGTGCCGGAATAAGTGCGGTTACCCGTAGTGGAACAAATGATTATAGTGGCTCGGTATATTATTTTTTCCGCAATGAAGGAATGGCCGGAAAGAAAGTGGACGGCCAGGAAATACCTGTTCCGGACTTTAAAAATCAAAACTATGGAGTGCGGGTTGGGGGTCCTATCATTAAAGATAAGGCCTTTTTCTTTGCTAATATCGAGTGGGAAAAACGTACCGAACCATTTTATACCAACCCCGTACGGGCCAACAGCAGTGAATCAACGGTTGGGAAGACACAGGCAACCGATGACAATGATCCGGAAACGGGGTTAGCCGGTTTGCGTGATTTTCTAATCAACAACTACGGCTACGATCCAGGCGTGTACAAAAATTTTAACCGTGAAACAAATAGTTTACGTTATGTTGTACGGCTGGATTACAACCTAAGTCAGAATCATAAATTAACTGTTCGCGGCAATGCTACTAACGCATTTCAAGATCAACCACCAAGCACATCGGGGGGCTTTGTTGGAGGTCCTCCTGGTGGTCGTGGTAACAACAATAACGTGTTGTCGTTCTCATCTTCTTACTACCGCATCAACAATAATCAATACTCTATTACGGCCGAATTGAACTCGGTGCTCGGTGAAGGCAAGTATTCTAACAATCTTGTGGTTGGTTATAGTGCATTCCGCGATTTCCGCGAAAATGCTGGGGGTAAACCAGTGCCCGATTTCCCGCTGGTGGATATTATCGGACCGAACGGACAGAACATGACTTCCTTTGGGCCCGACCCGTTTACCAAAAATAACCTGCTCAACCAGGATGTTATCCAGATAAACGACAACTTCTCGATTTATAAGAAGAACCATGTTATTACACTGGGTACGGCCAATGAACTTTATAAATTCAAAAACCGGTTTACGGCTATTGTAAATGGTGTTTACCGCTATAACAGCCTTGCTGATTTTTATGCCGATGCTAACCCGGCAACAACAGCCACGGCCCGGCCTTCGCAATACACCATACAATACATTGCCGTACCTGGCGGTGCCGATGCTTCGGCAGTTGAGTGGTCAGCGCTTCAACTTGGCTTCTTTGTTCAGGATGAATACACCGGGATTAACAAAGTGAAAATAACAGGAGGATTGCGGGTTGATATACCCACCTACCTTACAGACCTGCCCGTTAACAATTATGTAAACAGGCTAGATTTTAATGGTGAGCAATTGCGTGTAGGTGGTTGGCCCGAAGTACGGCCGCTCTGGTCGCCACGCGTGGGTATCAATTGGGATGTTAAAGGCGACCGCTCTACCCAGGTGCGTGGCGGTACCGGTGTGCTTACAGGCCGTGTTCCGTTTGTGTGGCTTTCAAACGCTGTTAGCAATAACGGATTATATTTTGGCCAGTTTAACTCAACAGCCGTTCCGTTTGATGTAACCGGTGATGGATTTCCCTATAATTTCTCTACAACTCCCTATGTTGCTTCACCCGAGCAGTTTGCTGATCTGAATGCCGGTATGCCGGCCTTGATTACCAATCCGCTTGACAGGAATTTTGGCCGACCTTCGGTTGTTGCCGGCATCAATACGCTTGCGAAAAATTTCCGGTTCCCGCAGGTGTGGCGAAGCAACTTGGCAGTTGATCAGAAACTGCCTTTCGGTATTGTTGGAACGCTTGAGTTCATTTTAACCAAAGACATCAATGCCGTATTCATCCGCGATGCCAACATTGCACCGGCCGTGGCTAAGCTGAATGGTGACGGCCGTCCGCTTTTCGGTGCGGTGCCGGCTAACACCACTTTCGACAGAGCCATTATTGCCAACGACAGGCGCGTGCAGGGTGATGTGAGCCAGGCCTTGGTGCTTGATAATACCAATAAAGGACATCAATGGAGCGTAACCACTCAGTTCAGGAAGCGATTCTCCAGAGATTTTGAACTTTCAGTTGCCTATACCTACACCGATGCTCGTGAGGTTAACCCGCAAAGTGCATCTACTGCCGGAAGCATTTTCAGTTCGCAGGCGCATGTTAATGGTCCTAACAACCCTGAGCTTTCGTATGCCGGAACACTCACCCCTCACCGTGTAATTGCTTACGGGTCGTATCGTAAAGAATACGCGCAACACTTTGCTTCAACAATAGGATTCAGCCTGGAGGCTCGCTCCGGAAATAATTTCTCGTACACCTATCAGGGCGATCCGAACAGCGATGGTATTGCCGGTAATGATTTAATTTATATACCGCGCAACCAATCGGAAATTGTGTTAAGCACCGGCAGCGCCAACGATACCCGTTCGCTGGACGAAATATGGACCCAACTGGATAATTACATTAAACAGGATAAATACCTGAATAGCCGCAGAGGTCAGTTTGCTGAACGTAATGGAACGCTGTCGCCATGGGTGAATTATCTGAGCCTTAATTTCTTGCAAGACTTTTACATTGATGCCGGTGGCAGAAGACACACCTTGCAGCTTTCAGCAAACATTGAGAACTTCCTGAACCTGCTTAACTCAGAATGGGGTCTGATTAAGAATCCGGCCCGCACCCAGTTAATCCGCTTCCTCGGTTACGAGTCTCCTCACACAGCCGGAACAGTAACTGCACCGGTTGATGGTAACGGTAACCCGTGGACAGCTACAACCGGAAAACCTGTGTACACTTTTGACACAAATGCAGATGGTACAGCCCTTAGTGAATCGTACATCCCGTTGCAAACCGTAGGCGGCAGGTGGCAGTTACAGTTCGGTATCCGTTACATCTTTTAAGCGTTACAGTTTATGAAAACAGTTATGAGAAAATATATGAATATGAGGAATGTGGCCCGAGCAGGAGCCATTTTGCTGGTAGCCTTTTGGGCCTGCGAAGATCCGGAATACATTACCGCGGTTCCCAATCCGCAGCCTTCGGGTTTTTCGGCCAACTTTTTATTTGTGAATGCGGCCCCCGATGCCCCTTCGCTTGATATGTATATTAACAATGTTAAAACCGGTACAAGCGCTGCTTTTGGCGCAGGACAAACCGGCTATACCAATGTGCAAATTACCTCGGGAGGTGCCGGTGGCTTTACGGCCAATACAAACATCCGGGCCAAGGCGTCTTCAGGAACAATTGGAGGTGTGTTGGGTTCGAGCGATGTGATTTACCGTGCCGGCAATAACAACACCAACAATTTTGCAGCCATTAACGGAGCCCGTTATACGCTCTTTGCGCTGGATACCATTTCGAGGCCTAAGCCGGTACGTAAGCTTAACGCCTCCAATTTTGGCGACACCACATTTTTTAACCCGTTAACCGGAACGTACATTTCTGTGGTTGAAAAGGCAGCACTTCCTCCGGCACAAAGAGCCAAGGTGGTGCCTATTGGAGTTGTTCCGTTGGGAGCAAGCGACCCGGGTGGTGTGCGGTTTTACCTGTTGCGCGACAACTACCCTGCATTTACATCTCCCAACACCACACAATCGGCAATCCGCCTGGTACAGGCATCGCCACGAAATTATACCGAGCCGCTTTGGGTGCGGTTAAATCCTGTCTCAACGGGTTCAATCATTTCACTTGGCACAAGCGTTCCTTACATTCTGAGTTTTGCTAATCCTAACGGTACCGCAAACTTCACTCCTTCGGTTGGTTCAAGAACTGTTACAGGAACCGGTATTAATTTTACCTTGCAGAATACCAACATTGCCAGTGTTCCAAATGATTACCGGATAGAGGTTTCGAAAGACGCAGGATTTACCCAAATTATTTACACCAGCGATCCGGTGCAGTTTCTGCTCGATAAGGTGTACACCGTTGTAATCCGTGGCGTTGAGGGTGGCACAGGAAACCGTGCGCTCGGTGCTACTGTTGTTCAACACAATTAATCTGAAAAATTATGAAGAGATATATTAGAATCTATTCCATCGTAACGGCTCTGGTTGTTGCTGGTGTGGCTTTTATTGCCGGATGTTCGGAGTTTGATCAGCCTGAACCGGCCAGCGGACCAACCATCGTGCAGGTGGCTTCAACACACCCCGATTTGAATGTCCTGTTTGCCGCCCTTAAAAAGACCGGGCTTGCCGCCTCATATAATAATGTGAACTCCGGGAGTTACACGGTTTTTGCACCGCATGACAGTGCTTTTACGGTTTTCTTCAGAAGTGCTTTAAACCAGCCTGCCTGGGATGAAATTGATGTAATTAATTACATCAACAACTCTATGACCACCACGTCAACAGTCAGCATTGGCGCACTTACCACACGCCTCAACTACCACATATTCAGTAGTGAGGTAGCGGCTTCACAAATTACGGGTGGCCAGGTGTTTAATACCCAGCAGGGGTCAAGGCTCTCCATATCAAAAGTCGGTTCGCAGGTGTTGCTCAATGCCAACAACGCGGGCACCGGGGCCGGCAATGGCGCCAAAGTGATAACCACCAATATTGACGCATCGAACGGTATAATTCATACTATCAATAAGGTATTGAATCCGGTAACAACGTCCAGTGCCATGGCCAGCCTTGGTATCAGTATTAATTATGGAACCAATCCTCCAACCACCACACCCACGCTTGCAGTAGCTGAAACTGCCGCTGATGGTAATGGTGCCGACTTTGATATTTTGGTTTATGCGATACTGAAGGGTGAGATGGCCACCACCTTGCTTCCGAACACTTCACCGCTTCCCGATTACACCCTCTTCACCGCTAACGACAGTCGTTGGCTGGTTGCGCTTTCGGCCGCAACGGAAATAGATGCCATCGCAGCTTTAAAAGCCATGACAGCCACCGAAGTGGGAAACATGGTAAGGAACCAGGTAGTTGCCGGAAGGGTGTTGTCAACTGATCTAAGCAACGGGCAAACCGTAAATACCTTGTTGTCTGGCAAAACGTTTACGATAAGTATTTCAGGCTCCACCATTACGTTAACAGATGGAGTTAACAACCCTGATGTTACCACGGCCAACATTTTAACCAATGCCGGTGTTATTCATCGGATTGATGATGTATTGAAATAAGGTATAGCATAATTCTTCATAAAAAGAGGCCTACCGGGCCTCTTTTTATTTTACGCCCCTTTCAGTACCTTCCGAATATGCTGCCGCGATTGATTACGTGTACGCTTCCGGTTTTTCTGTTACTGGTGGCCTGCGGCAGGCTTTCGGAGGAAGTTGATTCGGTTACCGAAGCCAACATCGATCTGGATGTTATCCGCAAACGTGGGTTTATCAATGCCCTGGTTGACAATAATTCATATAGCTACTTCATTTACAAGGGGCGCTCCATGGGTTTTGAATACGAGCTGCTGCGCCTGTTTGCCAACCACCTGCAGGTGGATTTGCGGATTAAAATTGAATCGGGTATTGAGCAGGCGATTAACCGGCTTAAAGGCGGGGATGGCGATATCCTGGCTTTTCCATTGGCCATTACCAGCGAACGAACCGGCCGGATAACATTTACCAAACCACTATTTGAAACACACCAGGTATTGGTACAGCGCAAACCCCAAAACTGGCGTACACTCACAGCCGATGAAATCAACCGACAGGTTGTGCGTAAGCCGGCTGAGCTTATTAACCGCGAAGTTTTCGTAAGGCCGAACTCCAGTTTTGAACAACGCCTTCGGAATTTATCTGCAGAAATCGGTGGAGCTATTCTGATTCGAACCGACAGCGCCAACATGAGTACCGAAGATTTAATAAAAGCGGTTGCCCTTGGTGAAATTGATTTTACCGTTGCCGATCAGTTTATGGCCCAGGTAAATGCCGGATACTACCCAAACCTGGACATTGAAACCGTTTTAAGTTTGCCCCAGCAAATTGCCTGGTCAGTGCGGAATACGTCACCTCAGTTATTGCTGGCCTTTAATGAGTGGCTCATACAAATCAAAAAGGAACCAACCTTTATGGTTATCTATAACCGGTACTTTAAAAATCCGCGCACCTCCCTTATTCGTATGCAAAGCGATTACTCCTCGCTTGCTGGCAATAAAATTTCGCCTTATGATGAACTGATTAAACAAGGTGCCGAAAAACTGGGGTGGGACTGGCGCCTGCTGGCAGCGGTCATCTACCAGGAATCCAGGTTTGATCCGGAAGGCGAATCATGGGCGGGCGCCAAGGGATTAATGCAACTGATGCCTGAGACTGCTAAACGTTTTGGCGTTAGCAATCCGAACGATCCAAACCAGAGCATACGGGCCGGTGTAAACTACCTGAAACATCTTGACCGCTACTGGTTAAAGGAAGTAAACGATGAGCAGGAGCGCATCCGGTTCGTACTGGCATCATACAATGCCGGCCTCTCGCATATAATTGATGCAAGAAAGCTTACCATTAAGTACGGAGGTAACCCAAATGTATGGAACGAGGTGGAATCCTACCTGCTTAAAAAATCCGACCCGGCTTATTATAAAGATCCACTGGTGATGGCCGGCTATTGCAAATGCGAGGAGCCGGTTAATTATGTGAAAGAAATCTTCGATCGGTTTGAAGAGTACCGCCAGCATATAAAAACTGACGGCTAGCGGCTTTTCGGATTATCAATAGCCGTGCGCGGAAATTTGGATAAGTCAAATAAACTAATAATGCTTCGCAGGGTTTCCAACTCAATGCGTTCACCGGCAAGCGTCAGGTAAAACCGGTCGCATACACCAAGCAGAATTTGTGAAGTGTTGTTGATTTTGTTAAATGACTCCCTTCCTATACAATCGGGTAATTCTATATACCGGCTTATCACCGAATCACTTTCTATAGTTGGCATGTCTTTCCATTTACCGGTAGCCTGGCTGTACATGATGAGAGCATTGTTGTAATCAAACAGCAGAATCTTGATTTTACGCTTGCTTTTGCTGAAGGATTGCTCCGCCAGCGAGTAGGAAAGTGTTCCGATTTTTACCACTCTTGTTACGGGCTTGCTTTGTGCAGCAAAACCTTCAATATTTTCAGGCAATAGTTTCCTTATCTCTTCATGCAATAGCACCGGTCGCTCCTGAGCCTGAATGAGGTAAGCATGGAGGCAAAACAAAAAAGGAATTATTGAGTAAAGAACGGAGGAACGTAGGATGGGGGATGTCACTCCTCCGAAGGTAGCAACTATTCAGTATTATCCCAATTGGTTTACAATGCTTTCGAAATTGAGCGTTTCCCATTTTGTTGCTACGTCAGGTGTCTTCATCACCTCATCCATAATGGTTTTTTGCTTTTGCCCGGTGGCATAAGCATGTGAGTAACGCAAATCATCACGAAAGGTGACCATGGTATATAAAGGAATCCACTTGTCAGGGAAGAGCTCGTGCAGCCTCGCTTCAATCTTTTTCCGGAGTAAAAAATCTTCATCAGCTACCAGGTCGCGCATCTCAACAAAGTTATCCAGTGCCAATTGCGCAATGGCATCGGCATCGGGCTTACGCAATTGTTGAAATTCGGGCAACACGGACTTCCAATTGTCGTTATGCTTATCCAATAACTCGTTCAGCACCCGGCAGTCTTCAAAACCTGCGTTCATACCCTGGCCGAAAAAGGGAACAATACCGTGAGCTGCATCGCCAATGAGCAGCGTTTTGTTTCGGTGCCACGGATAGCAATAGATGGTTACCAGCGAAGAAGTAGGATTATCCCGAAAGTCTTCCTGCAGGGTGGGCATCATGGGCACGGCATCGGCAAAATGTTTTTCAAAAAATTGTTGAATAGCCTCTTCTGATTTCAGGTTGGCAAATGAATTGGTTCCTTCAAATGGAAGAAACAACGTGCAGGTAAATGTTTTATTCGGATTGGGCAATGCAATCAGCATAAAACTTTCGCGCGGCCAGATGTGGAGCGCATTGGGCTCCATCAGAAACTCTCCGGCATCTCCGGCCGGTATGCGCAATTCCTTGTAGGCGTGTTCAATGTACGTCTGTTTAAATTCAAACCGGTCGGTAAGCTGCATGGCCCAGCGCACAGCCGAAAAGGCACCATCGGCACCGATAATCAAATCGAATGGTTTGTGCTTGATGGCCTCGTGGTGCTGTAGAATGAGTTCGGTTTTATCAAAATTCACACTCAGGCACCGGTGTTCGAAGGTGAAGTCAACCCCTGCTTTTTCGGCTTCGGTCATCAGCACCATATTCAGGCCCCCGCGCGAAACCGAGTTGATGAACTGCCCCTTCTTTCCGTACGGTTGAAAGTTGGTTTTGCCCTGTTCATCGTGTACCATCCGGCCGTGCATGGGTATGGCGTTTTGCCTAAGCACTTCGGCCAGGCCCACCTGTTCGAGGGCACGGATGCCGCGGTTGCTTAACGCCAGGTTAATGGAGCGCCCGCCTTCAATAAGGTGTTTGCGCATATCGAGCCTGCGTTCAAATACCGAAACGTTATAACCTCTTCGCGCCAGATAAATGGATAACAGCGAGCCCACAAGGCCTGCACCGATAATGGCTATGTTTTTGATTTCTTTCATAACGGGAGGAAGATAGGTTAACCGCAGTTTAAAAAGACTGACAAAGGTCAGTTAATTCATTTACTTGTTGCCTGGCGAAAGCGCTGGGCAAACATAAAAACTTCTTCGAATGTGTTGTAAAGCGGCACCGGGGCAACGCGTATCACGTCCGGTTCGCGCCAATCGGCTGTAATGCCGGAGGCCACCAGGCTGTTAAAAACTTTTTTTCCGTTTTTCTTCATCAGGATGGAAAGCTGGCAACCGCGTTCATCCGCGTTTGACGGGGTAATAATGATGAAGTGTTGCTGCTGCGGATCGGATTGCTTAAGTAAAAATTCCAGGTAGCCGGTTAGGCGCAAACTTTTTTTGCGCAGCCGGTTTATGCCCGCCTGCTGAAAAATTTGCAGCGAGGCCAGTTGGGCTGCTCCCGAAAGAACCGGGAAGTTGGAGAGTTGCCAACCATCAACGCCCGGCATGGGTTTAAATCCCTTTCGCATTTTAAAACGTTCGGATTCGTTATGACCCCACCATCCGGCAAAGCGGGGTAAAGAAAAATTGGTTGCGTGGCGCTCATGCACAAAGGCTCCGGCCACACTGCCCGGCCCGGAGTTAAGGTATTTGTAACTGCACCATACGGCAAAGTCAACATTGTCTTCATGTAATGACAGTGGCACATTGCCGATAGCATGGGCCAGATCAAAGCCGGCATGCGCTCCTGCCCGGTGTGCCGCTTCCGTAATTTTACGGATGTTGAAAAACTGACCGGTGTAATACTGAACACCGCCAAGCAGTACAAGTGCAAGCTGGTTGGTGTTGTCATCAATGGTTTGCAGAATATCTTCTGTGCGTAAGGTGTATTCACCCGCCCGTGGTGTTAGTTCTATAATAGCATCCTGCGGATCCAAACCATGGTAACGCACCTGCGATTCAAACGCATACTGATCGGATGAGAAGGCGCCTCGCTCCACTATCAGTTTAAAGCGCTGGGCTGTTGGTTGATAGAAGGACACCATCATTAAATGAAGGTTTACCGTAAGCTGGTTCATAGCCGTAACCTCAACGGGCTTTGCGCCCACCAGTGTGGCCAGCGCCTTCTTGAAAAATTTATGATAGTACAACCAGGGCCTTCTTGAGTGAAGATGTCCCTCTACGCCCTGTGTGGCCCAATCCTGTAATTCTTCGTTGATGAACTTTTTTGTTGTAATGGGCTGGAGCCCCAGCGAGTTGCCGGTAAAATAAATAACCGGCTTGCCGTTGTGTTTGGGGATTATAAATTTTTTGCGAAATGTTTTCAGCGGGTCTTGCCGATCCAATTTTTTGGCAAAGGCGGGCGAGTTTTCAAATTTCATGCAGTAAACATCAGGTCAGTAAACATCCAGTTCATCCCGTGAAGGCAATTTTGGAAACGGTGTGTGCGGTTCGGTTTGGTACCAGTACACCACCGAAGCGATGTCATCCTGCAGGGGCAGGTATCTTCCGTCCGATCGCCAGCCGAGAGCCTGGATGGTGACTTTCAAATCTTTTTCAAACCGGATGGGGTCGGTAATGTGCCACCGGTACATGCCGAATCGTTGCATTACTTTATAGTGGCCATCGCCACGGATGATTTGATGCAATCCTGTGTAAGGCCCGGTGTAGGTGGTATAATCGGTTACTTCAACGCCATCAACCACTTTGCGTTTGGTATCCCAGTCGTACGAACCGCAGAAGTAATCCTCGGTACCCGTGCCGCAAATGGTGGGGAACTCTTTATCGCCATCCATGAAAAATTTTATTTCACCCTCGCCCCACCATCCGTTGGTATGAACTTCCCAGGCCATGTACGTTCCTACAAAATGCCCTTTGCCTTTAATGTTATCAACCAAAACATAGTCGGATTTATAAGGCAGACGGTTTACTCTTCGGAATTGTGCGTGGAAGTAAGCCGCATCAGCTGGCACTTCGGTAAGGATGTAATCAATCTGATAAAAGAGAGTCATCTCAGTTTCACTCAGATTTTCCATGGTGATTTTACATTTCTTGCGGAAGGGCATGGGCCAATAACAGTTGAAGGCGCTGCCCGGATTTACCGCCACCGCCAGTGAATTAAGGTGGGCATAGGTGCCCCAGCCCATTCCGAAAAAATCGCCTACCGGAACTTCAACGGAAGGATCGTTTTCGTCATCCCAGTAAAACCGGATGATGGCATGGCGCCAGTTGCCGGTAGGTGTTAACCAGATGTGCTGGATGGAACCGGGCCCGGTAATTTCGGCCATGGTAAACGTGGTTTTGGATTTTATTTTAACGCTGGGGCTTACTTTCCAGCCCTGACCCAGGTCGCGCGAAGCACGCGAGCCGGTGCCTTCGGTGGCCATGCCGCCCTTGCCTTTTTCTCCGGTGAAATTTTCGGGTGAGATGGATCGGCTTTTCGCATCGGATAACCGGTAGAGTGTGGAGAGGTCAGACTCAATGCCGCTGAATTTTTGTGCATGCACATTCACCGTGATGCATACCAACAGAGAGGCGTATAATTTTTTCATAGGATTTATACAAATCGGGCATCGGCCTCCATTACGGTGCCGCACTTTTTGCAGGTGCGCAACTCCTGCGAACCGTAAAACTCGCGGAAGCGGGGCAGAAAATCCTTTTCGATGTTATCGAGGTGAAACCGGTACTCGTGCAACTTGTTGTTGCAGTTGTCGCAATACCATTGCAGGCCATCCAAAATATTTTCTTCAGGGCGTTTGCATTCTATAACAAGCCCTACCGAGCCAGCCGGCCGTTCCGGGCGGTGAGGTACCCGTGCCGGGAGCAAAAACATTTCACCTTCTTTTATCGGAATATCCACCGGCTTGCCGTCTTCCTGGATGCGCACGTTAATGTTGCCTTCAAGTTGGTAGAACAGTTCTTCGGTTTCGTTGAAGTGATAATCTTTACGCGCGTTGGGCCCGCCTACGATCATCACAATGTAATCGCCTGCATCGGCATAGAGGTTTTTGTTACCCACGGGTGGCTTCAGCAGGTTGCGGTTTTCCTGAATCCACTGCTTTAAGTTGAATGGTCTGCGAATAGCCATGGTTTTACGGTTTGAATGAAGTTTGCTAATTTAACCCTGATGATAACCGCCTGCAAATGGTTTGGTAAGAAAGGTGGTTGCATCCTTTTAACCCGTCAAAACCAGCATATTACCTTAAACCTTTCATGAATCTTGATTTAACCGGAAAGCATGCGATTGTGTGTGGAAGCACACAGGGAATCGGCAAAGCTGCAGCTATTGAGCTGGCCTTGCTTGGCGCCTCGGTTACCCTGGTGGCCCGCGATGAGCAAAAACTGAAACACGTGTGGGGCGAGTTGCACCACTCCGGTCACCAGTTTCATCATCACCTGGCGGTTGACTTCAGCCACCTGGAGGAGGTAAAGAAGAAGATCAACGAGTACATGCAAAAGCACACGGTGCATATTTTGGTTAATAATACCGGAGGCCCGCCCGGTGGAACGGCCATTGATGCAAAGCCTGAAGAGTTTTTATCAGCGTTCAATAACCACCTCATCTGTAACCAGGTTATAACCCAGGCCGTGGTGCCCTCCATGAAACAAGAAAAGTACGGGCGCATCATCAACATCATTTCCACTTCGGTAAAAATTCCGATTCGCGGGCTGGGCGTTTCCAACACCATCCGCGGGGCAGTGGCAAACTGGGCAAAAACGCTTTCGCTGGAATTGGCGCCTTATGGGATTACTGTCAACAACGTTTTGCCCGGGGCTACGCAAACAGCCAGGCTCGATTGGCTGATCAAATCAAAAGCGGAAAAATCAGGGAAATCAGAAGAGGACATTCGCCACGAGATGACGGCCGAAATTCCGGCCGGAAGAATCGGCCAGGCCAGCGAAGTAGCTGCAGCTATTGCGTTCCTTGCTTCGCCCGCAGCCGGCTACATCAATGGTATTAACCTGCCGGTGGATGGCGGAAGAACAGGAAGTTTATAATCCATATTCATGAGTCCAGCCAAAACAATTGTTGCCTTCATTTTATTGCTGAGTGCAATCAGCGTGTATGGCCAGCCGAAAATCATTATCAGCGAGAATTTTTCTGCCAATCACCGGGGGTGGTACACTTATACCGGTAACGGCAATTCTATTTTGGTTAAGGATGGTGTATATGAATTTGATACACCCGAGGGGGGGTGGATTTCGTACATCTATCCGGCCATTTTTCAGGATAAGGATTTTTATGCCGAGGCAAAGTTTACCCAGTTGAACGGTAATGATAACAATGGCTTTGGATTTATCTGGGGTTATGATGCCGACAGCAAACAACTCAACAACTTTGTTATCTCCCTTAACGGATATACCAAAGTGTGGGCATCGGACGAGACCCGTACCGATGCGAAAGACTGGAAGAAGATTGACGGTATTAGCGGCTTGGGCAAAACCAACCTGCTGCGCATGGAGCAACGAAACGGTCAGTTAACTTTTTATGTAAACGGTAAGGAGGTATTCCGCATGAAGTCGCTGCCCTGGTATGGCAAAGGCTTTGGCTTTGTTACCTATACCAAAATGAAAATGGCCGTTGACGACTTTGTGCTGGCCGGGTACACCCGGATTAGCCTGCCCGATAAACTTACTTCCGGATTGGTAAAAGAGAACCTGGGCCCCGAGGTGAACACACGTTACAATGAAGTTACGCCTAATATTACAGTGGATGGTAAAATGATTTTGTTCACCCGTAAAAACAGTCCGGATAACCTGGGCGGAACAGAAGATGCTTCTGATGTGTGGTACAGCACATCACCGGACGGCATCACGTGGAGTAAAAGCAAAAACATGCAACCTCCCGTTAACTCCGAAAAGGTGAACAACATTACGGCCATCGGGCAGGATAACAACACCATTTTACTGGCTACCGGCAACGACTTTGAATTGTTTGAACGTACTGCAAGCGGGTGGCGCAACAAGGGAACTATCGGTGTGTATTACGAGAATGAACATAGATACTTTGAGGCAACCCAATCGGCTGACGGTAAAGCCATTTTATTTGCCGCTAAAAACAGAAAGAGCTTGTTTTATAAAGACGGCAAAGAAGAAAAAGACATTTTCGTAATGCTCAAAGATGCCCAGGGCAAGTGGAGTGAACCAATTAACCTGGGCGTTTCCATTAACACCAGCGGTAATGAGGCCTCACCGTTTCTCGCTGCCGATGGGAAGACATTATACTTCGCCTCGGATGGTCATCCGGGCTATGGCGACATGGATATTTTTATGAGCAAACGGCTCGATGATACATGGACCCGCTGGAGCACCCCGGTAAACCTCGGGCCCGAAATCAATTCGTTTGGGTTTGATGCCTACTACACCCTGCCGGCTTCAGGCGATTATGCGTACATGTGCACCAATGCCGGTGGGTTTGGCGAATCGGATATCGTGCGCATCAAACTACCGGAAGTCATCCGCCCTGATCCGGTGGTACTGGTGGTCGGGAAGGTACTCAACGCAAAAACAAAAAAACCGGTGGAAGCCGGCATTGTGTTTGAAAACCTGGTAACCCGCAAAGAAACCGGAGAGGCCATCTCCGATCCGGCAACCGGTGATTACCGGGTGGCGCTTCCCTATGGCGTTAACTACGGATTGCACGCAAAGGCAAAAGGATACCTGTCGGTAAACGAAAACCTGGAGCTGGTGAATGTGCGCACCTATACCGAAATGCAGAAGGACTTGTACCTGGTACCCATTGAAATCGGTGAAGCCATTCAGTTAAACAACGTGTTCTTCGAACAGGGCCGCCCGCTGCTCAAACCCGAATCGTACCCCGAACTCGACAGGCTGGTGCAGATTTTAAAAGATAATCCTACCATGGAAATTGAACTGAGCGGGCATACCGACAATGTGGGCAACCCGAATGCATTACTTACTCTTTCACAGGAGCGGGTAACTACCGTAAAAAATTACCTGGTAAAAAACGGCATTCACGGTTCACGCATTACCGGCAAAGGCTATGGCGCTTCGCAGCCGCTGGTGAAGAACGATACCGAAGAGCACCGCAGAATGAACCGGAGGGTGGAGTTTAAGATTACGAAAAAGTGAATACTTTTGGAGAATGGTAGCTGAACTTAAAAAGGTACTGAAGCAAGTTGAAAACCTGCCGCGTAAAAGGCAGCGTGAACTGGCGACTTTGATTTTGGATGAGATTAAGTGGGATAAGACTTTTGGGGATACACAAGGTGAATTAGAACAACTGGCCGCAGAAGCGGTTGGTGAGTATAAAGCCCGAAAAACAAAGCCTTTAAAAATTGGTTAAGTGCGCTCTGTCACTACTGAAAGATTTCGTAAAGCGTATGAAAACTTACCTTCCACTGTCAAGTTAAAAGCAAGGGAGGCTTATAAGCGATGGATTAGGAACCCATACCACCCTTCGCTGAATTTCAAACAGATTCATAAAACCAAATCGATATACGCTGTCAGGGTAGGGAATTCTTATCGCGCTTTGGGTGTAAAAAACAAGCATACCATGATATGGTTTTGGATTGGTTCTCACGAAGAATACAACAACCTCACTAGTCAACTGTAACATGCAAAAAATTCTGAATTACATTAATGGCGAGTTGGTTGAACCGGTCTCCGGTAAATACCTTGACAACTATAACCCGGCCGAGGGCAAGGTGTACAGCCTGGTACCTGATTCAGCTACAGCAGATGTAAATAATGCCGTTGAAGCAGCACAGCAATCGTTCGAAGCCTGGGCCACCATGCCCGTTGAAAAGCGCTCGGCCACTCTGCAGAAAATTGCCGATTTGATTGACCGCGACCTGGATAAACTGGCGCTGGCCGAAAGTATTGATCAGGGCAAGCCGGTTAAACTGGCCAAAGCCGTGGACATTCCGCGCGCGTCATCCAATATGCGCTTCTTTGCCACGGGCGCCATTCATTTTGCTTCCGAAGCGCATGTTACCGGAAACGAAGCCGTAAACTACACGTTGCGCACGCCCGTTGGTGTGGCCGGATGTATTTCGCCATGGAACCTGCCGTTGTACCTGTTTACCTGGAAAATTGCACCGGCCCTGGCGGCAGGCTGCACGGTAGTGGCCAAACCTTCGGAACTTACCCCGATGACAGCTTATTTATTCTCGCAACTTTGCATGGAGGCCGGTTTGCCGAAAGGCGTACTCAACATTGTGCATGGCCTTGGTCCCAAAGCCGGGCAGGCTATTATTGAGCATCCGGGTGTTCCGGCTATTTCGTTTACGGGTGGAACAGTTACCGGTAAAAAGATTGCTGCAACGGCCGCGCCCATGTTTAAAAAGCTTTCGCTGGAACTGGGCGGAAAAAATCCCAATATTGTTTTTGCCGATTGCAGTTTCGAACAGGCTGTGCGCACGTCTGTTCAGTCGTCCTTCTTCAACCAGGGCGAGATTTGTTTGTGCGGCTCCCGCATTTTTGTTGAACGCAGTTTGTACGATAGGTTCGTTACGGAATTTGTGAAGCTGACCCAAGAATTGGTGGTGGGCGATCCGCTGGAAGAAATGACACGAGTAGGCGCGCTTGTTTCAGAGGCACACATGAACAAGGTGCTTTCGTACATTGAACTGGCAAAAGAAGAAGGCGGAAAAATTGTAACCGGAGGAAAACAGGTAAAACTCAGTGGTCACTGTGCCAACGGATACTTTGTTGAACCTACAGTGATTACCGGGTTGAATGAACAATGCCGCACCAACCAGGAAGAAATTTTCGGACCGATAGTTACCATTATGCCGTTCAATACCGAGGATGAAGTTATAGGATATGCCAACAGCACACCCTATGGGTTATCGGCCACCCTCTGGACGGAAAACCTGACACAGGCCCACCGCGTGGCAGCACGGGTAAAAAGCGGCATCATCTGGATAAACTGCTGGCTCTTCCGCGACCTGCGTACGCCCTTTGGCGGCATGAAGCAAAGCGGGGTAGGGCGCGAGGGCGGCTGGGAAGCACTGCGCTTTTTTACCGAGGCGAAGAATGTGTGTATTAAGCTATAACGGACAGATCCCTCCAGTTTGTTACCACGAACGATTGCCAGTTGTACGATTCGTCACCGCCATAGACAAGGATTTTCTTCGACTTCGGGTTTAGTTTGTTCCAAAAGCGTAAACCTTTAAAATGCTCATCGTTTGCTGTTAAGCCCGATTTAATTTCTACAGCAACAGGTTCGGGATTCGATTCAATAATTACATCAAGTTCATGGCCGCTTACATCACGCCAGTAAAATAAGTTGCTCCGCAAGCCTTGGTTAAACCGGCTCTTTAATAATTCATTAATAATGAAATTTTCGAAAAGCGCCCCACGCATGGCGTGGTACAACAGGGCATCGGCTGACTCTATTCCAAGCAGGTAGCTGGCCAGTCCGGTATCGTAAAAGTAAAGTTTGGGTGATTTAACGATTCTTTTAGAGTAGTTTTTATAATAGGGTTGCAGGAGGTGCACAATGTAACTGGCTTGCATAACCGATAACCACGATTGGGCTGTTTTGTGATCAATGCCGCACTCCATGGCCAGGTTGCTCAGGTTTACCTGTTGCCCGATGCGTGCAGCACATAAGAACATAAACCGTTGAAATGTTGCAAGATCGGTAATGTTTTTAATCTGCCTGACATCCCGTTCAATGTACGTGCGCACATAGGCAGGAAACCAGAATTTTTCATCAACACCTTCATAGGTAACAGGCGGATAACCGCCCCGGTAAATCAGATTATTTAGTTCTATCGGATACTGATGGATTGCTTTAAGTTCGGTATAACTGAAAGGGAGTAAATCAAGGTAACCAATTCGTCCGGCAAGACTTTGTGTTATTTTTTCCAGCATAAGAAAATTATTCGAGCCCGACAGGATAAATTTACCCCGCTCGCTACTTTCGTCCAGTACCTGCTGCAGGTAGTTAAATAATTCAGGTACCCGTTGTGCCTCGTCAATAATTGCACCGGCATTGTAGTGGTGCAAAAACCCCCTTGGATCATCCGCGGCCCGTTGTTGAATTTCCGGATTCTCCAACGAGACGTAACGTTTAGTGGAAAACACCGCTTTTGCCAACGTGGATTTGCCGCTTTGGCGTGGTCCTACAATGGCAACTGCCCTGAACTGCCGGGCCATTTTTTTAAGGGTTTCTGCCGCCTGCCGGGTAATCATTCTGTACGATTGGGATTCTGATTCCCAAAAATACAAAAATTGATTAATCTATTACGTTTAGATGCGAAGAGATAAAACTGGTGAAGCGCTATACTTCTGAAAATTCTTTTTCGAGTTCTGGGGCTACCCCATGAGTTACCTGGAGTTTTCGGTACGGCAGATGATATTGTAAATCATGCCTCCTTACTTTTTCTCTTTCAGCAACACCGCATTAAAGCGGTTTACCGCTTTTCGCTGAAAAAGTGGCTTTCCACACCCCATTGCACCAAGGCCGAATCGGGCCTTTACACAGTTACTTAGTCGTTACCAGGTACCAACGGAACGTAATCTTAGAAATCCGCAATTTGTTGTTTAAGAAATAACTCTATCTGGACAGGGCTCCGTGCCTCCAGAACAACCATGTTGTTTTCGTTGACTAACAAATACAGCGGGATTCCCTCTAAATCGGGTTTAATTAATCCGCTAAGTATCGGATCAACCTCCATACATTGAAGCCAAGATGTCTTATCTTTTTTTAGGGCTTCTTTCCATTGATTTACGGTTTTATCAATGCTTATACCGATGATTGGTATGTTATGCTTACGGAGTTTTGTAGACAAAGGGGGTAATTGATTAATATTAGCCTTTCTGCAAGGTCCACACCAGGATGCCCAGAAATTAATCACCTTGTATTTGCCTGGTATTTGATTAAGGGTCAGATGCCTGCCTTTTATGTCAACCAGTTTAGCGTCAGGCAGGGTAAGCCCCGCTTTGTTCTTTGTAGTAGTAAGATCTTTGCTTTTTAAAGTACGGTAAAGGATAGCATTTGATTGGGGTAATTTATTGATGTAGTTTTCAATCTGCACCGGTTGTAACTGCCCTAAAAAGGCTTCATTTAGGTAATAAATGCCCACTACTAGTAATTCTGGTGTTTGACAGGTATCAAGAACCACTTGCAGTTGTGATTTTAGTAAATCTATTTCTTCTAGTATACGCTTAAAAATTTTCTGTTTTAATTCCTGATTTCTTTCAGGTGATCCGAATTTTAATTGATTAGCCTGATGAAGCAGGGTAGTGATGGGTTGTCTTAAATTCCGTAACTGCAATACTTTACTGTTCACATCGCTCCCGGTCATACTAATCAAGTGATATAGCTCCTCACTGTGGCCTTGTATCAGTAAGTTCTCTTTTTTTTCATACCTGGAAACTACAAGGAATGAATTTTCATTATTACCTGATATGGTTTTGAAATAATTACATCCCTTACACGGCTGACTTACCTGATACAAGACACCCTGGGGGTCAGTGTCAAAAGTATAGGTAAAGTTGCCACTCGTATTAAGGGCAACCGAATCAATTAGCTTGGGCGGCATTAAGCCTATTTTATCGATTCGGGCGATATAAAGTTTATTTTCCCAGTTTTCTGAAGGGGTTATTGTTCCATGCATAGTCAACTGGGCCTGAACAAGGATACTCAATAGTAAGTTGAATCCTAATAAACATAAACGCAGATGCATATGGACTGCAAATTATTAAAGTAATTCTGGTTGAAGGCCTTACAGTAAATGAATTTTATTAAATAGATTTAATAAAATCCAGGAATGAACTTTGGATTTCAACCGTATTGATACCATAGTTGTTGGCTTGCTTTATGAATTTGGCAATATTTTGAGGATAAACCATAACCTTTGAGACGCCTGTTATATCACCTTCATTCTGTAATCGGGGTTGGGGCAAGTCTTCGCATCTGCAAGAGGCTATTCCAAAATAAGTTCCGCAGACTGCTGCTCTGGATGATGAGCAACAAATGCAACAATCTGAAAACCAGCCGCTGGCGCTACAGGAGCGATCTCCATTATCACAGTTGCAACTTGCGGAAAGAGTTAATGGTTTCTGAAGAGCTCTTTCAATATAAGTTGTTAATAAATCCTTTCTGGTCCTATCAAGTTCATTAATAAAATGATTGAAATCCTCAGTGAATTGTCTATATGCCGGACCATTGACCACTTCTATTATCTCAGGAAAATCACTCCAGTTCATTTCTTCCGTACTATTCGGATCGGTACAAGAAAGAAGCAGGCTAATACTAATTAAAGTAAGGTTAATGAACAACTTATTCATAACTTTGAAGTTTTATGATTAGGACTAAACTCAACCCGGTTGCGCACAGGGGTCTTAACAGTAAAAGTATAGCCTTTTTTTTTTTTTTTTTTTCAAAATGGTTTTGGGTATACCTTACGTGTGTGCTTTTTGTACTAAATTCTTCATTAAAGTTTGCGGTTTACCGTAAAAAACTGAATATCTACACGTTTTCTTTAGCCGGAATGATGTAAGTTTCAGCGCGGTTTTGGTAAGCAGTAAGATATAAGTAGCAAGACATAAGTAGTAAGTATGGTCGGTCTTAACATTCTGCTACTTACATCTTACTACTTAAGTCTTATGTCTTGCGTCTTACTACTCTCGTCTTAAAATGAGTTTCTTCAACATCAGCAACACCTTCTTCGAACTCTGGGGCTACTCCATGAGCTACCTGGAGTTTTTCGGCACAATACCCGGTTTTGTGGTGAGTATCTAAATAACGCGCCCTGTTTTTGCCGGACAGGGCACGTTATTTTTTAGTTTTGAACTTTCAAGCTAACTTCTGTTTTCGCTCATTTTTTGCCGCGTCCTTTTGATGATTTCTTTTTTCCGGTAAGTTAACAAACGCAGCGAAGTGCCGTCTTTTAGATATAACTTGATCTGGTTGGGAATGATAAAAACCATAAAACGGCCGGATTGATTGAAGTTCATGGTAAGTAATTGCAAAATTGTATTTTTCAGCCGCAGGTTTAAGGGTTTTAAAAATTAGCGAATCGGAAGTTAAGTAAAGCACACCCCTTCGTGAAGGAACGATATCATCACGCCTGACTTTCTGTGAGAATGTATTCTCTTTTTCAATCTTGACAATTTGCTTTTACGAAGACTATCATTGTGAGAGAACAGATTAGTAATCCGCTTTTCATGTTGATCTTAATATTAGATTATGGATTATCATCAGGAAAAGGCCTACATTCTCCTAATGAACAACCTTGACGCCATCCACCATCCGCTATAAACCCCGGCCCCGAAACGATGAACCCGTGCGGCAGCAACTAAGGCAGTTTGCCGAGTTGTACACCCGCTGGGGCTTCTGGATGATGTACTACCGGCTAAGAGCCCTGCACTACACCGATAACCATAAACGTATTTACCGAATCTACACCGAGATGAAACTAAACCTTTGAAAGTCTGAACCAGGCGCGCCTGTACACTCAAGCCTGGATGTGGGTATACAACAACGAGTGGCCGCACAGCTCACTGGGGTACTTAACACCTGCACAGTTCCTGTTGAAATATGGAAAACCCCACCACCCGCACAAGGCTACAGCGGAGTTCCCACATTCCAACAGGATAGCAACAATAACTGGAAATCTATACTTTTAAGTGTGACTAAATAGGGGGAGCTTTCATTACGGTTTGCTACGAGTCATCTCAAAAATACCTTCGTCCTGGCGAACGAAGTGAGGCCATCTCGATTTCCAAAACAGATCCGGGATTGCTTCGGTCGTGCCTCCTCGTAATGACGTGGTTTCTGTTTTTGAAATAGCTTCCCACATCTTACTACTTAAAATGTGTCCTACACGCTGTAAGTGCAAGACACATTTAATTCAGCTTTCACATGGGATTACCACTATTATTTTTGCCCTCCAGAATTACGGGATCCTACAACAGCATAAAGGATAATTTGGTACAATTGGCTGATAAATCCCAAGACCATCAAGCCTCTCCCAGCTGAATATGCAAGCGTTTCCTTTGGACTCATTATGAACAGAAAAGCACCAATTATAACGGCAAGGATTGAAAAGATCAATCGGAAAACACTTACCTTTAAAATGAACTGTTTTATATCCATATTGTAGCGCAAGCTAATGAAAAACCAATAAAGCATTCTGGAAACATGAATGCACATGTAACACGACAAACCCAATCACTTTCGCATTCATTGACAGCACACAAAAGACAATTCCCATAAGAGGAACTTATTTCTGGACAAGTGCCAGTGGTTCTAGAGGAACTAGCGTTTTTTGGCACAATTGTTTCGAAGGGAATATCTTTAGTGACATTAAAGTTACCAATTTTGTTGTTTTCATTGACAAAAAGTTCGAAATACGGTTGTGCATTTAAGTCAGTAATCGATAATTGTATCATTGAACCTTTGGATATTGATTTAGCGATAACAGGCAAGAGTTTATCATTTAGTTTATAGAAAACAAGGTATTCATAGTTTAACGATGAAATTAATCTTATAGTTATTACTTCGATAGGAGAGTGATCGAATTCAATCAAAAAAACATCAGTGTGATGGTCAATTCGCTCCAAAATTGATCGGGGGATACTTTGCCACATCATTGTGGCAGTTAATTTCTTGTAGAAGGAATCATCTTTTGAAACTAATGATTTCTTTTTTACGTGGTCTTGAATTAATGCCGGGCCATTTTGAGGCTCATTGTCCTCCACAACAAGTTGTTGCGTACAAGAACTAAGCAAAATGAGAATAACACTTGTAAGATAGTTTAGAGTTTTCATAAGCTTTATAGATTTTTTTGCATTTAAAAAACTCAACCCGGTTGCGCACAGGGGTCTTAACAGTAAAAGTATAGCCTTGTTTTTTTTTTTTTTTCAAAATGGTTTTGGGTATACCTTACGCGTGTGCTTTTTGTACCTAATTCTTCATTAAAAGTTTGTGGTTTACCGTAAAAAACTGAATGTCCATCCGTTTTCTTTAGCCGGAATGATGTAAGTTTCAGCGCGGTTTTGGCAATTAGTAAAGATGTAAGTAGCAAGACATAAGTAGTAAGTATGGTCAGTCTTACGTCTTGCTACTTACATTTTAACTACTTACGTCTTATGTCTTGTGTCTTGCGTCTTACGTCTTAAAATGAGTTTCTTCAACATCAACAACACCTTCTTCGAGTTCTGGGGCTACCCCATGAGTTACCTGGAGTTTTTCGGCACGGCAGATGATATTGTAAATCATGCCTCCTTACTTTTTCTCTTTCAGCAACACCGCATTAAATCGGTTTACCGCTTTTCGCTGAAAAAGTTTTTCAGAAATATTCAGTGAAAATCCGGCTGCCACCGTACTAAGTACCAATGTGCGGGTTTGGTGGTAATTCACATAGAGCGGCTGGTCGGCTATGAGGTACAACAGGTAAACCGAAAGGCCCAGGCGCACCACGGTTTGGCTGGTGCGTAAAGCAAGTGCCGTTTTGATGGAGCGGTTTACCTGCTTGTCGTCAACGGCCTGTAAGGGGATAAGCAGCCCGTCAAACGTTACCCGCTTGCCGTTGAAGTAGTACCGGCCGTTTTCAATGGCAATGGGGTTGAGGTCGAGTGTGATTTGCCGGACGGGGCTTTGAGCAGCCAGGTTGCTGAACAGCAGGGTAATCAATAGCGCAAAAGCCAATCGCATAGCAATAGTAATTGGTATCACGGAGCTATTAACAAAAGTAAGCTTTTCCATAGTGCCAGGCCGGTAAAAAAGGTTATGAATACGGTTGCAGTAACCGGTTTATCCGACTCCTTGTTGAGTTCCTGACTTAACAACCAGCAAAAGGTTACATCCAGGATGCCGAAGGTGTTGAAAAATGCGGCTGTTTTGCCCTGCATGGCAAGACCCGCCAGGTTGCTGATTTGGGTGATTGAAAACAGCCTGAATGCATTTAATTCAAAGTAGGTGTAATCCTGTTGAAAGAACTGGAAGTAGAAGAACTTGACAAACTCTGTAATAAAAAAAATCGGATAGAGTTTCAATACACCCTCAAGGAGATTATACCATGATAGCTTCAGATTAGCCAAAAGTAATCCGATATATAATAAAGTTATGGTGCCGAAAACTTTCGCCCCGGTAAGTAATAAATGGGTTAGATTTTTGAGCAGAATCCTGTTATTTGATTGGCTTTGTTCTGCAAGTTTTGTTGCTGTTTCGTTATCCAGATAATTTGATAATTCAGAAGCGAGAATCTCTTCAGTAATTAATGTATTGTTCAGGTAATATTGGATTATGTCTAAAGTAATAAGCAGAAAAATCCATAATAGCACTTCCTTTTTCACATTATACAAGTTGAGTTATCTCACTTAGCATTATTTTTATTTTTTTGAACTCTTTTTAGCCAGTAATTCTGGGTACCCTTATAGTCAATGACAATTAATGTATCAGCATTAATAACATATTTATAAGTTGATTCACCAGTATTCATTCCGGGTTGATTTTGGGTGATGATGAGATTGCCGTTACGAGTGCTCCAGGAAAGGGAGGACTTTTGACTTTTCAAATTGAGCTTACTTAGCTTTTGTTCCTTGTAGGGAGAGTTACTAGATAATGTGCCATTTGCATAATATTGACGTCTAGCATTTCGCAATATTGGATCAGTTGGCTGTATTACCGAATTGGCGTCCTTACTAAATAAGAATAGCCATTCACCAACCAACGCTTCATCACGTTGAGGTTGTGACTTTTGAGCAAATAGATTGTATCCGATGAAACAATAAGAAAGGAATATAAATACAACAAAGGGTTTCATTTAACTGGTATTTAATTAAATAAGAGCAGGAAAAGTTATTTCCTGCTCTGCTTTAGATCGACAATTTTGGAACTACTGCATAATGCAAATCATAAGGGCTGCAAAGAGCAAAGCGGCAGCATCAAAATAGTCATCTCCCGCCTCCGTGCCTCTGTTTTCCGCATAGAGGAACATTGTATCCGTCCACATATAAAAAATCTCCAAACACCCATCACCATTGCTTGCTGAAATGGCTTCATATCCGTTGTAATCCGGAATATTAATGTTCGCAGTTACGTTAGGGGTTGAACTTGGCCCGGTGGCCGTACTGAATGAACTTAGCGCAAAAATTGCTACTAGGGCAAATACGCTTAACATGATTTTTCTCATCGTTTTAAGGGTTTATGGTTAAGAATTTTAACTCAACCCGGTCGCGCGCTGGGGGTCTTAAATGGTAAAAGTATAACCTTGTTTTTTTTTTTTTTTCAAAATGGTTTGGGGTATATCTGACGCGCGTGCCTTTTGTACTTAATTCTTCATTAAAAGTTTGTCGGTTGCTTTAAAAAACTGAATATCCATCCGTTTCCTTTAGCCAAAATGATGTAAGTTTCAGCGCGGTTTTGGCAATTAGTAAAGATGTAAGTAGCAAGACATAAGTAGTAAGTATGGTCAGTCTTACGTCTTGACACTGCCTAATTAAGTGTGTAAGTGCTGGGTAACGACTAAGCAACTGCGTAAAGGTTTTATATTTTGCATCTGCCTTCGAAGATAGTTAAAAATTGATTTACGATTAGTGGCCAGTTTCTCACGGGCAAGGTCCATTTTTTGGTGATCTCCCGTAAAGCCAGGTACACCGCTTTCACCACCGCCTGGTCGTCAGGGAACGAAAGTTTGTTGTTGGTATACTTGCGGATTTTTCCGTTGAGATTTTCGATAATGTTCGTGGTATAGATCAGCGTTCGGATTTCGATCGGATAATCGAAGAAGTGCGTGAGGTTATCCCAATTCGTTTTCCACGACTTGATAGCATGCGGATATTTTTGCCCCATGTTACTTCAAGGTTGCTCTAAGGCTTGAGCAGCCAGGCTCTTTGTTTGGTGCTCCGTAAACAGTCTTCAAATCGGCTACAAATTGTTTCTTGTCTTTCCAGACAACGTAGCGAAGCGCATTTCTGATCTGATGAACTACACAAATCTGGGTTACCGATTGGGTAAACACGCTGGTGATTGCATCGGTGAAGCCCTTCAGATTATCGGTGCTGGTGATGAGAATATCTTCCACGCCACGGCTTTAAATCAGTAAGTACACTTATCCAGAATGAAGCACTTTCGCTTTCACCCAGCCACATGCCCAATACTTCCTTAAACCCCTGAGCATTAAGGCCTACGGCCAGGTAAATGGTTTTGTTGATCACCTTCCCATTCTGCCGGACTTTGAATACGATCCCATCCATCCACACCACAAAGTACACCGATGAAAGAGGCCTGCTTTGCCACTCCGTTACCAACGTATGTACCCGCGAGGTAACGTTGAAATAGTGGCATCCGAAACATTCACACCATAGATTTCCCGGATTTGTATTTCAATGTCGCGTACGCTCATACCCCGGGCATATAAGGAGATGATAATTTCTTCGATGCCTTCTACGAACCGGCTGCGCTTGGGAACCAGGACGGGCTCAAACGTGCTGTTCCGATCCGAGGTACTTCTATCTGTAGTTCACCTCGCGTGGTCTTGATGGTCTTACGGGTTTTTCCGTTCCGTGAGTTCCCGGAGTTAATCCCTTCTGGTGAATGTTTGGCATAGCCCAAATGGCCATCGAGTTCACCTTCCAGCATTTGCTCCATGCCCTTTTTGAAAAGTTCATCGATAAAGCTGTTGAGGTCTTTCGAATTCTTAAATTGCTTGAGAAACTCAGGGGTGAGCATCTCTTTGAGTAGTGGGTGTTGTTCTTGATTTTCCATGGTAACTGTGTTTAAAGTTAAGTCTTTAAATGCAACCGATTCGGCTGAAAGTGGTACATTCCACATCCCCTTTCAGCAAGGCCGAATCGGGCCTTTACACAGTTGCTTAGTCGTTACCGCGTATCTCCGTATATTTTATATGAAATTTCTTGTATAAGGACGCCCCTGCCGGTTTCCGGACCTGTAATCGTTAGTATATTATTGCTAGTTTTCCAACGTAATTCGGGCTTGGGCCCTTTCGTATTCAATGAGTTTAGCTTTCTCTCCATTGCAGGCGAAGTCATAAGGACATGGCCGTTAGCGTAAAATATGTACTTCATACCTTTAACTATAGGAAGGAGGCGCTTCTCTGTTCCGTCACAATTTAGTTGATGCGAAATAAGCCATTCTCCAATCAGGGCATTATCACGGCTGCTTTCAGTTTTTTTTTGTGAATAAAGATTGCCCCACATAAACTGTATAATCACAAACAGAAAGCTGAAAATTGAAATTTGCATAGGCTATACTATTTATAAAATCAGTAACAGGAAAGCTTTAAGCTTTCCTGTTACATAAAAACTATCCTGTCATTCACTAATACATGCCATCAACATCCCATAAAGAAATGCTGCGGAGAATCCATAAAGAGCTTCTTGAGGGCTTCCGGAAGGTGAATCTATGTAGTTAAAAAGAGCATCAGTCCAAGCCATAAAAATCTCCAAACACCCATCACCATTGCTTGTTGAAATGGCTTCATATCCGTTGTAATCCGGAATATTAATGTTCGCAGTTACGTTAGGGGTTGAACTTGGCCCGGTGGCCGTACTGAATGAACTTAGCGCAAAAATTGCTACTAGGGCAAATACGCTTAACATGATTTTTCTCATCGTTTTAAGGGTTTATGGTTAAGAATTTAACTCAACCCGGTTGCGCACAGGGGTCTTAACAGTAAAAGTATAGCCTTTTTTTTTTTTTTTTCAAAATGGTTTTGGGTATACCTTACGCGTGTGCTTTTTGTACTAAATTCTTCATTAAAGTTTAGGTTTACCGTAAAAAACTGAATATCTACACGTTTTCTTTAGCCGGAATGATGTAAGTTTCAGCGCGGTTTTGGCAATTAGTAAAGATGTAAGTAGCAAGACATAAGTAGTAAGTATGGTCAGTCTTACGTCTTGCTACTTACATTTTAACTACTTACGTCTTATGTCTTGCGTCTTACTACTTACGTCTTAAAATGAGCAGTAAGATATAAGTAGCAAGACATAAGTAGTAAGTATGGTCGGTCTTAACATTCTGCTACTTACATCTTACTACTTACGTCTTATGTCTTGCGTCTTACTACTTACGTCTTAAAATGAGTTTCTTCAACATCAGCAACACCTTCTTCGAACTCTGGGGCTACCCCATGAGCTACCTGGAGTTTTTCGGCACGGTGGCAGGGTTTGTGGCGGTGTACCTGGCCTCACGCGCCAACATCTGGAGCTGGCCCATCGGCATCATCAACGTTACGTTGTTTTTCTTCCTGTTCTACCAGGTGCAGCTCTACCCCGATATGTTTTTGCAGGTTTTCTTTTTTGTAACCAACCTGCTGGGCTGGTGGCGGTGGGCACACCCCAAACCGTTTGAAGAAGACCGAAAGAAAGAACTGAAGGTTAGCTACATGCCTGCGCGGCAGTTGCTGGTGCTCACTGTCGCTGGGCTTGCCGGCACCTTGCTATTCGGCTCGCTGGCCAGCCGGTTGCACGAGTGGTTTCCGGTAATTTTCAACAAGCCGAGCGCCTTTCCGTACCTCGATTCATTTGTTACCGTGATGAGCATCATTACCACCTTTCTCATGATTCAAAAGAAAATTGAAAGCTGGATCATCTGGATTGTGGTGGATGTGGTGGCCACGTATATGTACTATATGAAGGAAATAAAATTTGTGGCCCTCGAATACCTTGTCTTTTGTTTTATCGCGGCCTACGGGTTATGGAACTGGCGGAGGGAGTATTTATCATACGATAGTAGCGGTCAGGCAAAACGTTTTTCCGGATCCTGACGATTATCCCAAACTGAAACAATTTCAATCGTTGATTTATGAACCTCGTAAAAGATCAGGTAATTGCCTTTGATAAGTACGCGGGTTGTGCCGTTTTCGGTTAGCCGACCAAGGTAATTATTTTTTACAAGCAAGGTTGTCAATGCCTCCACTGAATCAATCAGCTTAAGGCTGTAGGATATGCTTTTGTTTCGCTCAATGTAAAATTCAAGTATGTTCTTAAATTCTTCTTCGGCCCGGTTGGACCAGATTATTTTCTTTTTACCCATGATCGGAGCGAGGATAATACTTGCTTGTTCTCCTTGTACAGACCTTTTTTTAACTCCTTGCGGCTTATTTCTATACTCTTCTTTTGCTGAGAAGTCAATGGAAATAATTCTTCTTCAGCAGAAATTTTAATAAGCTTCAGTGAGGCTAATTCATCAAGTATTTTTCTGGCCTTCGGGTTGAGTACTTTTACCTGCAGCATTTTCAATAGGTTTTCATAAAATTACAAAGAATTACCTGCTTGTGATTAACAATATTCTACTTGTTTGCTTCTACGGCCCTGAAAGCACCGGCAAAACGATGATGGCCAAAAAAATGGCCGAACACTACAATACCCAGTGGGTGCCTGAGGTAGCACGCGAGTTAATCACAACCAACACATTTAACCGTGAGGACATCATCAACATTGGCCGGGCACAAACCGAACGGATTTTTCAGAAAGCCCGCAAGGCAAACAAACTCCTTTTCTGCGATACCGACCTGATTACCACCCAGATTTACTCACGCCATTACCTGGGGGTAGTGCCGCCCGTTTTATATGAACTTGAAAAGATGGTTGAATACGACCGCTACTTTCTGTTTGATGTGGATGTGCCCTGGGTGAGTGACGGCCTGCGCGACATTGGTGAACAAAGCAGACGACAACAGATGATCGAAATCTTTAAGTCGGAGTTAGACCGCAGAAGAATTGGTTACGTTCTCGTTCAGGGTGATTGGGAAGAACGTGAAAGCATCATTCATCGTGAAGTGCAGAACCTGATTCGCAACACAAATCAGTAAGGATTTTTGCCTGCGCGGTAGCCCCAGCCTGCGTAATAAAAAATGTAGAGGTAACAAGGCAGTACACACCAGAAGAAAGCTGCCTGCGAGCTGAGCGCAATGCCATCCGGATCAACGAGGCGCCCGTAAACCTGGGGGATGATGGCTCCACCGGCAATGCCCATAATCAGCAAGGCCGAACCGATTTTGGTAAACCGGCCAAGCCCATCAATAGCAAGCGGAAAAATGGCCGGCCACATCAACGCGTTGGCCAGGCCCAGCAAGGCGATAAACAGAATGCTGATGTAGCCGGTTGTGAAATAGGCCAGTGTAGCAAACACTACCCCGGTAATGGCCGAGTACTTCAGCGCGTCCTGCTGCCGGATGTATTTCGGAATGGTAATGATGCCGATGATGTACCCAACTACCATCGACCACAAGGTGTATGATGTAAAATTTTTGGTTTCGTCCAGGCTCATGCCCAGCGCTTTTCCGTACGGACCGATCACATCCCCTGCCATTACTTCGGCACCCACGTACACAAAAATGCAAAGCGCCCCGAGCAACAGATGCGGAAACTGAAAGATGCTGGTTTTACCTGTCGGTGCCTGGCTTTCAGCATCCTCCTGTTCGGTTTCAATTTCCGGTAACGATGAAAACCAGATCATCAGCGCCAGCAGGCCAAGCACCAGGGCCATGATGATGTAGGGCATAACAATGCGCTGCGCCAGCGAGTGCATCAGTTCAATCTTTAGCTGTTCATCGGTAGCCGAAAGAATCTGCGATTCAATTTCCGAGGCACCGCTTAGTACTATTGCACTTAATATTAACGGACTCAACGCTCCGGCTACTTTATTGCAAATACCCATAATGGATATTCGTTTTGCTGCCGATTCAATGGGGCCGATAATGGAGATGTATGGATTGGAGGCCGTTTGAAGAATGGATAGCCCCATACCTTGAACAAACAAACCCGTTAAGAATAAACCGAAGCTGCGTGCATTGGCTGCCGGAATAAACAACAGGGCCCCGGCAGCCATTACTACCAGGCCGAGGGCCATGCCTTTTTTAAAACCGGTTTTGTTGAGTATGAAGGATGAGGGGATGGCGAGGAAAAAATACGCCATGTAAAAAGCAAATGTTACTAGTAATGCCTGGCCATCGGTTTTTAGTCCGCAGGCCAGTTTTAAGAAGGGTATGAGCGTGCCGTTAAGCCAGGTAACAAACCCGAAAATGAAAAACAAAATACCGATAATGACGATTGAGTAGGTATAATGATTGCCCTTTTGCTGCATACCGTTATTTTTGATTGTAAATAATTTCCGAGTATACAGTAAAATCAACAAAGCACAAATGAGCGCACCCCGTAAATTAACCCTGCTGGTACTGGCGGCCGGTATCGGCAGCCGCTATGGCGGCATTAAACAGATTGACGGTTTTGGCCCGAATGGCGAAACCATTATGGACTACTCGCTGTACGATGCCATCCGGGCGGGTTTCACCAAGGTGGTTTTCATTGTGCGCGATGAAATACTGGAAATCGTGAAGGAAAAATTCCTGCCCAAACTCAAAGGCAAGGTTGAGGTGGAGTTTGTCATTCAATCCATGGATAAACTGGTGCCGAAAGAATTTCAGAATCCCGAACGGAAGAAACCCTGGGGTACCGGCCATGCCATGTTGTGTGCAAAAGATGTGATTCACGAACCCTTTGCCGTTATTAATGCCGATGATTTTTATGGACGTGCTGCCTTTAAGAATGTGGCCGATTTTTTCAACACCCCCCTTAATTCCCCCTCAAGGGGGGAAATGCAAGGAGGCATTCATGCATTAGTTGGCTATACATTAAAAAATGTGCTTTCTGATTACGGCAGTGTTTCGCGCGGGGTAGGCGAGGAGGATGCCAACGGATTTCTTACCTCGGTGGTAGAGCGCAAAACAATCGTGAAGGAAAATGGAAAAATCATTGCAAAGGAACCCGAAGGTGATATTGTAATGAACCCGGAAGCGAAAACGTCCATGAACTTCTGGGGTTTTCACCCGTCTATTTTTCCAATTTCTGAAAAACTGTTTTATGATTTTTTAAAGAACAATTATCAGGATATAAAGGCCGAGTTCTTCATTCCCATCATCGCCAACTCACTGGTGAAAAGCGGAGAGGGGAAAATAAAAGTGATATCCGGTGGAGACATCTGGTTTGGCGTAACCTACCAGGAGGATAAAGAAGAAGTGGTGGGTAAAATCAGGGAGTTAATCACAAAGGGTGATTATCCTGCAAAGCTGTGGTAAGAAAATGGTCTCCGGTTGCCTGTAACCGGTAACATGCAACCGGCAACCGATTTTAAAACTGCTCCAGTCTCGAAAAGAAAAAGTTTCCCTCTATTTCCGCATTCGCATCACTGTCGGAGCCGTGGATAGCATTCGCCTCGATGGATTTGGCAAACAGGTTGCGAATAGTACCGGGCGCAGCCTTTTGCGGATCGGTTGAGCCAATAAGTGTTCTGAAATCTTCTACGGCATTTTCTTTCTCCAGAATCATCGGCACAATAGGCCCTGACGACATGTAGTTGCACAGGTCGTTGTAAAACGGCCGCTCTTTATGGATGGCATAGAACTGGCCCGCGCGTTCTTTTGTTAACAACGTTTTTTTCATCGCTACAATCCGAAAGCCTGCTTCTTCAATCATTTTGGTAATTGCCCCGGTGTTGCCGGCCGATACAGCATCGGGCTTAATCATGGTAAATGTTCTGTTTCCTGCCATTGTATTACTGTTTTCAACTTTTCGGGCGCAAAAATAAGGGTTATTCTATGAAATCCGCCCGGTGCGGGTAAAAACTCAAATCCGGCAATTCCTCCTTATTTTTGCCCCTTGCCACCAAACCCGGTAATGAAAAATTTAAGCGTGTTCAAGCAGTTTATGAGCCAGCCGCGCAGGGTGGTTATCGTTACGCACCACAAACCCGATGCCGATGCGCTGGGCTCTTCACTAGGGTTGTGGGGTTATCTTATCAACTGCGGGCACACGGCACAGGTTATTACACCTAGCGATTACCCTGCTTTTCTTCACTGGATGCCCGGCAATGATAACGTGCTGATTGATGAAGAGAAGAACAAACAGTCGATTATCCGCCACTTTGAAAGTGCTGAAATTATCTTTTGCCTCGATTTTTCATCGTTGAACCGCGTCAACAACCTGGGTGATGCCGTTCGGAAATCACCGGGAAAGAAAGTGTTGATTGACCACCACCTGGAACCGGAGCATTTTGCCGATTTTGAACAGTGGGACCCGAAGGCTGCATCAACCGCGGGCCTGGTGTACGAGTTGATAATCGAGCTGGGCCATCGCGAAAAAATTACACCAGCCATAGCCGATTGCCTGTATGCCGGCCTGATGACCGATACGGGTGGCTTCAGGCATAACAACACCAGACGCGAGGAGTTTATGATTGCCTCTGATTTGGTTTCAATGGGCGCCAACCCGACAAAAGTTTCCAAACTGATATACGATACCAATACACTGGATCGGCTTCGGTTAATGGGTTTTGTACTCAGCGAAAAGCTTATCGTATTGCCCGAATTCAACACGGCTTACATGACCCTGTCGCAGCAGGAACTAAAGCGCTTCGGCTCCCAAACCGGTGACACCGAAGGTTTTGTAAACTACGGTCTTTCCATAAAAGGCATCAGGCTGTCGGTAATGATATATGAACGAAGTGATGAAATTAAACTCTCGTTTCGCTCACTCGGAAACTTTTCAGTGAATGAACTGGCGCGTAAATATTTTGAAGGAGGAGGACATAAAAATGCTGCTGGCGGCTCCAGCAAACTTTCCTTGCAGGCCACTACGCAAAAATTCTTAGCTTTGCTGCCCGAATACAAACCGCAGCTTACTGCTGCCGATGATTCTGAGTATTAACCTGATTATTCCTATTAAATCCAACTACATGAGAAATGCAATTTTTGCTTGCTGCCTGGCCGCTTTGCTGGCAGGTTGTTCTGAAAACGTGAAAGAAACACCCAGCGGACTTAAATATAAAGTGATTAAAAGCGGTGATGGCGTGCGGGCCCGGGTGGGGGAAATCCTGGTTTTTGATTATGCCCTAACCGACTCAAAAGATTCGGTATGGACCAGCACAATAGATAATGGTTTTCCTTCTGCTTACATGGTTAACGACAGCAGCGCCATTCCTCAGGAGAACGGCATCATCCAGATGCTGCGCCAACTTTCAAAGGGGGATAGTGTTGTGGTGGATATCTCCATTTCCGAGTTCTTCAAGAAACTCAGCCGCAGGCCCATTCCCGAAAACCTGGACAGCACCCTGATGATGCGTTACCAGTTCCGTGTGAATGAAATTATGAACAACGAAAAATTCATGACCTACGAGCAGGAACTGATGAATAACTTCCTGATCAATCAACTGAAAAGAGATACACGGAAAATTGATGCGTACCTGAATGAAAGGGGTATTAAAGCCGATACGCTGCCATCGGGTTTGCGGTATGTTATTACCTCACCCGGAACGGGCGAAACGGCCAAGTCCGGACAAACGGTTAAGGTAAACTATACCGGCTACCTGTTAAACGGCCCGTATTTCGACTCCAGCATTCAATCGGTTGCCGAGGAAAAAAATCTTTATGACCCGGGTCGCACGTACGGCCCTTATGAAGTAACCATTGATCAATCCAGTGTAATACAGGGTTGGCACGATGCGTTAAAAACCATGAATAAAGGAGCAAAGGGGACTTTCTATATTCCATCAACGCTCGCGTATGGCCCGCAGCAACGCAGCGCAGTGATTAAACCCAATTCCATTTTAGTGTTTGAACTGGAGATGGTTGACATTGCCAACTAACCATGCGGGTTGCGTTTATTCTTTTAGGTTTTTTGGCATTACAGGTTAGGTGCAGTGATGATGATTGCTCAACCCGCGTATCGCAATCGCGGCTGGATGCCGTGAACCAGGCAAAACTCGAACAGGATATTGCGGCTATTGATGCGTACCTTGATGGAGAAGGTATTATCGCAGTGCAGGATCCAACCGGTGTTCGATACATGATAACACTGGAAGGATCTGGCGCAAAGCCTTGTTTGGAATCAAGTATAACGTTTAAGTATACGGGCATGTTATTGGATGGAACTGTGTTTGACGTAAACACCATTGGGTTAACCTATCCGTTAAAGAGCCTTATTCTTGGGTGGCAAATTGTGTTGCCTCAGTTAAAAGCGGGCACAAAAGCAACACTGTATATTCCATCGGGCTACGGCTATGGAACTATTGCGCTGCCGGGTATTCCGGCAAACTCAAACCTTATTTTTGAGATCGAACTTGTTTCGGTTTAGCCTGTGAAAACAATTGTTTTTGCCACCAATAACCGGAATAAATTGGAGGAAGTACAGCAGTTAACTGGTACTTCCATCAAAATCCGTTCATTGATAGAAATCGGTTGTGCAGAGGAATTACCGGAAACACAAAATACCATTGAAGGCAATGCTCTTCAGAAAGCGCAGTACGTTTTTAAAAAATTTAAAACCCCTTGCTTTGCCGATGACACCGGCCTGGAGGTAGAATCCCTGAATGGTGAGCCCGGGGTCTTTTCTGCCCGCTATGCAGGCGAGCACAGAAGCAGCCAGGATAATATTGACCTGTTGCTGCAAAGACTTAAAGGACAACCAAACCGGAATGCGCAATTCCGGTGTGTAATAGCACTGGTGGATGCGGGTGTTCCTGTTTTGTTTGAAGGTATTGTAAAAGGTAAGATAATTGAAACACCAAGGGGGGCCCATGGCTTTGGGTACGACTCGATTTTTCAGCCGGCCGGTTTCTCGTCAACACTGGCTGAGATGACGATGAAAGAAAAAAACGCCATCAGCCACCGGGGCATTGCGGTGATGAAACTCGTGCAGCATCTGAAAAAAAATTATGCCCGGTAACTTTTCGTTTGGTAATTTGTCCCACCAGCTACTATGAACAAACCTTTTACCATCGGCATTACCGGGGGCAGCGGATCGGGCAAGACCTATTTTTTATCGGGCCTGTCCAAACGGTTCAGCGAATCGGAGTTGTGTTTAATCTCACAGGATAATTATTACCATCCGCGTGATCAACAAAAGACGGATGAACGCGGGGTTAAAAACTTTGATTTACCCGAAGCGATCGATCACCGCCAGTTTGTGGCCGACATCAATAAACTTAAACGGGGTGAGGTGCTTACAAAAAAGGAGTACACATTCAACAATCCGGGCGTTGAACCAAAAACTCTGGTGTTTAAAACGGCCCCTCTTTTGGTAGTGGAGGGTTTGTTTGTACAGTATTTTGAAGACATTGCTAACGAATTGGACTTGAAAATATTTATCGAGGCCAAAGACTATGTTAAGCTAAGCCGTAGAATAATGCGCGATAATGAAGAGCGGGGTTACGGTCTGGATGATGTGTTATACCGGTACCACCACCATGTAATGCCGGTTTATGAAAAACTTATTGAACCACTAAAACATCAGGCCGATCTGGTCATCCCCAATAACCACCAGGTTGAACGTGCATTGGATGTACTTACCCTGGCATTAAGGGCCAAACTGGCCGGAATTGCAGCTAAGTAGGTATTTTGCGGAGCCTCTTTCAGATTCAAGGCAATTTTCTACTTTTGTAGCCCATGAAAAAAGGGCAGGCTCCATATCGCGCAATAACCCTCATTACCGGGGTTGGTATTGCTTTAGCCATTGTGGTTAGTCAGCTTTTTTATTTCCGGTTGTCCGATAGGCCGGTGAATGCCGTTGAAACGGAGCAGTCGGAAGAGGCGGCCTTCATTTCCATGCCTTCGGTTACATTGCCCTCCTCTTCTTCGGTGGTGCAAACCAACCAGGAATTTGCGTTTATTCTTGAAATTCTTCTGGAAGATTCACATCAGCACACGGATGCGGTTCCCATTACCAGTGTTTTCGATAAACTGTATCGAACCCTTTTTCGGGTGGTCATTTCCCCGAACGCACCCTGAATATTTTTATCATTTTTAACTGAACACCGTTCGGTATTCAGTCTGATCTTATCATAGAATCTTGAACCTTAAACATTGAATTAATTAGTATGCAAAACAAAGGATTTGTAGTTGTATTAACAGTTGTAATTGCTGCGTTGTGTCTTTACTATTTATCATTTACCGTGGTTTCAACACGGGTGCAGCGCAATGCCATCGCCTATGCCACCGATGCCAACGGCATTGTTGATTTGGGCAAGAAAGTGGCCTACATGGACTCGGTTTGGAATAAACCGGTGTACAACCTGTTTGGCGTTGAGTTTACCTACAAGGAAGTAAAAGACAACGAACTAAGCCTGGGCCTCGATCTGCAGGGCGGCATGCACGTAACCCTGGAAGTTTCTCCGGTTGATATCATTAAAGGCCTTAGCGGAAACAATAAGGATTCAGCTTTTGTGAAGGCATTGATAAAAGCACAGCAAAAGCAAAAAAGCAGTGAGAAAAGTTTCAGCAGCCTGTTTTTTGAATCGTACCGCGAAGATAACCCGGACGCCAAACTGGCTCATGTGTTTGCCTCAACCACCACCCGGGGCCGCATCAGCCTGAACGATCCGGATGAAAAAGTAATTGAAGTGGTGGAGCAGGAAATCGAAAGTGCTATTGATCGCTCGTACACCATCCTGAAAAACCGCCTTGACCAGTTCGGAACCTCGGCTCCCAACATTCAACGCCTGCCCGGCACGGGCCGCATCCAGATTGAGATTCCGGGTGCCGATAACCCGGCCCGTGTGCGTAAACTGTTGCAGGGCGTTGCCCGTCTTGAGTTCTGGGATGTGGTGGAGCCCAACGATATTTCTACTTCACTGATGAGCATTAACGATCTGCTCGCCAAAGAACAGCGAAGCCTGGCGTTAACGCAAACAGCCGCTTCAACAGAAGTTAAATCCGACACCAAAGCAACTTCCGATACCACTCTTACCGATTTGGAAAAGCAATTGCAAACTGCTTCGGTAACGGATACGACTAAATCCGGATTAGACTCGCTTCAGAATCTGAATGTTTCGCCTTTGTTTGCCAGGAGCACACCGGCCGGAACATTTCGGTACAGCCTCAAAGACACTGCCGAGATTAACCGAATCTTCAGGCGTGCCGATGTACGCAGCTTGTTGCCCCGTAACGTAGGCGTGTACTGGGCCAACAAGCCCGATAAAGATTTGGGTAATACCGAGGCTCTTTCGCTTTATTTTTTGGATCAGGGCCGGGGTGGCAAGCCTAAACTCACCGGTGAAGTTATTAATGATGCACGCCAGGATTTGGATGAGTACGCACGGCCGGCTGTTAGCATGACCATGAACGCCACCGGTACACGCATCTGGGCGAAGATGACAGCCGAAGCCGCGAGTAAATCACCCCGTGGAAGAATTGCCATCGTGTTGGATAACACCGTGTACAGTGCTCCGTATGTAAACGGAGAAATCCCTAACGGCAATTCACAAATAAGCGGCAACTTTACCGTAGAAGAAGCAAAAGACCTGGCCAATATTTTAAAAGCCGGTTCACTGCCTGCACCCACTAAAATTGTGGAGGAAGCAATTGTGGGCCCCACACTGGGTGAACTGGCCCGTGATCAGGGATTGATCTCAACCGTGCTGGGGCTTGCACTTGTTGTTATTTTCATGGTAATGTATTATGCCAAAGGCGGCTGGGTGGCCAACATTGCCTTGCTGTTCAACATCTTTTTCATTCTGGGTATTCTCGCGCAGCTTGATGCTTCACTCACCCTACCCGGTGTGGCCGGTATCGTGTTAACAATGGGCATGGCCGTAGATGCGAATGTGCTCATCTTTGAGCGGATTAAAGAAGAAATGCTCCATGGCCGCAAACTCAAAGATGCCGTTAAAACCGGCTATCAACGCGCCTTCTGGACGATTTTTGACTCCAACCTAACCACGCTGATCACGGCATTGTTCCTGGCGTGGCTCGGGCAGGGGCCGATTCGTGGCTTTGCCGTTACGCTGATGGTGGGTATCGCCACTTCGTTTTTCACAGCCGTTTATGTTTCGCGCGTAATCGTAGAGTGGATGACCCGCAAAGGTGACGAGAGCAAGGTTTCGTTTGATACCTTTATTGCACGGGCTGTTAAAAAAAGAAGACAATTCGAATTTGTGCGCAACAGTAAGCTGGCCTATATTATTTCATCGGCCCTGATTGTTGTCGGGCTTGCGCTGATGCTGGTAAAAGGCCTGAATATGGGTGTGGATTTTAAAGGTGGCCGCGCTTACATTGTGTCGTTTAACCAGCCGGTAGTGGCTACCAATCTGAAGGTAGGGTTAAGTGAGGCCTTTAAAAATGCCGGTACTGAGGTAAAAAACTACGGCAGTAACAGCACTGTTAAAGTAACTACCTCCTACCTGATTGATGATGACAACGATGCAGCGGACGAAAAGGTAAAGCAAACGCTGATTGCCGGGCTGGAAAAAATTACCGGCAAGCAGTATGTTGACCAGGATTCGCAACTTAACGACAGCCGCTTTACTATTTCCAGTTCCTCAAAGGTAGGAGCAACAGTAGCGGATGATATCAAGAACTCAGCCTGGGAAGCCAGCTTGTTTTCGGTGGTGGCCATCTTCATTTACATTCTCATCCGGTTCAGAAAATGGCAGTTCAGTACCGGTGCCATTGTGGCTACATTGCATGATACCTTATTTGTATTCGCGGCCTTTGCCATTGCTAATTTCTTCGGTATCAGCTTTGAAATTGACCAGGTGTTTGTGGCTGCCGTACTTACCATTATCGGGTATTCCATTAACGATACGGTGATCATTTTCGACCGGATACGCGAATACATCGGGTTGGGCACTTCGCACGATAAAAAGAAAATCGTAAACGATGCCATTAACGACACGCTGTCGCGTACCATCATTACAGCCGGTACTACCTTACTTGTGGTAATTACTTTGCTGATTTTTGGTGGTGAGGTGTTGCGTGGATTCTCGTTTGCCTTGCTGGTAGGTATAGTAGTGGGAACGTATTCTTCGGTGTTCATTGCCGCGCCCATTATCATTGACCTGGATAAAAAGGAAGAAGAAAAACCAACCGAGGTAAAGAAAGTGCCGGTTACGGCCTGAGAAGGGTTAGGTTATAGGGTATAACGGTATAAGGCATTGGGGTTTCCAATGCCTTATTTTTTATCAACTTATTTGTGTAAGAGATGCCACATTTGTTTACAGAGAGAGTAGAGTTTTAAGTTCTCGGAGTCCTGAGCTTGCGAAGGCCCTCAGCCCTATAATTATTTAATCTGCTAAATTTTTCTCAACCCTTAAACCCACCGCCCGCACGCCTTTCAGCGTATCGGTGCGCATAAATTGTTCGAACCGCATGGCATAACGGCCGCTATACGGAAACGTATGTTTACCGAGTAACAGAAAGCGGTGGTCGTAGATATCGCCAATGCCGCTTTGGCCCAGCGGCTTGCCGGTTTTTTTATCGAACAAAAATTCGGTGATTAGTTTTTGGTGCAATTCACGACCGGCTGAGTCCAGCAAATGCCAGGTAACGTATAGGTTGGCATATGGGTAAACCGACTCGTTCCGTACGGTAAGGTACAGGTTGTAGGGCTGCGTGTTGTCGGTAATTTCAAAATCAAACCGGGGCTGCTCGCCTGTCGTCCACAAGCGGTGGGTGAAGTCGTGGTTTTTTTCATAAAGCCGTGAAGAGTCGCAGCCGGCAATAGTCAGAGATAAAATTAGCATTACAAAATTTCTCATCCTTGTTTGCGTGGTTCGTTGTTGCGGTTATTGCGGTTACCACGGTTGCGTTTTTTCTTCTTTTTCTTTTTGCTCTTGCTGCTGAATTTTTTGTCGAGTTGGGCCAGGTCGCTGTTCAGCGTGGCTACAGGAATCTTTGCCTCCACTTCATCGGCCTGCAGGGTGGCTGGTTTTTTACCGGCTTTGTTCATTTCCAGTATCTGGTTTACCCGCTCTACGTTCAGCGGGTACCAGGTGTTGTCTTCGCGGTAGCCGAACCACATAATTTTACGGAAGATGTCGGTTTTCTGAAGGCGTGCTTCGCCTTGTTCGGTAAGCAAGGGGGCTTCTATTTTGGGTATGTCGCGCAGGGCATCCATGTAGGTTTCCAACTCGTAGTTAAGGCAGCATTTCAGCCTTCCGCACTGGCCGGAAAGTTTGCTGGGGTTGAGTGATAAATTTTGATAGCGTGCTGCGCTGGTGGCCACGTTTTTAAAATCGCTGAGCCAGGTGGAGCAGCACAGTTCACGCCCGCAAACCCCGATGCCGCCCAGGCGCCCGGCTTCCTGCCGTAAGCTAATCTGGCGCATCTCCACCCGTATTTTGAATTCGCCCGCCAGGATGCGGATCAGTTCACGGAAGTCTACCCGATCTTCGGCCGAGTAGTAAAAAGTGGCTTTCGTATTGTCGGCCTGGTATTCGATGTCGGAAAGCTTCATCTGAAGTTTCAAATCGCGGATGATTTCGCGCGTGCGGTACAGGGTGGGCAACTCGCGTTTTTTTACTTCCTCAAATTTCTCCAGGTCTTTGGTATGGGCCAGTCGGTAAATTTTTTTGATGTCGCTGTCGTTGGCGATTTTCTTTTTCTGCATCTGCAGCCTGACGAGCTCGCCCTGCAGCGACACATAGCCGATGTGATGGCCGGTTTGTGCCTCTACCACAACGGCATCGCCCGTAACGAGGGTGAGTTTATCGGGATTGCGGAAGTAATCTTTCCGGCCGTTTTTAAACCGTACCTCAATAACATCGAAACGATCTTCGCGGGGCATCTCCATGTTCGAGAGCCAATCGAACACGTTCATTTTGTTACAACCCCCCGTAAGGCACATACCGTTGTTGTTGCACCCTGCAACCTTCGTTCCTTTACCTGATGTACATGCGCAGCCCATAGGAGTACTATTGAATAAGCCTGAGCGATAAACCTTTAATTTTACTAAATTCCCTGTCGCGCGTAATCAAGGGTATATCCAGATGTATTGCACTGGCTGCAATCACAGAATCAGGCAATCTGATTTTTTGTTTCTGTTTCAATTCGATAACCAATTCCTTTACGGGTTTTGTTAAACCGACAATAAAGCAATCCCGAAGAAGTGTTTGAAAGAAAGACTTCTGTTTTAGAGTAATTTTATGCCATCCAAGTAATTCAATTTCAGATATGACGGATACATACAGGTTGTTTCCATCCAAATGGATGTCAATACCAGTTTTTCCTTCAGCCAGGTCAACCAAAATATCAAGACCACTCATAACGTGTTGCTCTCTGGTACTCCAGTCCGTCTAACCCCCTGACGAGTTTACCAAAATACTTTTTGGCAAGAAACCCTGTTTTTTTGGGGGGCGATGTGCTCTCGTTTTTTTTTATGACTTCCTTCGATTTTGACTTACTCCTCCTTACGCGTGTATTCATGCTCTATTTTTTCTCTTAAAGTTAGTAAATCCAATCCGATGTCTTTTCTATAATACACACCTTCCCAGTTTAGCCGGGTAACTTCCTTGTATGCTTTTTGCCTGGCAATTGAAACATCCATATTCATTCCGGTAACGGCCAACACGCGGCCTCCGTTTGTAAGTACATGGTTGTTGGCAGCCTGGGTGCCAGCATGAAATACCAGTGCCTCGGTTGCTGTGTTTAATCCGGTAATTTCTTTTCCTTTTTCAAAATCTCCGGGGTATCCGCCAGACGCCATCACTACGGTAACGGCACTTTGCTGATCGATTTCAACGGTGTGGTTTTTCAGGTTACCGGTTGCGGCAGCTAATAGTAATTCAACCAGATCGTTTTTAATCCGGGGCATTACGGCCTGTGTTTCAGGGTCGCCCATACGAACATTGTATTCTATAACGTAGGGATTACCGCCAACATTCATCAGACCGATGAAAATGAACCCGCGGTAATCAATGCCTTCCTGCTGAAGTCCGTGGATGGTTGGCTTTACAACCTGTTCTTCTACCTTGCGCATAAAGACAGCATCGGCAAAAACAACGGGCGATACTGCACCCATGCCGCCTGTGTTGGGACCGGTGTCGCCATCGCCAATGCGTTTGTAGTCTTTGGCTTCCGGAAGGATGACGTAATCCTTTCCATCGGTGAGTACAAAAACTGAAAGTTCAATTCCTTTTAAAAACTCTTCAATCAGTACTTTCCTGCCAGCTTCACCGAATTTTCCCCCACTTAGCATAGCGGTTATTTCCCGTCCGGCTTCTTCTTTATCCTCAGTAATGATTACCCCTTTACCGGCTGCCAGGCCATCGGCCTTAAGGACGATGGGCGGCTTGCACTGATTAATGTAAGCCAGTGCCTGCTGCGTTTCACCGGCATTAAATGTTTTTGCTTTGGCTGTCGGGATAGTATGCCGGAGCATGAACTGCTTGGAAAAATCCTTGCTGCCTTCCAGCCGGGCTCCGGCTTTGCCCGGCCCCAAGAGCGGTATCTTTTTAAGCTCCGGGTCGGATGCAAAATAATCTCGCAGGCCTTTTACCAGAGGCAATTCAGGACCTGTCACCAATAAATCAATACCGGTTTCTTTACAGAAATTGCCAAGCTTTTCAAAATCATCAACCGCTATGGAAATGTTTTGTGCGATGGCGGCTGTACCCGCATTGCCCGGAGCTACAAACAGGGCACCGCACAGCCGGCTTTGCTTAATTTTCCAGGCCAGGGCATGTTCGCGGCCGCCATTACCGATAAGCAAAATGTTGAGTGACTTCATAAAGGCCCCAAAGATGGGCAAACCCCTGTAAAATTCAAGCAGGCTTTAGTGCCGATGGTTAATGGGCGTACTCGCTCATAAAGGCCAGGCGGGCCAGCCTGATTTCCTCTTCGGTATAATCGGCCAGCGAGTCGTCATTCAGTGCGGCTTCCAGGCTGTCGGTTTCGGCATTCATGAAATAATCGTGAATATCGTCCAACTTGTGGGCGTCAAGCACCTGATCAATATAATAATTCAGGTTAAGTTTTGTTCCGGAGTAGCTGATGTTTTCAATTTCGGTAAGCAGTTCTTCAAAACTCAGGTTGGCCATTTCGGCAATTTCTTCCAGGTCAACTTTTTTATCGATTTGCTGAATGATGAAGATTTTTGTTTTGGATTTGTTAACCGATGACTTTACGACCACTTCGGTGGCTGTTTCAATGTCGTTGTCTTCAACGTATTTCTGAATCACTTCCAAAAACTCTTTGCCAAATTTGTTCACCTTGCCCATGCCTACACCGTTTACCTGGGCCAGGTCTTCTTTGGTGGTGGGGTAGGTGGTGGCCATTTCTTCCAGTGAAGGATCCTGAAAGATTACATAGGGAGGGAGGTTGCGTTCCTTGGCAATTTTTTTCCGAAGCGTTTTAAGCATTTCAAACAGCTTATCGTCATACGCTTTGGCGTTAACGGGTGCGCGCTCGCTGGATACTTCCTCATCTTCCAGGTCGGTGGTAAAGTCATGATCGCGGGCCAGTTCTATGGCGTGCGGCTTTTTCAAAAAGGCTTCTCCTTTTTTCGAGAGTTTCAGGGCACCGATGTTTTCGATGTCTTTTTCCAGGTATTGATAAATAAGTGCCTGCCGGATAACGGACTTCCAAAAGTCGGCATCTTCATCGCCACCTTTACCGTAAATAGCCAGGTCAAAATGGGCATAACTTTTAACGTATTCGTCCTCAATACCACGGATAACGTTTACAAGGTGATTAAGCCCGAAACGTTCGTTGGTTTGTTTAACGGCTTGCAACACCATTTTTACGTACTCCATGCCATCAAAACGTTCTCTCGGGTGCACGCAGTTATCGCACATGCCGCAGTTGTCTTCGGTAAATTCTTCACCGAAGTAGTGCAGCAGCTGGCGCCTGCGGCACACGGGTGACTCGGCATAGTATTCCATTTCCTGTAGCAGGATGCGGGCGTTTTCGCGCTCCTGCACGGATTTGTCTTTATTAAATTTTTCCAGTTTGTTCAGGTCGTTATGGCTGTAAAACATAAGGCAGTGGCCTTCCAGACCGTCACGGCCGGAGCGGCCCGTTTCCTGATAGTAGCCCTCCAGCGATTTGGGCACATCATAATGAACCACAAACCGAACATCGGGTTTATCAATGCCCATGCCGAAGGCAATGGTGGCTACTATAATGTCGATTTCTTCGTTGAGAAAAGCATCCTGATTTTTTTCCCGAACATCCGGATCCAGTCCGGCATGGTAGGGTGCTGCTTTAAATCCATTTACTGAAATCAGGTTGGCGATTTCCTCAACCTTTTTGCGGCTGAGGCAATACACAATGCCCGATTTGCCCCGGTTATCGCGCAGAAATTTAATGAGTTGTTTCTTGGTTTCCTTCTTTGGGCGCACTTCGTAGTACAGGTTCTTGCGGTTGAAGGAGCTGATGAATACATCAGCATCTTCCATCTGCAGGTTTTTCTGGATGTCAATCTGTACTTTGGGTGTTGCCGTGGCTGTAAGGGCCATGATGGGTAAATCACCCAGTTGCTGAATCATAGACTTTATCCTGCGGTACTCCGGCCGGAAGTCATGGCCCCATTCGGATATACAATGGGCTTCGTCTATGGCAACAAACGAAACTTTTACTTTTTTAAGGAATTCAATGTTTTCCTCTTTAGTAAGCGATTCAGGTGCTACATACAGCAACTTAACCGTGCCGGCCAAGGCATCTTTTTTGAGCCGTGTTATTTCGCCTTTTGACAAGGTGGAGTTAAGAAAGCGGGCATTAACACCATAGGCATTTAGCTGGTCAACCTGGTTTTTCATCAGGGCAATAAGGGGGGAGATAACCACGGCAAGGCCATCCAGCAGCAAAGCGGGCAACTGGTAACACAGCGACTTGCCGGCACCTGTGGGCATTATTACGAACGTATTTCTTCCTTCCAGCAGATTCCGGATGATAGTTTCCTGATTACCCCGGAAGTGGCCGTAGCCGAAAACCTCTTTCAGCTTCAGTTTTAATGCGTCTTTCTCTTCAACCAACATCATAATTACCTAACAACAGTTAGTGTCAAATCTTTCTATCTTTGCCTGCTGACAAAGCTAATTTTGAAAGGGAATTGAATTTAGTAAAAAATATTAAAAACATTGCACGGGAAGTATTAATAAATGAATCCCGTGCGATAGAAAATCTCACAAATTTTATTGATGACGACTTTGAGGCCTGTGTAAACGAAATTTATTCGTCAAAAGGCCGGGTTGTCATAACAGGCATTGGCAAAAGCGCCATAATAGCCAATAAAATTGTGGCTACACTAAATTCAACCGGCACGCCCGCCCTGTTTATGCATGCTGCCGATGCTATTCATGGCGATTTAGGCATGATTCAACAAGACGATATTGTTATTTGTATCTCCAAAAGTGGCAATACTCCGGAGATAAAGGTACTGGTGCCGTTACTAAAACGAAGGGGCTCCAAACTTGTTGCCCTGGTAAGCAACACCAAATCCTATCTGGCCCAACAGGCAGATTTTGTTTTGAATGCAACAATTGAGCAAGAGGCTTGCCCTAACAACCTGGCCCCTACTACCAGCACTACCGCCCACCTGGCCATGGGCGATGCCCTTGCGGTTTGCCTGGTTAACCTGCGCAATTTTACCGATGCCGATTTTGCCAAGTTTCATCCGGGCGGGGCGTTGGGTAAACAGCTTTACCTGAAGGTTTCGGATATTTCAGTAAACAATGAACTCCCGTTGGTAAGCCGCGATGCCACCCTGAGGGAAGTAATTGTGGAGATAACCTCAAAACGATTGGGGTGTACTGCCGTAGTAGATGATGACAAGAGGCTACTGGGTATTATTACCGATGGCGATTTGCGAAGAATGCTTCAGAAAAACCCCGACCTGACGGGCATCCGCGCAGGCGACATCATGACCAGCAACCCAAAGCATATTCAAAAAGACGAATTTGCTGTGAAAGCACTTCATCAAATGCAGGAGAACAATATTACCCAGCTTGTGGTAATGGATGGTGAAAAGATTAGCGGATTCATTCACCTGCATGATTTACTGAAGGAGGGCATAGCCTGATTGAACCATGAACCCTAACGCTTCCTGACACGAAGAAGCCGAAATGAAGAAAAACCTGTATGTGGTATTAATGGCCGGGGGCGTGGGAGTACGCTTCTGGCCCTATAGCCGCAACGAAAGACCCAAACAATTTCTGGATGTATTGGGTATCGGTAAAACCTTATTGCAGCTAACCTATGAACGCTTCCTGCCGCTGTGCCCGCCCGACCGGATTTACGTGGTGACCCATGAAGAGCATGCCCACCTGGTTCAGGAGCAGTTGCCCGATTTAAAAGCAGAACAAATACTGGCCGAACCCATGCGTAAAAACACCGCAGCCTGTATTGCCTATGCCAGCTACCGTATCCGTCAACACCAAAATGATGCGGTGATTATCGTTAGCCCGGCCGATCACCTGATCATGAAAGAAAATGAGTTTCAGCACGTGCTCACCCGGGCGGTTGATTACGCGCAAGAGCAAGATAAACTGATTACGCTGGGAATTACACCCTCCCGACCGGAAACCGGTTACGGCTACATTCAGTTTCTGCCCGATAAAAAGTTTATAAAAAAAGTAAAGACGTTTACTGAAAAGCCCCAGTTGGCATTGGCCAAGAAGTTTCTGGAGAGCGGTGATTTTGTGTGGAACTCCGGGATTTTTGTTTGGGGTGTTCAAGCCATCATTCGCGCACTTGAAGAGCACATGTCCGAAATGGCCGAGGCATTTGAAGAATGCAGCGAGTCGTTTGGCACAAATGAAGAGCACAAAGCGGTTGCCGAGGCGTATGCACAATGCAAAAGCATCTCCATTGATTACGGAATTATGGAAAAGGCTACCAACGTGTATGTATGTCAGGCCTCGTTTACATGGTCCGATCTGGGCTCGTGGGCTTCCATTCACGATATTTCGGCTAAAGACAAGGAGAACAACATGGTTAGCGGGCGTGTGTTGGTGTATGATTCGCGCAATTCCATTATCCGGGCCTCTTCGGCTGATAAGCTGTTGGTTGTGCAGGGCCTTAACGGGTACCTGGTGGGCGAATTTGGTAACGTGATTATTGTGTGTGAGAAAGACCGGGAAGACTTGTTCCGCCAGTTTGTAAATGATGTGAAGGCACTGAAAGGTGGAGGAGAATTTTTATAATAAAGAGGTATTCGAACAGCTTATACTACTTAGCTTTATCGAAATGTTCTCTGCCGTACTATTTCATAAATCGCAATTCCTGCGGCTACACTTACATTTAATGATCCGATTTTCCCACTCATCGGGATTTTTACGAGTTCATCGCAGGTGCGCAGGAGATCATCCGAGATGCCATCCTCTTCTGACCCCATAAGAAGAGCAATGGGTCCGCTGATTACAACTTCATAAATTGTCTTTGCGGCCTTTTCTGTGCACGCTATCACTGTTACGCCATTGTCGTGCAGAAACTTTACGGTTTTTCGTAAGTCCTTTTCGCGGCAAACCGGCAGGTGGTTCAATGCCCCGGCCGATGTTTTCATGGCATCACCCGAAACGGGTGCGCTTCCTTTTTCAGCGATGATCAAACCATCCACACCGGCACACTCGGCTGTACGGGCAATGGCGCCAAAGTTGCGCACATCGGTAATCCGGTCGAGGATTATAAAGAACGGTTCGCGGCCCTGGCTGTATGCAAAGTGGATGAGGTCATCCAGCGAGGCATACGTTACCGAGGACAGCAGGCACACCACACCCTGGTGGTTTTTAGGGGTAAACCGGTTCAGTTTCTCAACCGGAACATAAGTAAATGAAATGTTGCGCTCGCGCACCAGTCTGAGCAATTCCCGCAGCAACTCGTTATTCAGGCCTTTTTGAATGAAGAGCCGTTCAATTTCCCTTCCGGCAACGATGGCTTCCATCACGGCACGGGTGCCGTAAATCATGTCGGGTTTGGTCATGCTCAAAAATACAAACTAAAAACGCGCTTTTCGCCACAGGTCAACCATCGCGTACCAGGCATCGGTAAATTTGCGGTCGCGGATGAGCACATAGTTATCGGGGTCGAAAAGAGTTGATGATTTGGTGAAAATAAACCGGCCCTTGTAATTGGTATTCTTATACTCCCAAACTTCACGGTCGCCCAACCGGTACACTTCTTCAGGCGGCCCGAAGATAATGTACATCATTCCGCGGTCTGTTTTCCATCCTTCCTTGTACGAACTGAACAACTGGTTGGCCTGTTCAACCCTGCGGAAGTAATTGCGCATAAAAATTTTGGCGCGTTCGGTGCTGCCGGTAATGCTCAAAATGGTTTTGTCAAACAGCAGTTTATCGCCTTTTGCAGCGCGTAGTTTATCCATCTCCTTCTTTTCACATACATAAATCATGGGCCCGGCCAGTGTTTCAATTTTGCCGAGTTTGGGGTAATCGTCTTCCACCCGGAAGGCCAACCCTGCCGTGCTGGCGGTATCTTGCTGCAGCAGATAAAGACCCAGTCCGCTGAACCTTACCGGTTGGCCGGGCATTATAGTGAAAGTAGAATCGGGCGTAATAACGGGTGAAACACGGGCCTGCGAAGTTGCAAACGGAGGCGCTGCTGCCGGGAAGTCGGTTTTGTACAGCGATACAACAAGCGGCTTGTTCTGATCAAATCCGTTAGCAGTTACCGGCTCGTTAATTCGGATAAAGGTATTGGTAACGGGTACATTATTTTGAAACAGACTGAAGGCATTATCCTGTGATATGGTTTTATAAAAATACCAGGCTTTGCGCGAGGCGCTGAGAATTACTTTGGCTACCAGTAGCTGCCCCGGGTTGGCATCATCAAGCTGCAAACGTCCGGTTTTCTTTTCGGCAGTATTTGTTATCCACGCGGGCTCGGATAATTCCCGTCCGTCCTTATCGCCAATGCTGTTACGCAGTTCCCACCGCACTGAATACTCGTTTGTGCTTCTTGCCGGGCTTGATGATGAAAACTCAAAATACAATTGATGCTGACCGGCCGTTCCGTGCACCGTGAATACCAGATTAAATTCAAGCCCCTGATCGTACAAGTAACTGAAATTTACATCACGCAACGGTTGCGATTGTAATTTTACTGCAAAGCAGGGGAACAGGGCAATTATCCAATAACGATAACACTGCATATTTTCAAATTAAACTATTCTGATGAAAATAATCCTTACCATTCGGTTAATTTTAGCGGCTGATTATGACCAAAATTTATACCACCGAAATTACTTCTGAGTCACTCCCTTCCGATAACCCCATTCATCAACGGTTATTTAAAGCGTATGTTGCAGCCGAAGAATACATTCACGGCAAGGTTTTGGAAATCGGCTGTGGCGAAGGCCGTGGCGTTGAATTACTGATTCAAAAAGCTGATTCGTTTACGGCTGTTGATAAGATTGAGGGTGCCCTGCAAAAACTGCGTGCACGATTCCCTCAGGCAACGTTTATAGCCATGAACCTGCCCCCCCTAACAGGGTTGCCCGACAATGCCTTTGATTGTGTAGTCAGCTTTCAGGTGATTGAGCATATTAAAAATGACCGGCTGTTTCTTCAGGAGATTTACCGAGTGCTAAAACCGGGAGGACTTGCCCTGCTTACCACGCCCAACCGTAAGATGTCGTTAACCCGTAACCCGTGGCACGTACGTGAATACCTGGCTGATGAACTAACCGCATTGGCGGCATCGGTTTTCCGGCAAGTTGACATGAAAGGGATAACCGGCAATGAAAAGGTAATGGCCTATTATGAACAAAACCGCCAATCTGTAAACCGGATTACCCGCTGGGATAAATTAGACCTGCAGCATAAGTTGCCAGCATGGATGCTGCGTATTCCTTACGAACTGTTGAACCGGCTCAACCGGAACAACCTGCAGCAGGCAAACCAGCATTTAGTAACAAACATTTCCCATACCGACTACCTGGTTACCGATCGGGCCGGTGAAGCGCTTGATCTTTTTATAATTGTGCGGAAATAATCTGCACCGCATTTAGCGGTCAAACTGCTGCACCTGGGAGGCATACTTTTCGTAAGCCTGCTCATATTTACCGGCCAGTTCAGTTTCGCCATATTTGTAAAGCACCCGTTGTATTTCGCCCAGTACCGCAATGTTGTTGTACAGGTCGCGATCGAACATACCCTTGCGGATCATATAAGCGGCCATTTCATCTACCCGGTTACCAATTACTTCCGATATTTCAATAGCTCTTTCTTTTTCGCCTACTTCAAAGAGCATTTCCAGCATCAGCGCGTTGGTGAAATCGTAGGGTACGCCTTTGTCGGGCATCACCTGCAGGCTGCGCAGCAACACTTCGCGTGCGCGCACCGTATCTTTCTCATTCAGCAGGGCCTCAGCTACATCATTAAACGTGCTGCGGTGGTTTTGCGCGAAATTGCGGTAATCCACGCTGTAGAAAACGTTTGGATCATCAAGGCCACGGAACCGGAATTTGTTCATGATGTTATCGTAAGCCACTTCGGTATTTACCAGGCGTGTTCGCGGGTCAGGATTTTGAATGGGCAAAATCCGGAAGGCGTTGCCCTCGCTTACTACAAATGGTCGTAAATCAATATTAAATTGTTCAAGCGAAGTATTGTTTACATAAAGCGGGCGCTCCCAGTTGTTGGTCAGCATCAGGTCAAGCAGGGCCAGGTCTTGCTTCAGCAGGCTGTTCCTGCGTACCCGCAAGCGCATTTCATTAACCAGCATGTGTTCCATGCCTTTCGGGATGATGCCGAGTTTTTTTACATAGGATGTGTCCACCTTCAGCACCAATTCCTTTGAAGGAATCATATTGGTATTGGGGTAATACGGGTGCAACAGGGTTTTACTGTTTTTCTTGATCAGGTCGATATACTGGGCAAGGTCAATGCTCTTGATACCGGTTTCCTGGTACATTAATCCTTCGTTGGGGCCGCCCTGCCGGTAGTGTTCAGCGGTAAGGGTGTAGGGAAATGCATCGGATTCGTAATGCTTGCGCATACTTTGTTCAATGTACCAATCGGTATTGTAGTAGCTCAACACCACCACGCGTACATCGGTGCGGATGCCCTCCACCTCCTGTGCATACCACAACGGGAAGGTGTCGTTATCGCCACCGGTAAACAGGATACCGTTTGGCGCGCATGATTGGAGGTAGTTATTGGCCGAATCAACCGAAAAATACCGGTTGGAGCGGTTGTGGTCGTCCCAGCCCTGGGTGGCCATCAGGGCAGGTGTGGTAAACGCAATAAGCGTGGCAAGAATAGCAGATGCCTTTGCATTTTTAATGAATTTGCCAAGGCCGGAAGCTAAACCAATAACCGCCAGACCAATCCAGAAAGCAAAAGCGTAATACGAACCGGAGTAAATGTAGTCGCGTTCGCGCGGCTCGGAGGGAGGCGAATTGAGGTACACCACCAGGGCTACACCGGTAAGGATGAACAGGAGCCCGATGACCCCGGCATTTTTAGGATCTTTTACTACCTGGTAATACAAACCGAAAAAGCCAAGGATAAAGGGAATCAGGAAGAAATTGTTACGGGCTTTGTTGTACGAAACCATGTAGGGTACATCTTCGAACCAACTATTCGGCCCCAGCCAGTCGGCCCCGATTTCATCACCCTCGCGGCCGGCAAAATTCCACATAAAGTAGCGGATGTACATCCAGCCGATCTGGTGGCTGAACATGAAGCGCAGGTTATCGGAAAAGGTTGGCTTTTGACCTTCTTTAAGTCCCAGTTTTGATCGGTAAATGGACGCGTGGTTATCGGTGGTGCTGTACATGCGCGGCAGGATGGTCATGTGGGTTGGTTCGTACACGTATTCGCGTTTCCGATCGATGATTTCGTATTTGTCTTTGCCTTTCTTGTACACGGGGGCACCTTCTTTGATGTCGATGATTTGTGCGGTAAAGTATTGCCCGTACAGCAGCGGGCGGCTTCCGTATTGTTCGCGTTTCAGGTAGCTTACAAAACTCATCACATCGCTCGGATCGTTTTCGTCAATGGGCGTGTTGTAATTTGAGCGGATAACGATTACAGCATAGGATACATAACCGATGAGGATAAAGGTTGTGCTCAGCAAAAAAGTGTTAAGCACCGGTTTAACTTTTTGCTGGCTGTAAACGATACCGTACACCAGGCTGCCGATAATGATTAAGCTGAACACGATGACTCCTGAACCAAACGGAAGGCCTAGTGTATTGACAAAAAACACTTCGAAGCCCCCGGCCAGCGAAGGAAGGCCGGGAATGATAATGTCGTTGATGAAGATGATCAGTAACCCGCTTACCAACAGCGTGGCGAGAATGCCCCAACGCGAGGGTGTGTATTTTTTAAAATAGAAAATCAAGGCCAAAGCGGGTAGCGTAACCAGGTTTAACAGGTGAACACCAATGGACAGGCCCATGGCATAGGATATCAGAATAATCCACCGGTTGGCTTTGGCTTCGTCTTCAATGGCATCCCACTTCAGCATGGCCCAAACCACCAACGCGGTAAAAAACATAGACATGGAGTATACCTCGGCTTCAACAGCCGAGAACCAGATGGAGTCGGCAAACGTCATGGCCAGGGCGCCTACCAGCCCGGCACCCATCAGCAAAATGGTTTTATCGGCAGTGAGTTCTTCAGGCTTTGAAATGTTGAGCAGTTTGCGGCCAAAAATGGTAATAGACCAGAAGGTGAAGAGAGATGCAAAGGCACCGGCCAATACGCTGGAGAAGTTAATCCAGTAGGCTACGCGGGTAACATCGCCCAGGGCCAGAAACGAAAACATGCGGCCGATGAGCAGGAACAACGGGGCTCCGGGCGGGTGGGGCACTTCCAGTTTGTACGATACGGCAATAAATTCGCCACAATCCCAGTAACTGGCGGTTTCTTCCATGGTGAGCCAGTAGGCAGTAAGGGCGATTGCAAATACTATCCAACCCGTTATGTTATTGACTTTCTGAAAATTCATGCTTTTTAGGAATTCGTTTTAGAGTACCGTTAACGGCCTTTGGTTACAAATAAAGGGCGAAAATACGGATTTTGAAGTTTGTTTAATTAAACGCAACTAAAGATTAACCCTATCCAAATAAATCTTTGATTAAAACATCTTTCGATTGCTTTCGATGCACTGCAATAGCTGTGAGGATTGAAGAAAGTGTACCGATTTTAAGCGGATTATGATTTGGAATTGTAATGTGATGAGTTGTCGGGAAATTAGAGGTGAGACGGATGTGGCTTCCCTTTTGTCGGCTTACTTCATATCCGATTTTATTAAGCGATTTAATTAATTCTCCGGCTGAAACATCGCGGGGAATTCTCATAATGCAATCAGTTCCTCTTTAGTGAAATGAAGCCTGATGATTCTGGGATGCTTGCCTTCATCAAAATGTGTCAAAACCGCATCTTTAATGTTTGATTTAAGTTCCTCTAGGTTATCAGCTTCTGTAAAAATACTTTCACCAAGAGCACGTGCTTCATACCCTCCTTCAGGTGAATCTTCAATGTAGAAAATCAACTCGTTCATAGTACGGCAAGTTACAAATTTTAGACTTCAGTAGTTTGGGCACGATTATTTATACACAATCACATAAAAACCAAGCCACAAAAAGAAAATCAGCACATACGATGCCAGCACAATAAACCAAACTACCTTTTTCTCTTTGCGGGCGTAGTGATGGATGCCGGCCACCAGTAAAAACCAGTAGATGATCTCAAACAGATTCAGTGCGCGCAGGGGGTAAGCCCATTTTTTGTTGATGCTGTAGTAGTCAAAAAAGTGCATCAGCGAAAGCGGGTAAAACGCACCGATGTCGGAATACCGCGGATCGGGAACAACAAATAGGAACCAGAGGATTTTTAGTAATTCCGGGATCAGAAAAATAAACTCCGCCCCGATAACCACGCCCCAGCACTGTGCGTAGGTTACCCGGTAGCCGAACATGAAGCACCCTACCCAGATAACAAAAGCAATTACCGTAAACTTCCACAGGTAAACCACCGGGATGGATATAAACTGCAGTGTGCTGAGGACTTTGAGCACCATGCCTTCGGGCCTGTCCTGCAGAAACTCAAAGGCTGCGGTTTCGTTTTCAATAAAAGATTTTTTCATATACAACAGGAAAACCGTAAGCAGGCAGAGCAGCACAAAAAGCAGCCTTTTGTCGGCCGCAAATATTGATTTAGTTTCGTAATTGGTTTGCATACCCGTTAGGCAGAGCAGTAAAGATGGTTAAAATAAGGTTTTGGGCAGCAGGTATAGGCATCACCCTGGTTGGGTTAGTCGCAAGCCCGGGTATATGGGCACAGCCGCTGGTAAAAAAAGATACCACTATTATATTAATTAACGACCTGGGCGTTCAGTTGGAGTGTACCCAGGCGCTAAACGATTTATACAACTTTAAGTTCGATAAAGCCGAAGCGCAGTTCCGCTACCTGCGGTACAAATACAAGTGGCATCCGCTGCCCTATTTTTTAATGGGCATGATTGAGTGGTGGAAGATTATGCCGAATACAAAAAACGAAACATACGACAAGGCCTTTTTTGCTTATATGGATTCGACTATCCTGGTGGCCGAAAACCTTTTTAAGAAACATCCTGCCTATAAAATTGAAGCAGCCTTCTTTTTATCGGCTGCTTATGGATTTAAAGGGAGGTTGTACTCCGATGAGTTTCGTAAAAACTGGCGCAAGGCCGCTACGGCCGGTAAAAATGCCCTGGATTACCTTGAAGTAAGCAAATCGAAACAGGACTTAAGCCCCGAGTTACTGTTTGGCGATGCGCTGTTCAATTACTTTTCGGTTTGGGTGCCTGAAAACTACCCTGCCCTGAAACCCATCCTGTGGTTCTTTCCGAAAGGCGATAAGAAATTAGGACTGGAACAATTAAAAGAAGTTTCGTACAACGCTTTTTATACCCGCACCGAAGCCATGGTTTGGCTTATGCGGATTCTAAATAATTATGAGAATGATGATGTACGCGCTTTCCAAATCAGCGAATACCTCTATCAAACCTATCCGGATAATCCCTTCTTTCACCGCTACTACGCACGCATGCTGTATGGCATGGGCCGCTATGCACAGGCTGAGCCTGTTTGCAAAGACATACTGAACCGGGTTGACAGTACTTATGTTGGTTACGAGGCCAACACCGGCCGGTATGCTTCCTTTTTTCTCGGTCAGATTTACGAGGCGCGAAGAAATTATGATGAAGCCAAAAAATACTATCAATTGTGTATCCGGTATGCCCAAGAACTGGACGTACCCGAGTCGGGCTATTACCTGTACTCGTTAATTGCCCTGGGCGAAATTGCCGAGAAGCAGGGCGATAAAAAGGAGGCGGAGAAATACTTTAAAGAAGTAAAAAAGCACGCCAAACGAAAGGATGAAGCTTTTAAAGCGGCCAAGCGCAGGTTAAAGAAGTTGGAAAAGGTGGATTGAATTGGTTCAGGGTTACAATTCAAAGTTCAAAGTTTAGGCTTTTATGGTTAATAGATTTGAACTTTAAACTTTGAACTTTGAACTTTGAACTTTTAATCGAAAAGCCCGTTGGAACTACGTGATCTGGTAGTAACCCCTATTGTCATCATACTGGTGTACGTTGCAGCCTATTTTATCAGGCCGAGCGTTACCGATGCGGTTACACGCAAGTACTTTTTTCCGGCACTCACCCTACGGATTTTTTCTGCCATTGCATTAGGCTTCTTGTACCAGTTCTATTACGATGGTGGGGATACTTTTAATTTTCATACACACGGCAGCCGGGTAATCTGGGAGGCGTTTATGGAGTCATCTGTTTTAGGATGGAAACTACTGACATCGACCGGTGAACCGATAAGGGGCGCCTATGATTATGTTTCATCCATTATTTTTTATACTGATCCCTCCTCCTTTTTTATTGTAAGGATTGCAACCCTTTTTGATTTGCTCACCTTTTCATCTTACACGGGTACAGCGGTGTTGTTTGCCGTAGTTAGTTTTTCGGGTGCCTGGTCTTTATTTACTGTATTTTACCGCGAAACGCCTGCGCATCACCGGTGGGTTGCTGTTGCCACACTTTTCATTCCTTCGGTTATTTTCTGGGGTTCGGGATTATTAAAAGACACCATCACACTGGCGGCAGTAGGATTTCTTACATTGGCTATAAGCAATTTGTTCCGGTTTAATAAAAATAAAGCCGGGTCGATGTGGTTATTGGTAATAAGTGTTGCACTTCTCTATGCTGTGAAGAAATATATTTTACTAAGTTTTTTACCTGCCGCTATTTTATGGATTTATGCAGGGTACCTGGCCCGCATTAAATCTCTTATTCTTAAATTATTGATAGTTCCTGTAATCGGGGGGTTACTGGTAGTAAGCGGGTACTATTCAATTGTGCTCATTGGAAAAGATGATCCGAAGTATTCACTTGAACGCATTGCTACCACGGCCCAGATAACCGCCTATGATATTGGTTTTTATACGGGTAAAGATGCCGGCAGCGGCTATTCGTTAGGTGAACTGGACGGGACTTTTTCCAATATGCTTTCCAAAACTCCGCAGGCAATAAACGTAACCTTGTTCAGGCCCTATCTGTGGGAAGTTAAAAATCCGCTGATGCTACTTTCTGCATTAGAAAGTTTTGTTCTGATGGTCATTACGCTGGTTCTGATTGTGCGCTACGGAGGACGGGTGGTTCAGTCGGTTAAACACCCTACCGTAATATTTTGCCTTGTGTTCAGTTTAACGTTCGCGTTTGCTGTTGGCGTTTCTACCTTTAATTTTGGTACACTGGCTCGTTATAAAATACCCCTGCTGCCGTTTTATGTGCTCGCCTTGGGGTATATATTGCACTATCCGAATAAGGAAAGAAAGCGCGAAGAGTTGGCATATACCGAGTAGCGTTCATGTACGGTTACCCTGCCGGCTTTACCGATTTGCTGCCGCAGTTCAAAATCATTAATTAACAGGCTAAGATACCTTATCCAATCTTCGGTGGTTGAACACAGAAATCCATTTTCACCATGCCGAATGATTTCGCGGTTAACACCAACCGCTGACATCAGGGTGGGTATTTCAAGGGCCATGTACTGAAGGCCTTTCAGCCCACATTTCCCCTTCGACCACTCGTCATCGGGTAAGGGCATAATGCCTATATCGAAGTTGAGTAAATCTTCAACTTCACGGTCTAAGCTCCAGGCCTTTCCGGTGATTTCCAGTTTTTCATTTCGGTACGCACTGTCGCCTATTACCTGTATAATCACCCGGCTACCGTATTGCTCTTTAATTACCTCTAATGCAGGCAGGGCTTCTTTAAAATGATCAATGGTAGTTTTACTCCCGCTCCATCCGATAGTTATAACCGATGACACTTTTTTTTCGCGGGGCACATACAGGACGGTATCAATTGTGGTAGGAATAATTGTAACCGAAGGATTGTACCGGAGGGCATAATCGGCCAGGTATTGGTTACCGGCTACAACGGCATCCGCTAACGAAATAATACGAGCTGTTTTACCCGGATTCTTTAAGAAGTTTAACTTTTTGTTAGGGCTTGTAGAAGAGACCTGCTGCATCCAGATGGAATCATCAAAATCGAAAATGATTTTTGCTTTTGAGTACGACAAAAGTTTCTCGAAGAAGCTGGTTCCCAACATAAATGCTTCGCGCTGAATGAAGATGTAATCATATTGACGGGCGCGTGCCGCATCTTTTATGCGCCTGGCAATGCTTTTTAGAAGAATCCATGCCTTAGCCAGGTATTTACCGTGCGAATAGAAAATTTTATCATCTGTTTCGTTCAGTAAGAACGAATGGTGAACGATAAAACCTTTTTCGCGTAACAGTGTTAAATATTGTTCGTATCGAAAGCGTTGCGAAGGCGATCGTCCTTCGCGGTGCATATCCAGAAAGAGAATGGATTTCATTTAATCGTTAAGCCAAATGGGGGGGAGTTTTTCAGTTATTTCTATGTTTTCAAACCTTGGACTTTTCTTGCTGCCGGTACGCCTGGCCCAGTCGGCCATTTTTTTCAGGCCGTCAGGCAGCGGGGTATGGTTGATGTCGCCAAAAATCTGCCGGCATTTGGTGTGATCGGACCAGGCGTGCATCACTTCATTTCGGGCTTCGGTAAACAAAATTTCTCCGGCCATGCCCATGGCCCTCATTACCTCCTGTGCCAGGGTTTTAACGGTATAATTCTGGTCGGCACCCACATTAATAATCTCATTACGGGCTTTTGGATTGTTTACACAGCTGGCGATGAGCGGGGCAATATCGCCTATGTAACTGAATGCTCGTGTTTGTTCGCCATTGCCAAAAATGGTGAGCGGCTTGTTTTGCATGAGTTGATTCATGAAGATACCCACCACGTTTCGGTATTTATCGCCAATGTTCTGGTACTCACCATATACATTATGTGGCCTGAAAATAGTGTAATCAAGCCCAAACATTTCGTGAGCGCATTTCAGATCCTGTTCAACGGCAAGTTTGGCAACACCATAGGGATCTTCCGGTAAAGGCACCATGTCTTCGCGCAGGGGCAATTGCCCTTTTCCATAAACAGCTATGGATGAGGTGAAGACAAACCGCTCAACTTTATGCTTAATGCTTTCATTGATTAAGTTAATGCTGCCGATGAGGTTGTTTTCGTAATTGAACCTGCGTATAAAATGGCTCAGGCCTTCTGCAGCATAGGCCGCCAGGTGGTAAACGTAATTAAAGGAGTGTTCTTGAAATAACCTGGAAATCAGTTGATGATCCGTAATACTTCCTTTAATGAAGAGCGCTCCATCGGGCAGGTTTTCTTCGAACCCTCCGCTGAGGTCGTCTAAAATAATAACCTGATGGCCGAGTTTTAATAGTTCGCGGCCAACATGGGCACCGATAAAGCCGGCGCCTCCGGTAAGTAATGAGGTTTTCAAGGTTTTAATTTTTTGCGCAAGTTATCATAATCGCTTAAAAATAGTTGGTAGCGTTACGACTTATGCAGCCGTAGCCCGAAAGCAATATTCAGCAATAGGCAGCAATATTTTTTTTTCCGATGTTTGAGCCCTTATGCTGCCGAATCCCTTTTTGCTGGTAAAAAATATTTTTTCGCGGCTTTTTCCTGAAGGCAGATTTATCCATAACCTAGCTGTAACTTTTACCGGTAATGCAACTGCGCTGGTGCTCGGTTTAGTATTTACACCGTTTATTGCCCGCTTGTACGGGCCTGCTGCCTACGGAGCCTTTGCATTGTTTATGGCAATCGTCAATAATGTGTCACCCCTGGTAACCCTTCAATACCCCACCGGTTATGTCACCATCAAAGACGATGATGAGTTTTATAAGTTGGTACAGTTTACCTTTGGCGTTATTATTTTTTTTGTAGCGCTCTCGGGTTTAGTAATTTTTTCGGCCGGTAAATACCTGGTTGTTTTTTTTGAATGGGAAGCCATTGAGGCCTATCTGTGGTTTATTCCTCTTTATTTGTTATTAATTGGTTTAGATAACTTGCTGCTGGGTTGGGGTATTCGCCTTAAAGAATTCAAGCGTAGTGCACTGGGAAAGATAGTCTCAACATCAGCCAGCAAATTGGTTACGCTGTTGGTTGGATTATTTGTACGCACCGATGCCAGCGGTTTGATTACAGGAAATGCCTTGCAGTATCCGCTGGATAGCCTGGCCCGTATGGGTGGGGCCATGCGCAATCAATTTCACCGGCTAAATCGTTTCATTTCCTTTGCGGACATCCGCAGGTTATGGAAAGCCTACAAAGCGTATCCGTTTTTTATAACTACCGGATTACTGTTGAGCAACTTCAGCAACCAGTTGCCGGTTTATATTATTTCATTTTACTTCGGTCAAACAACACTGGGTTTGTTTGCATTGGCGTTTAGCCTGGTAAGCATGCCCATGAATGTACTTATCAGTTCATCCACCACTGTTTTTCTGCAAAAAGCGGCCGAGTTACACCCGGATTACCCCGAGCAACTCAGTTTAATTTCTCTTCAGCTTTATAAAAAATTATTTTTGCTCGGCATAACAAGCCTTACCGCACTATCCCTCATTAGTTTACCCTTATTTGTTTTTTTGTTTGGCGAACCCTGGAGGGAATCGGGTATTTTTGCTGCAATTCTTGCCTTTAGCTTCATTCCTGGAGTTGCCGCCAATCCCCTCTCGGTATTGTTCCGGGTACTGCATAAAGAGCATAGTAATTTTATTTTGAACATGGTATTTATTGTTTTAAAGGCTGCCGGACTGTTAGCAGGGGCCATGACTGCGAGTGCTCAGGCCGCTATAATGGGCTATGTGCTGGCCACCATACTGGGTTATATCATTCAGCTTTACGTGATTTTTGGCATGGTAAAACTAAACCGTGGCATTGTGCTGCGCGATGGGTTGATTACCCTGGCGTTGTTCGGAGGAGTTACAGCCTTTTTTACTTTCGTATGAAACAGACGTATTGATGGAATTTCTGGAAAAGCTTAGAAAATACCTGGTTAATCACATAGGCATTTTTCGGGTTAACGCAGTAAGGATGTACAGGAGGCTGTTCAATGATCAGCACCAACTTACTTCCAAAACGTATTCAGACAGGTACCCATTATTGTTTACAGAGGCATCAAAAGCTATCGGTGATACGGATAAGAAGCCTGTTAAGCTACTCTCGTTTGGATGTTCCACCGGTGAGGAATGTTTTTCGTTAAAAAAATATTTTCCCGCTGCCCGGATTATTGGCGCTGACATAAACAGACTGAACCTGCTTATAGCAAAGCACCGGAACTCCAGCCCGGATATTTCATTCATTTACAGCAAGCCGAAAAACTTGTTGCAGGCCGCACCCTATGATGCAATTTTTTGCCTTTCAGTTTTGTGCCGGTGGGAAGATACCAAAGACCTGCCGAATTGCGGAGCGATTTATCCGTTTGACAAATTTGATAAAACCGTGCAGGAACTTGCGGCCTTGATAGTAAAAGGTGGGTTATTTATAATCTACAACAGCAATTTCAGGTTTGAGGATACAGCCGCTTTTCGGGATTTTGAAATTGTTCGCACCAACCTTCCCAACAGCGGGTTTGTCCATAAGTTTGATAGGTTTAACAATCGGATAACCGAAGATCATGTACATTGTATTTACAGGAAACTAACCTGATGAAAGTTCTTTTAATAAGCATATCGGCACCACCACAGAATACGCCCGAAAGTTTGCAGGTTATTAAATATGCAAATCAGTTGGCCAGCCGTTGTGATTTAACGCTGCTTACCATAAAAGAGGCTGATGGATGGAGGAAGGCTGATGTAAGCCTGAAAGATGCCATTCGCCCTGCACGTATAGTAAGGTTGCCGCACTATAGTTCTAAAGTAGGCAGGTTTCTTTCAGGTATTTTGAACCGAAATTGGCTGATGAAGCCTGATGAAGATTTTATGTTCCCTGTTCAATGGAAGAGGGCAGTAAAAAAAATAAAGCATAAGCCCGATATTCTTTATAGTCGCTCAACCCCCTATAGTTCGGCCCTGATGGGGCTCAAACTCAAACAATATTATAAAGTTCCCTGGGTGCTGCACCTGAGCGATCCCTGGTTATTATCTCCGCTAAACTCATTTACCGGAGAATTGCAGGCTTACCACAGGCAGGCTGAACTAAAGTGCTTTGAAAGTGCCGATGTGATTACGCTCACCTCGCAGGAACAACTGGCGCTTTATCGTAAGCACTATCCGCGGCTGGCTCATAAGTTTCACTTTTATCCGAATGTTTATAATGATGATGAGGTAACTGACAATCCGATTACTTTTAATGGCAGGTTGACTTTTTTGCACACCGGAAATTTTTACGGTGAAGGACGAAACCCGGTTTTTTTGCTTGAAGCAATTCAAAAAGTTATTCAGCGCGATCCAACATTTGTGAATGATTGTGAATTTGTTTTTATCGGTCGCCTCAATGCCGATGTGCATGCCGTATTTAAGAAATACAATTATCCGTTTGTAAAGGTTATTGAAGACTACACCTTTACTCAGGTAGTGCAGAGCCAGCGGAATGCCCATATACTTTTGCTTTTTGATTGGAAATTCAGAGAAAGTAGTTCCGTTTTTTTCTTGTCTAAAATACTTGGTTACATGACGTCCCAACGGCCCATCCTGGCTATTACCGGCCGAAACAGCACCTGCTGGTCGGTAATTGAAGAAAGATACGGACGATGCTTTGAACACGATAACACAGCGGGTATAGCCGATTACCTGCTTGATGCATTAAAAAGTTTCAGAACTAAAAACAGCAACTTTTTTACGGTTGCACAGCCCGACCCGGCATACTCGGCCAGGAATAATGCCGATAGACTGTATGCCTTGTTTGAAAGTCTGCTTCAACCAACGTTGCCCGAAGCAAAGTAACCATGAAAAAAATTTTACTTCAGGGATATTATGGTTTCGGGAATCTGGGCGATGATATTCTTTTATTGGTTTGTTTTAGAAACATTAAAAAGCATTTCCCCGAAACAGAGCTGGTGGTTTTTTCAAACGCTGATGCAAAAACGGCTGCCTATCTGCCGGAATGGCTTGGTGAACACGTTCGCACCATTAACTATGCTGCCCGCGAACATTTTGATTTAATTATCCATGGCGGTGGCGGAGTTCATTATGATTATGAGAATGGAGGTATTTTTTACTTCGTACTAAACCGGATTTTGCGCCTTCAGCCTTCCTGGCTTTCAAAACTGTTTTTCTGGTATAAAAGGATAAAGGGCCGGGAGCACATAACCGCTGCAAAACGAATTGGTTTGGGTATTGGGCTGGGCACATTTACCAATTCATCGAAAAAATTTTACGAAAACCTGGTCATCATGAACAGCTATGATTACCTGCTTGTACGGGATTCGTTCAGTTTGCTGCTGGCCCGCAAATACAAGATGCGTTCCCAACTTCTGTTATCAACCGACCTGGCCTTTTATACAGATTACTGGCAACCGGTAAAGAAAGCAAATCATAACGAAAGAAAAATCGGGTTTGTGCTCCGGCACTGGAAGGGTGGAAATGATTACATTGATGACGCAATTAATGTGGCTAATAATTTAGCAAAAGACGGGTTCAGCATAACCTTTTTTCTTTTTGAAGCCGTGCACGATTTGCCCTGCCTCCAAAAACTGCCGAATGATTATGCTGTAGTAAAGTGGCCTGATGATGGTGCCAATAGGGGTAAATTTTTCGATCGGTTTTGTGAACAATCACTGGTGGTATCCGCCCGTTTTCATGGAGCCATTCTGGCAGCAACATTCCAGATGCCTACTATTGGGATAGAACTTGATCCGAAAATGAGAACACTAACAGAGATCCTTCCGCAGTCTGCTCAGCTTATTAAAAAGGAGGACATAACAACCCGCCTGGAACAAACAGTTTTGAATGTTTACCGGAAATGGCCATTCTGGCAAGCACGAGCCAAAGAAGATTACGAAAAAAATTATAAACTCATTGTTAGCGGAGTGATTGCTTTTAATGATTTTATTCGCAGGGAAAATGAGGCTATCTGAAATCATTAATCGTTTGCTGGGCCGGCAATCATCGCCCTGGGCGAAGCGGATTGCCCGCGATAATCAACGCATGGAAAAATTTCTTGCAAAAGTATTACAGCAAAATGCAAACGGTGTGGATGTAGGGGCCCACGAAGGAGCATTTTTAAACTTATTGCTAAAGTATGCCCCGCAAGGCAAGCACTGGGCGTTTGAACCCTTGCCGGATTATTTTAAAAAACTAACGGATACTTTCAGGCAAGTATCCGTTCATCAGGTTGCATTGAGTGACCAAGCCGGAAAAACAACTTTTTTCAGGGCCGTGGGAGCCGAGGCTATGAGCGGTCTTAAACCTCAACACTATCCGGTTTCAGTGCAGTTGGAGCAGTTCGAAATAGCCACCACACAATTGGATGCCGTTATACCAAACGATGTGCAGGTTGATATTATTAAACTTGATGTGGAGGGCGCTGAACTACAGGTTTTAAAGGGCAGTAAACGCACCATTAACCGTTGCCGGCCGGTAATTATTTTTGAATTTGCACAACTGCATACCGAAGCATTTTCTGTTACACCGGATGCCATGTTTACGTTCTTTGACGATAATCAATACGTAATTATGCGTCTGGATATGCAGGAAGTTTATACCCGGCAACGCTTTGCCGAAAATTTTCATCAGTCGCATCAATCCAATTACGATGAATTTGCTGAAACAAATTTTTTGGCCATTCCAAACGAAAGAAGATAAGATATGTGTGGTATAGCTGGTTTTGTTGATAAGCGTAAGTCGTTTGATGATTTGCTGGCCATGCAGCGCTGCCTGCACCACCGGGGCCCGGATGCGCAGGGAACATTTTTTGAAAATGGTGTTGGATTGTCTCATAACCGGCTTTCTATTATTGACTTGAGTGCATCGGCTAACCAGCCCTTTATTTATGAAAACCTGGTGCTGGTATATAATGGCGAGATTTATAATTATGCCGAAATCCAGAAAGAACTTGTTGCTGCAGGCTATACTTTTGCCACCCACTCCGACACCGAAGTTTTACTTAAGGGCTTTCATTACTGGGGCATTACCGTGCTGCATAAGCTTATCGGCATGTTTGCTTTTGCCATTTACGATAAAGCCAGCAAGGAATTATTTCTGGTTAAAGATCGGCTGGGAGTAAAGCCATTATATTATTCCGTTCAGGGAGATGCAATCTGTTTTGGCAGCGAGTTAAAAGCTTTTGTGCGAAAAACCGGTGAGATAAATTACTCCGGACTCATCGATTACCTCCGGTACGGGTTTACCGTTAGCTCAAATACATTTTTCGAAGGAATAGAAAAACTTCTACCGGGCCATTATCTTCATTTTGCACACGGTAAAGCCCGGGTGATTGCGTATTGGGATGCCGAAGATTACGTGCATGATCCGTTTACCGCTCAGCCTGAAGAAAAATTGGCAGATGAACTGGAGGCCTTACTGGTTTCATCCTTTAAGTACCGGATGGTTTCGGATGTACCCGTAGGAATTTTTTTCAGCGGAGGAATTGACAGCACCGCACTCGTTGCAATATTGTCCAAACACTTTGGAACAGTTAACACCTTTACCATTGGTTTTGACGATCGGGCTTTTGATGAAACTCCCTTTGCCCGTAAAATCGCAGGTTACTTTAAAATCAATCACACCGGGCGCATTTTAAATATTAATGAAGCAAAAGAAAGACTAGGCAGTTTTTATTCAATTTATGACGAACCTTTTTATGACAGTTCAGGCATTCCAACATCATTGGTAAGTGAACTTGCCCGCGAAAATGGAATGAAGGTGGTGTTGTCATCCGAAGGTGGTGATGAATTGTTTGGCGGATACACCTCGTACCAGCGGTATTACAAATACGGAAAGCGGGTGTTCAATTTTCCTGCCTTTGCCAGAAAAATGGGCAGTCGCTCACTGTTTGGTTTGGATACCCTAATTAAAGTATCCGCGCTGGGTAATAAGCTAAACAAAGCCGGCCAACTGCTGCAGAATACTAGCTGGCAGGAGTTTTATAAAACCTGTGTTTCAACACTCGATGCTTCGAGATTGGAGCGGTATATCAGTGGAACATTAAATGATTCGGCTTATAATGACCTGGCTACCCTGACACATAAAACAGTTAAATCGGCACTTCATCCGATGGAATTGTTTATGCTATGGGACTTAAAGTACCTGCTGCCCGATGATTTCCTGCTAAAAATTGATCGGGCCACCATGCATCACAGCCTCGAATCGCGCGAGCCTTTTTTAGACCACCGGCTGGTAGAATTTGCCCTGCGCTTGCCCCTGCACTACAAAATTCGAAACGGACAGACAAAATACCTGCTTCGAAAAGTAATTGAACGGTACCTTGCACCGGAATATTTTAACCGGCCTAAAATGGGTTTCAGTGTTCCCTTATTTAATTGGTTTAAAAAAGATATGGACAACCTCTTTCAGGTTTACTTATCAAAACAAAATTTTACACAGGCCTGGCCCATGATTAACTACAACTGGGTTCAGAAGCAGCTGAATATTTATTTCAAAAGTAAATCCACCGACCAGGAATTGAATATGGTTATTATGTGGAAGTTTCTTGGCCTTATGTTGTGGCGAGAAGCAATGACTGCGAAATGAATCGCCAGAAAAAAAATATTCTGCTCATTATTCCTAATCTTGATTTTGGGGGAGCGCAGCAATCCTTTGTAGCACTTAGCAATGAATTGGCTAAACAGCACCGGGTTACAAATGTCGTTTTTAACCGCCATAACATGGCGCCTTACACCTTTACTGCGCCCCTTATCGATTTGGGTGTGCCCGCTTCTGCCAGTCTTTTGAGCAAGGTTAAAAATTTTTTTACCCGGATATCAAAGGTTCGCGAGATCAAAAAGCAATATGACATAGAGATTGCCATTAGCTTTTTAGAAGGAGCGGATTATGTTAATTTGCTTAGCAAAGAAAAGGATAAAACAATTGTAAGTGTACGTGGCTCTAAAAAGCATGATCAGGACATTACCGGTTGGCTTGGTTTTTTCCGGCACTACGTTTTGCTGCCAATGCTGTACCGAAAGGCCGATTATATTGTTGCGCTTAACCAGGGCATTCGCCAGGAACTCATCTCTCATTATAAGCTAAAAAGTCCTATCCGTGTAATTTATAATGGGTTCAGTACGCAGATAGTAGGCGAGCGAACAGGTGAGCCGCTTGATAAGGATGCTGAGAATTTGTTTCGGTGGCCTGTTCTTATAAATCACGGGAGACTTTCAACCGAAAAGGGATTGGAACAATTTATAGCTGTAATCGCTGCCCTGAAAAAACAAAAAGTCATTTGTAAGTTCTTAATAGTTGGTGAGGGTCCGGTTAAAAGTAACTTGCAACAAGTTATTGCTGATAATCAACTTAAATTTTGGGAGAGAGAGGGTGAACAAAATTTTAGCCCCGATGCCGATGTATACTTTTGGGGCTATCAGCAAAACCCCTTTAAATTTTTAGCGCGTGCGAAACTCTTTGTGCTGCCCTCCTTGCACGAAGGTTTTGGTAATTCGCTTGCAGAAGCCATGCTGTGCGGAATTCCGGTATTGGCTTCCGATTGCCCCTACAGTCCGCGTGAGTTACTTACACCGGGCCTGACTACCGATCAACCTATACAACAAGCTGAATGGGCAGATTTTGGTGTATTATTGCCGCAATGGAATACGCCCGGAGTTGTTAAAGCGTGGGCAAATACCATTACCGGGTTGCTTAGTTCAGAAGAGAAGCGTCAACTTTACGGGCTAAAGGCAAAAGAACGCATCTCTTTTTTTTCGATAGAAAAGACAGCTCAGGAATGGAATGATTTGATTGACGAAATAACTTGAAAAGGCATACCATCTTAATTATCGATAACTCACGGGCTACTACCGGAGCGTTTACATCTATATCCCTGTTGTTTGCGTACCTTAAAAATTATCAGTTTTATATAGCGTTGCCAAAGGGTACGGAATTAAAAAACAATCTGGTATCTCAGGGTTTACCGGTACTTGAAATTCCATTTTTAGAATTGCATAAAGGCTTTCGATTGGTTTTTTACCTACCGGTTCTGTTACTTAATTCGATCCGTCTGTTGCGGATTGTGAGGCAAGAGAATATTCATCTCGTACATGTTAACGATGTATATAATTTGTGCGGGGTGGTAATGAAACTGATTAAACCAAAATTAAAATTGGTTTACCATATACGGCTTCTGTCAACATCGTATCTCCGGCCTGTTTATCCGGTGCTGACACGCATTGTGTTATGGTTTGCCGATGCGGTAATTTGCAACTCTTCAGCTGTTAAAAATGGTTTGCCGCATATTCCGGAAAAAGTATCCGTTATCGGAAACCCTGTAAATACAATTGAACTTCATCCACCCAAAGTTTTTAGAGAGGTAAGTACCCTTTTGGTTTTAGCAAATTATGTACCCGGTAAAGGACATGATTATGCCCTTGAAGCCTTTGCAAGGGCGAAACTGCAGTTACCTCATCTCAGGTTAATAATGGCTGGCGGAACGTTTGGCTTGCCTGCAAATGAGCAGTATAAAAAGCAATTACAGGAGAGGTCGGTTGCACTTGGTGTTGACCAGCACGTTGAATTCAGAGGCTTTCAGCCAGATAGTGAAAGGCTGATTAAGGATTCAGACATTGTTTTGCAATTTTCTGCTTCAGAATCATTTTCCCGGGTTACGGCTGAAGCCATGCAATACGGAGTACCCGTAATAGCCGTAAACAGCGGTGGGCCTTCGGAGTTAATAAAACACGAGGAAACGGGTATGCTGGTTAATCCGGGCGATGTAACAGCCATGACGGAAACAATAGTTACCCTCGCAAAAAATCCTCTACGCTACAGCAACATATCGGCCGCTGCCAGAAGTTTTATAATTGATAACTTTAAGGCCGATTTTATTGCCAATCAGGTTGAAGGCATTTACAGGAAACTCCTTTTTTAGATTATGCGGTTACAGATTAGCCTGAACCGGTATTGTGGTTTACCATCCGCTTTATGATGCGTTTGTTTAACTTACTGGGTTTACTGACAACCGCTTTAGAAATTCTGGCTCAGTGTCCGGCTGCAGACTTTACTATTCCGGTAAGCACATGCATCAATTCAACTATTGAAGTTGAGAATAATGCAACTGGAGCATCGTATTATGAGTGGGACTTTTGCAGTGGCGACCTGGACCTGACCCCGGAAGTAACTGCGGTTGTTACTAACTCGTTACTATTTCGAACCCGTTCATTGAGGCTGATTAATCACAACAATGCATGGTATGCGTTCACCATCGACCAGGCATCCAACAAATTAATACGGCTACACTTTGGTGCCAGCCTTAACAATACACCCGTAATAACTGATTTGGGAAACCCCGGTAATTTGTTGAACGGGGTTTTTGACTTGCGCATGATACAGGAGGCGGGTCAATGGTATGCATTGGTGGTTAATACAGGAAGCAACAATCTGCTACGATTAAACTTTGGTTCCAACATTGAATCAACACCAACGGTACAAAACCTGGGTTCATTCGGAGTTCTGAATACACCCAACGGAATTTTTACACTTACTGAAAATAATTTACTTCGGGTATTTATCAGCAATGGCGGTTCGGCTGAGATTATCCGGATGGACTTTGGCAGTTCGGTGCTTAATACCCCGGCAGTCACCTCATTTCCAGTTCCCGGAGGTTCGGGCCTACGGGGCCTGGCGATTACGCGGGAGTGCGACCGATGGTTTGGGTTAGTTACCTCGTACAACAACAACAAAGTATTCTGGCTTGATTTCATGAATGGTCTTGACCAGCCCCCGACAACCGGAGAAATAACATTTTTCACTTCCTATAATTTTCCGGCCACTATTGCGATTGCTTCCGATGGCGGTAATTATTATGCCTTTATTCAGTCGGCCATTGGTTTTCAATACCGGCTTTCATTTGGCAGCAGCATTATCGATAAACTTGGTGCAGGCCAGAATTTTGGAAACTTCGGTATATCGAATGAGAACTTTGCCATTGAACTGGTAAAAGTTAATTCTGACTGGACTGGATTTACAGTTGATTTAACAAACAGGCGGCTTATCCGCCAGACCTTCCCGCTGGAATGTGATGCGACCCAGGCAACTTCTAACGCAGAAATACCTATTGTAAGCTACCAGCATAGTGGAACAAAGAAAATTACCTTATCAGCCTTTGGTGCGGAGAACGCTGTAAGCTCAGTAAGTAAAACAATGGTGGTATCGGGTAATGTTGCTCCTGACATTAGTTTTCTAAATCAAAATCAGTGTGCCGGCAATGATGTGCTGTTTACTTCAATTAATTCTTCGGGAAACATTATCGCATATGATTGGAATTTCGGTGACGGCAACACGTCAACCGATTCGAATCCGGTTCACATCTTTGCCATAGCCGGTGTGTATACTACGAAGTTGCAGGTTGCGGCATCCAACGGCTGCCAAAATGTAACCCGCAACGAGGTAACGGTATTTAATCCTCCGGTTGCTGACTTTCAGCTTCCTTCTGCATCACCTTTCTGTACCCATCAGGCTTATACATTTACAAATACTTCTTCTTATGATGCCGGAAGCGATATTTCCTGGAACTGGATGGTTAATTCAGTTGGCGTTTCAACAGACGAGGATTTGCAGTTGTCGTTCAGTAATTCTGTTCCGCACGAAGTAAAACTTATTGCCTCCATACCGGGGTGTTCAAGTGAGATGATAAAAAATATCTCAACAGTCGTTGGTGGCCCTTCTGTCAATTTCAACATAACGGGGCATTGCCAGCAGGCGCCTGTATCTTTCACCAATGCCACTTCCGGTAGTGTAACGGCATATACGTGGGACTTTGATGATGGCAATATATCTAATGAGGAGAACCCTGTTCATGTCTTTTCGGCTTCAGGAACCTTTAATGTTCAGCTAACCGCCACCAATGCAGCCGGCTGCATGAACTCCGTAACCCAGCCTATCATAATTTATTCTAAACCCCAAACCGATTTTTCGGTGGCCTTGCCGCCCTTTTCGTGCAGCGGCTCAGCCACCCAGTTTAATGATGCCACACCCAACCCGCCCGACAGCAACATTGCTTCCTGGTTATGGGATTTTGATGACGGAGGAAGTACATCAACCCTTAAAAATCCGCAGCATGTTTATACAATGCCGGCTACTTATCAGGTTACACTAACCACCACCACCAACTTCGGTTGTTCGGCAACCGTACAAAAACCTGCGCTCATCCTGCCATCACCAACCGTTGATTTCAGTAACTCGCCACCCTGCCGGAACATACCGGTAAGCTTTACCGATCAAACCCCCGGCAGCAACCAAGCATGGCTATGGCAGGTAGAGAGTTCATTTTATTCGGTTCAAAACCCCACGCATACGTTTACCACTACAGGCACCAAAAACGTTATGCTTGCTGTAACCGGTGCCAATGGATGTGTTGGAACCAGAACAAAGCAGGTTGTGGTACCCGTTCAACTCGTTCCTGATTTTACCGTTGAAAAAAACTGTGTCAATCAACAAACACATTTTAGCGATAACACCAACGATTTTGCCGATCCGATAACAGCCTGGCAATGGACATTTGGAGCTCTTGGCACCGGAACCGGCAGCACGGCCGAGTTCACCTTTCCATCCGTGGGCAGCGTAAATGTAAACCTTGTGGTAACCACACAAACCGGGTGTTCTTATTCGCGATTAAAAAGTGTAAGTATTGAGCCTGCACCAATGGCATCATTTACGGCTACGCCAACCGTGGGCGAACCGCCACTTCCGGTATCATTCACCAATACATCATCCGGAGCAACCTCCTATCTGTGGTACTTTGGCGATTCCGGGAACTCTTCCAGTACCATACCGTCTCCGCAATTTACATTTACCGAGTTGGGTCAATACACGGTAGAGCTAACCGCTTATAATCCACTCAGTTGTTCCCACAAAGCAACACGCACCATACACGTGGTTGTTCCGGCAATTAATGTGGAAGTGAGTTTACTTGAACTTCTCACTAACCAGGCTTCGCTCACTCCTGCGGTAACACTCATAAATCGCAGCAATGTTCCAATTCAAAATCCGGTTGTTCGTTTTGATTTAACGGGTACTGCAGCCATCAATGAAGTGATACCGGTTACTATTCCATCCAACAGCTCCTATCGGCATGTGGCAAGTTTTTTCATTCCGGTACGCGATGGGCTGGATTATGTTTGTGCCGAAGTGTTGCTGGATGATACCACACCGCATGACAACCGCCTTTGTTCAACGGTTGAAGCTGATTTTTTTGTTTTAGAACCTTACCCTAATCCCGTATTCGGAAAGCAGCCTGTAACCATCAGTTGGGTATCAGCTACCGAAAACTCGGCAATAATTTCTTTGCTCGGCAGTTCCGGTCAACAGGTTTTTTCATCAGTCCTATCAGCCAGCACCGGTTTCAACTCAGTTGAGATAACCACCGGGCAACTGCGGGCTGGTTTATACATTTTGCGGATAACGTCCGGTAACATGGTAAAAAATTTCCGGCTGGTGGTTGGCGAATAATGCAGCCGGCAATTAGGTATAAACCCTTTTTACTTTATTTTTACAGTCTTTAATTAAAGAGCCCTCTATGAAGAACATTAAACTCGATGCTACCGACCGGAAGATACTGGAATTGCTGCAACGGAACTCCAATATTACCAATGCCTTGCTGGCCAAGGAAATTGGCCTGTCTCCGGCACCGACATTAGAACGCGTAAATAAGCTGGAGAACAACAAAGTAATAAAAAGTTACCATGCCGTGATCGATCCGAATGCCGTTGGCCTTGGTGTAAGCACGTTTGTTATGGCTTCACTGAAGGGCCATAACAAAGAGAACATTGATAAATTTGTAAAGGCCATCGCTACCATTGACGAGGTAATTGAATGCCACCACATTACCGGTGCTGGTGATTTTATTTTACGGATTGTTTGTGCCGACATTGCCGCCTACCAGCAACTGATGCTGGAGAAAGTATCGAACATTGAAGTGGTTGACAGCCTGCAAACCATGGTTATTCTCTCCACATTTAAGAACAGCAAGGTTCTGCCCATACCTAACTGAGCATGACAGCCGAGAAGACCTTAATTCTGGATGCCCTGCAGGTAAAACAGAAAATCCGCAGGATGGCTTTTGAGATTTTCGAAAACAATTTCAAAGAGAAGGTTATTGTTATTGCCGGCATTGACGGCCAGGGTTATACGCTGGCGAAATTACTGGCTAAAGAAGTTGCAGCAATCTCTGAAACAGAAGTTAAACTGGTTAAGGTTACACTCGATAAGGAGGCTCCGCAGTTGAATGCGGTTGCGCTAGACTGTGACGTAAAAGATGCTAAGAAAAAAAGTATTGTCTTGGTAGATGATGTACTGAATACCGGCCGCACACTGGCCTATGCCATGAAGCCCTTTCTTGATGTTGAAATCAAAAAACTTGAAGTAGCCGTACTCATCAATCGGAGTCACTCTGCTTTCCCTATCGCTCCGCGTTACTCCGGATACGAACTGGCCACCACCATTACCGATCATGTTGAAGTTGTTCTTGGAAAAGATACCGCGGTGTACCTCAAGTAATCAGTTGCAGATTTCGTCATCAGGTTCTTTACCGAACCAAACTACCCCATACTCTTTATATAAACCGATACCAATGGCATTCCATTGCACCGGCTTCCAGATGCCTTCGTTTATAATTACCTGGTTATGGCCGGGGCTTCTTTTCCAGCCTTCCAGTCCCTCTTCTGCGTTGGCACCCGCGGTGCTGAAATAGGAAATCTCATAGCCGTTACCCGGGTAACCGGCAATTTCTTTCGGCTTGTCCCACATGCACCGGGCCTGTTTATGATCATCGGTGTAGCAGCAGGCTGTCCACTTTCCGTTTTTCGACCAACTGTGAAGATTACACCGCTGATTATTTGGGTCGTAGTGCTCGGCCAAATCCTTTGCATGGAGTTGAGCTACACGGGTAAGTTTAGGCGACAGCGGTATGGAATTCAGTCCTTTCGCAGCGCGGTATTCCATAATCATATCATAAAGCCGTTGTTCTTCATCGTTAAGACAGGTTTTCAATGAAATCGATTCAGGAGCAAAAGATTGCAGGCTAAGCAACAGGAGTATCAGCACGGAAGTTGGGATTGATTTCATAGTTCCAGAGAAAACGTTCGCTTACGCCTAAATTATTCATTATAGCTGTATTTTTTTAATTTCAGGGCTTTAACAAATACCATTTAAACCAAATTAAACATGAGCGATCAAAAGATTACTATCCATAACGGGATGCTGAATGTTCCGGATAACCCGACCATACCTTACATCGAAGGCGATGGAACCGGGGTGGATATATGGCCGGCCGCACAACTGGTTTTTGATAAAGCGGTAGAAAAAGCCTATGGGGGCAAACGCAAAATCAACTGGAAGGAAGTACTGGCGGGTGAAAAGTCGTTTAATAAAGTAGGCAACTGGCTGCCCGATGAAACCCTGGATGCCTTTAGGGATTACCTGGTGGGCATAAAAGGCCCACTTACCACACCGGTGGGTGGTGGCATCCGCTCCCTTAACGTTGCCCTACGGCAGATACTGGACTTGTATGTGTGCCTCAGGCCGGTGCGTTGGTACCAGGGTGTGCCATCGCCTGTAAAAAATCCGGGCGCGGTAAACATGGTCATCTTCCGCGAGAATACCGAAGATATTTATGCCGGTATTGAATTTGGTGCCGGCACACCCGAAGCTCAGAAAATATTGGATTTTCTGGCAAAAGAGTTCCCGAAGGAATACAACAAGATACGGTTCAATACGAAAGAAAAATCAGAGACCTTCTGGAAAATGGTGGGCGCCCCCAGTGTGAAGACAGACGTGAATGTGGGCATCGGTATTAAGCCGGTAAGCTGGAGCGGAAGCGTGCGGTTGATTCATAGCGCCATTGCGTATGCCGTTAAGTTTAACCGTAAATCGGTTACGCTGGTACACAAGGGCAACATTATGAAGTTTACCGAAGGTGCCTTTATGGAGTGGGGTTATGCCATTGCCGAAGAATACTTTGGCGATAAAGTGTACACCTGGAAACGGTGGGAAAAAACCAAAAAGGAAAAAGGAGAGGAAGCAGCCAATGCCGAGCAGAAGGCAGCCATCGCAGCCGGTAAAATCATCATCAAAGATTCCATTGCCGACATCACTTTGCAACAAGTGTTAACCCGCCCGGAAGATTTTGAAGTGATTGCTACCTTAAACCTGAACGGTGATTATCTCAGCGATGCATTAGCTGCGCAGGTAGGCGGTATTGGCATTGCGCCTGGAGCTAACATCAACTACATCACCGGTCATGCCATCTTTGAAGCTACGCATGGCACAGCGCCCAAATATGCCGGTCAGGATAAAGTAAACCCCGGCTCCGTGATTCTTTCAGGTGTGATGATGCTGGAGTACATGGGCTGGCAGGAAGCGGCCGACCTGATTAATAAAGGGCTCGAAAAAGCCATCTCCTCCAAGCGGGTAACCTACGATTTCCACCGGCTGATGGATGGCGCCACCCTGCTGAAGTGTTCGGAGTTTGCGCAGGAGGTAGTGAAGAACATGTGATTCATGTTAATATTTTAGATTTAATTTAGCCAGGGGCGGTGCGTACGCACCCGCCCCCGGCTGTTTTTCTTTGATATTTTTTTGACTTCCTATAGGTTACCTCCGGCCTTTTTATACACTAAGTCATGCAAACTAGCCAATTAGCCACAAGACCTATGAGCCTGACTTTTACCACTGCCGAGTTGCGCCTGCTGCGGTATGTAGCCGATGGCGCCAAACTGGAAGTCCTTGCCGCCCAGGAGGGCGTAACCCAGAAGGAAATTGAAACGAGATTAAAAAGCGTGTACAAGCGCCTGGAATCGCGTAATCCTGTTGAAGCCCTGCAAAAGCTGGCGCAATCAAGTTTTGAAGTGGTCGAACGTGGCTAATGGACCATTTTTAGTGCCGTAAGGGCGGCTTCTTCACCTTTGTTGCCGTATTTTCCTCCGGCCCGGTCGTAGGCCTGTTGTTTGTTCAGGGTTGTTAAAACCCCAAAAACAACCGGCTTCCGGGTTTTAAGGCTCACTTCGGTTAAACCATAGGCTACGGCCTGGCAGATATAATTAAAGTGTGGGGTTTCTCCTTGTATCACACAGCCCAGGCAAATCACGGCATGGATGTCTTTTCGCTCAGCCATCCGCAAGGCACCCAGCGATAATTCAAAACTACCCGGAACATTTTGCCTTACTATATTTTTTTGCTTCACGCCATGAGCTTGCAGACTGGCCGATGCAGCGGCATATAACGCCTCGGTAATTTCTTCATTCCATTCGCTTACAACAAGGGCGAATTTTTTACTTTTAATATCACGGTTGGTTAATACTTTACCGCTTCGTAAACTGCCGGCCATAGGTATGAAATTAAAAAGGATAGCTTGCGCTATCCCCTGCAAGGTAAATCAAATTTTATTTATGAGTTTGTCTCCAGTCGGGCTTTCAGTTTGCGCGCGTTTTGGTACTCGGCTGATTCCCAGTATTTGGTTATTACCTCATTATAGGCCTTAATGGCTTTTTCGCGCTGCTCCGATTTTTCAAAGGCCAGTGCTGCTTTCATCAGGTAGGCTGGCGTGAAATATTTATTCGGCCTGTAGCTGGCCGCTTTCTCATAATAGCGTGCAGCGTCCTTGTAGTTTTGCTCCTCCATGTACGCATCGCCAATCAGGCTGTAGGCCCGTGCCTGGATGAGCAAATCCTTTGAGCTGAAATCACTTAGGTACAGGCGTGCCGCTTCGAATTTCCCCTGCTTCAAAAAACTAACTCCGGCATAAAAATGGGCCAGGTTGGCGGCATCGGTAATGCCGTATTCATCAATTATATCAATAAAGCCCAGGTTATTGCCATCGCCATTCAGAGCCAGGTTCAGGCTGTCGGCCTCGAAGTAATAAATGGCCTGGAACATCTCCTTCTGTGCTTCGGCTTCAAGACTGTCTTTGTAGTAGGTAAAGCCAAAGTACCCTACAACCACCAAGGCTATAGCAAGGGCAATTCCACCCACCAGTTTGGGGTGGCGCTCCATCCAGGTTTCAGCGCTTTCCAATTTTTCGGCAAGTGCTTCAGGGTTCTCCAGTAATTCGTTTTGATTGGGTAATTTCTTGCTCATGGTAAAAAATTAGCCCCGCTCGGGGCGGGGCGCAAAACTACTAATAACCCGATATTTAACAAAAACAGGTTAGTCGGTAATGAAGGGATAACCGGGTTCGGCATAGATGTCAGTTAGCGCTTCGGCCGGATCAGGAAATTCTGATTCTTCTGCAAATCGAACACTTTCCTCAACCTGGGCATTTACACGGTTCTCGATTTCTTCGAGTTCTTTTTCGTTGGCCATTTTGTTAGCTAAAATGGTTTTCCTTACTACTTCAATGGGATCGCGCTGTTTGTATTGTTCCACTTCTTCTTTGGTACGGTACTTCTGTGGGTCCGACATGGAGTGGCCTTTATAGCGATAGGTTCTGAATTCAAGTAAGGTGGGTCCATCGCCTGTGCGTGCACGTATGGCGGCTTTCGCAACAGCGTGATGTACATCTTCAACCCGCATGGCATCCACCGGTTCAGAGGGCATGTCGTACGCTTCACCCAGTGTGTAAAGTTCATGTACGTTGGAGGTTCGCTTTACGGAAGTGCCCATGGCATAGCCGTTGTTTTCAATCACAAAAATTACCGGCAGTTTCCACAACATGGCCAGGTTAAGTGCTTCATGAAAAGCCCCTTGCCTTACTGCACCATCGCCCATATAGCAAATACATACATTACCCGTTTTGTTGTATTTCTCGGCCAAAGCTATTCCGGCACCCAGGGGTATTTGTCCCCCAACAATCCCGTGGCCTCCCATAAAGTTTACCGCTTTATCAAAAATATGCATGGAGCCGCCCTTACCTTTGGAACATCCCGTTGCTTTGCCATACAATTCGGCCATTACTGCATTGGGGCTTGTACCCAGTGCCAGCGGATGCGCGTGGTCGCGGTAGGCGGTAATCCACTTGTCGCCTTTCGTAAGAGCCGTGGCTGCTCCGGCTGCGCAGGCTTCCTGACCTATATATAGATGACAAAAGCCTTTTATCTTTTGCATACCATAAAGCTGGCCTGCCTTTTCTTCGAACCTGCGCATCAGCAACATGCTTTCAAACCAGAACAGGTAGGTTTCCTTTGAGAACTCCGTTTTACCGGTTTTGGAAGGCTCACTTTTGGTAGCTTTGGTTGTCGTTGCCATATCTCTATTTTTGATAGGAACTGCGAAAATAATCGCCCAAACGGCAAACGCCAAAGTAATTCAGTTAATCGTGCAACTTACCAACCTGCGGCTTAGTAATTTCAGAAACTATGAGGAGGCCAACCTGGAATTTCCATCAAAAATTACCTGCCTGGTTGGATTAAATGGTAGCGGAAAAACCAGCCTGCTGGAGGCTATTCATTATTTATCTTCCACCCGTAGTTTTCTGGGTGTTCCGGATAACCAACTTTTGCGTTACGGGGCCAGTTATTTTTCCGTTCAGGGTAGTTTTAGTATGACTGATAACTGCCATGAGGTGGCCTGTCAGGTGCAACCGGGCGTCAAAAAAATATTCAGCATTAACGGTAAGGAATATGAAAAACTGAGTGAACACGTTGGAAGATTTCCGGTAGTGGTGATAGCCCCCACGGATATTGACCTTGTTCGCGATGGAAGCGAAACGCGAAGGAAATTTTTTGACAGCATCATTTCGCAGGTTGATACGGCTTACCTGAATAGGCTGGTTACTTACAATAAAGTGTTGAAGCAACGCAACAGCCTTTTGACGCTCTTTGCAGAGCGAAAATTTCAGGATTTGCAGTTGTTGCAATCGTACGATGAGCAGTTGGTGAATACCGGTGTACCGATTGCAGACAGGCGAAAACAATTTATACAAGAGTTTAAACCGTTTTTTGATGCTGCTTACTCCTTTGTTGCCGGAGGTGAAGAGGGAGCAGCAGTGAATTATCACACAGCCGTTGCCAATGCAGATTATGTGCAGGCATTGGAAAGAAGCCTGCAGCGCGACCTGGCCCTGCAACGAACCCACGTGGGTATTCACCGCGATGATTTTGAATTTAAGTTCGCACATGGCGAGTTAAAGAAACTGGGTTCGCAGGGTCAGCAAAAGTCATTTTTGGTTGCTCTTAAACTGGCCCAGCTAGAGTGGCTCAACCGGTATAAAGGCTTTTATTCCATTCTGTTGGTGGATGATATTATGGATAAGCTGGATGATGTTCGTATGAAGCATGTATTGGAGCGGGTGTCGTCACACCAAACCGGTCAGCTTTTTATTACAGATGCTGCTGTCGATCGGGCATCAACCCTTTTTAAACATTTGCAATCAGAATATGATATCTTTAACGTAAACCGGGGAGTTATCAGCAGGTAAACATGGGTGATAAACGAAATAAAGGCAATACGCAGTCTATCGCTGAGGCTATCCGGGGCTTACTGAATTCCTATCGCCTGGAAACAAAATTTGATGAGGCCACCATTATTGCCTCCTGGCAAGACCTAGTCGGAACCCCTATCGCCAACCGTACCAAAAAAGTATTTATCCGAAACAGGATACTTTATGTTGAGTTCAATACACCCTCCATGAAAAACGATTTCATTCTTCATAAGGGCAAAATTCTGGCATTATTTCAGGAACGCTTTGGAAAGCAGGTCGTAAACGACATTGTTATACTGTAACGCACCTGTCCGTTCAGGAGCGTTCCTTAAAATGTTTGACGAAACCAAAAAACCGTATAATTTTGCACTCCTCATTTTAAAAAACCTGATTTCAGGTGCATAAAGCGAGGTTTTAAAAGGCGTTCATCGGCATACTTTGGGGATTGGCAAATGGCATGAGATGGCCCCGATTTCCAAACTGAAACTGGGGGAATACCAAAGCGGCCAACTGGGACAGACTGTAAATCTGTTGTCTTATGACTTCCTAGGTTCGAATCCTAGTTCCCCCACCCAATTGTGAGTGACGATTGTAGGCTTTGGAAAACTCTGAGTTCTGCAATCTAAAGCGTCAATTGAAACGCGGGAGTCCAGACGTTGCTGTGCAAGTCTGGATGCAGACAAGGCTTCGCCTTCGTCTGCATAGCTCAGTTAAAATGAGCCTCAAGATGGCAGAGAAGTTCTCTTAATAAATGAGGAGAAAACAGGCGGGAGTAGCTCAGTTGGTAGAGCGGCAGCCTTCCAAGCTGCAGGTCGCGGGTTCGAGCCTCGTCTCCCGCTCTGAGTTCAGTTGTTAGTTACCGGTTGTTGGTTGTTAGAGAACAAGCGATTAACAACCAACAACTAACGGCCAGTATGCTGTTGTAGCTCAGGGGTAGAGCACTTCCTTGGTAAGGAAGAGGTCGAGGGTTCAATTCCCTTCAACAGCTCAGGTATATGATGCATTCGGATGCCGAAGTGAATCAAGCCGTGATTCACGTAAAAATTATTGATTGATAGTAAAACCATGTTATTTCCGGGTGCGTAGCGAACACCGGTAACGGAAATGTTTGGTTTTCCGAATAAACCCTTATTCGACAGGCTTACCATGTTTAGGGTGTGTGCTTCTTAATAAGTTAAGAGGTAATATTGATTTGTAACAACTTAAATTGATTTATACACTTTAAACTGGATTTTCAACAATGGCTAAAGAAACATTTGATCGTTCGAAACCCCACGTAAACGTTGGTACCATCGGTCACGTTGACCACGGTAAAACAACCCTTACTGCGGCTATCACCAAAGTGCTCGCGAAGAAAGGTCTCGCTGCTGAGCGCGACTTCTCTTCTATTGACAACGCTCCCGAAGAAAAAGAGCGTGGAATTACCATCAACACCTCACACGTTGAGTATCAGACTGAAAAGCGTCACTACGCACACGTTGACTGTCCCGGTCACGCTGACTATGTAAAGAACATGGTTACCGGTGCCGCGCAGATGGACGGTGCCATTCTTGTAGTGGCCGCCACCGATGGTCCCATGCCTCAAACCCGCGAGCACATCCTGCTGGCCCGCCAGGTAGGTGTACCTGCCCTGGTAGTATTTATGAACAAGGTCGACCTTGTAGATGACCCTGAATTACTTGACCTGGTTGAAATGGAAGTACGCGAATTGCTTTCTTCCTATGATTTCCCTGGCGACAAAATTCCTGTAATCCGTGGTTCGGCCCTTGGCGGACTGAATGGCGAGCCGAAGTGGGTTGAAAAAATTGAAGAACTGATGAATGCGGTTGATGAGTACATCCCGCTGCCGGTTCGGTTGATTGACAAGGACTTCCTGATGCCGGTTGAAGACGTCTTCTCAATTACCGGTCGGGGTACGGTAGCCACCGGGCGTATTGAGCGCGGTGTTATCAAAACCGGTGATGCCGTTCAGATTCTCGGCATGGGTGCCGAAAACCTTTCGTCAGTTATTACCGGTGTGGAGATGTTCCGCAAGATTCTTGACAGAGGCGAAGCCGGTGACAACGTAGGGTTGTTGCTCCGTGGTATTGAAAAAGACCAAATCCGCAGGGGTATGGTTATTTGCAAACCCGGTTCCGTAACTCCGCACGCTAAATTTAAAGCCGAAGTTTACGTTCTGTCTAAAGAAGAAGGCGGCCGTCATACCCCGTTCTTTAACAAGTATCGTCCGCAGTTCTATTTCCGCACTACCGATGTTACCGGTGAGATTAAACTCCCTGCCGGTGTTGAAATGGTTATGCCTGGCGATAACATTTCCATTGAGGTTGAATTGATCAACAAAATCGCTATGGAAAAGGGACTCCGTTTCGCTATCCGCGAGGGTGGTCGTACGGTAGGTTCCGGTCAGGTAACTGAAATCCTCGACTAAACAGTAAATCAACAGGTTAGCCCAATTACCAAGGGGCATGGAAAGGCGTTTCTGAATTTTTAAGAAGCGCCTTTGTTTTATACATTACTCTTTCTACCTTTGCAGTCCTTTTGGGTTTCGCGAGGTTTGATGGTGTAATCTGGTGTTTCTCAAGAGGTTGTGAGTCTGCAAGCTCTGGGGTTAAAGCCGGTTTTTTTACGGGTGTAGCTCAATTGGCAGAGCAGCGGTCTCCAAAACCGCAGGCTGGGAGTTCGAGTCTCTCCACCCGTGCGAAGGTAATTCAGGTGGAAAGCCTGGGAGTCCTGACAAGCCGTTACAACGGTTGGTCAGGATGCTGATCGGAGCATCAGCATTCGAGTCTCTCCACCCGTGCAAAGTAAATTCCGGGTTAAACCCGGTCAGAACAATAAAACGCGAAAGGCCTTAGTCATGCAAAAACTTACCACCTATATCGCAGAGTCCTGGGATGAAATCAAAAACAAGGTTTCATGGTCAAGCTATAAGGAGTTGCAGGGCAGTGCCATCCTGGTGCTGGTTGCTTCCACCATTTTTGCGCTTGTAATTGGCGGTATTGATTGGGTTTTTAAAACGGGGTTAGAGTGGTTTTACCGTGAATTTTAAATGGCAGCGGTGATGGGCGAGTTAAAGTGGTATGTTCTTCGGGTAATCAGCGGCCAGGAAAAAAAGGTTAAGACCTACCTGGAAAACGAGATTGAACGGGAAAAACTAAGGGAGTATATCCCGCAGGTGTTAATCCCTTCGGAAAAAGTGTACGAAATGCGTGGCGGTAAAAAGCGCGTACGGGAGAGAAATTTCTTTCCGGGTTATGTGCTGATTTCAGCCGACTTGTCGCATGGAGAGGCATTTCACTCGGTAAACAACATCCCGGGTGTTATTGGTTTTTTAGGCAGCAATGGTACGGGGTCCTCAAAAGATCCGGTTCCGCTCCGGCAATCCGAAGTAAACCGCATTTTAGGAAAGGTTGACGAGATAGACACGTTTGATGAAAAACTGGAAACCCCGTTTATCAAAGGCGAGTCGGTTAAAGTAATGGATGGACCTTTCAGCGGGTTTACCGGCACAGTTGAAGAGATATTTGAAGAGAAAAAGAAACTGAATGTGATGGTAAAAATATTCGGCCGCAATACACCGGTGGAATTGAATTACATGCAGGTTGAGAAATTAGATTAAGAACACAGATATGGCAAAGGAAGTAACAGGGTATTTGAAATTACAGGTAAAAGGAGGCGCGGCCAATCCGTCACCACCAATCGGTCCGGCTTTGGGTAGCAAGGGTCTAAACATCATGGATTTTTGCAAACAGTTTAATGCGCGTACACAGGACAAACCCGGACAGTTATTGCCGGTGCTGATTACCATCTACAATGATAAGTCGTTTGACTTCGTCATCAAAACACCTCCGGCTGCTAACCTCATTCTGGAGGCCATGAAAAAGCAGAAAGGTTCCGCTGAACCAAACAGGAACAAAATCGGCTCCATTACCTGGGACCAGGTAAAAAAAATAGCCGAAACAAAAATGCCCGATCTGAACGCTTTTAAAATTGAATCGGCAATGAAAATGATTGCCGGTACGGCCCGCAGTATGGGTGTTACTGTATCAGGAACACCTCCGTGGAAAAACTAAAACTTGGTTGACGGTTACTTAAAAAGTCATGGCACGTATATCAAAAAACAGAAAAGCCGTAATTGGCAAGTATAACCTCGAAAAGGAATATTCGCTGGAGGATGCTTCAAAAATGCTGAAGGAAATTACCTTCACCAAGTTCGATGCCTCCGTTGATCTGGATGTTCGCCTGGGCGTGGATCCGAAAAAATCCGACCAGATGGTTCGCGGAGTAGTGTCACTGCCGCACGGCATCGGCAAGACCGTCCGCGTACTGGTACTTTGCACGCCTGATAAGGTTCAGGAAGCAAAAGATGCCGGGGCTGACCATGTTGGTCTTGACGATTACATCCAGAAAATTGAAGGCGGCTGGACGGATATCGATGTGATCATCTGTACTCCCACCGTAATGGCCAAGGTAGGTAAACTTGGCAAGGTGTTAGGCCCCCGCGGCTTAATGCCCAACCCCAAATCAGGAACTGTTACGCTCGAAGTCGGTAAAGCCGTCAAAGAAGTAAAGGCCGGTAAAATCGATTTCAAAATAGATAAGGCTGGAATCATTCACGTCAGCATCGGGAAAGCTTCCTTCCCGGCTGAAAAAATCAGGGATAACGCCCTGGAAATGATCCAGACGATTGCCAAACTGAAACCCGCATCCGCGAAAGGTGCCTACTTCAAAAGTATCAGCATCTCGTCAACGATGAGTCCGGGTATTCGGATTGACACGAGTACAATTGCTGGTATTTAAGAAAACTGTAACATGACCAGAGAAGAAAAAGCACAGATCATTGAGGAGCTTGAAAAGAAGTTTGCGGCCCACTCACACTTCTACCTTACCGATGCAGGCGGGTTAACCGTTGAGCAGGTAAACTTATTCCGTAGAATGTGTTTCAAGAGCGGCATTGAATATGGCGTGTATAAAAACACGCTTATTCGCAAGGCACTCGAAAGACGCGAAGGAGTGGATTACTCTCCGCTTTTTAAAGTGCTCCATGGTTTTTCGGGGGTCATCTTCTCCAAAGAAGCTGGCAACACCCCGGCAAAAGTCATTAAGGAGTTCAGAAAAAAGCTGGAAGGCAAACCGGTTTTAAAAGCGGCCTCCATCGACTCCGATTTTTTCATCGGGGATGAAAACCTGAATACGCTGGCTGAGCTCAAGAGTAAAAACGAGCTCATTGGCGAAATCATTTCATTGCTGCAATCTCCGGCTAAGAACGTTATCTCGGCTCTGTTAAGTGGCGAGCATAAGGTAGCCGGGCTGGTTAAAGCATTAGAAACACGTGGTAAATAATTGTTGAATCAAAAATTTTAAATCTAAAGTTAACATGGCGGACATTAAATCACTCGGAGATCAACTTGTTGAACTCACCGTAAAAGAAGTAAACGAACTGGCATCCTACCTGAAGGAAACCTATGGCATTGAACCGGCCGCTGCAGCGGTTGCAGTTGCAGGCCCTGCTGCCGGTGGTGGCGCTGGCGCTCCTGCTGCTGAAAAAACCAACTTCGATGTTGTGTTAAAAGCCCCCGGTGCCAACAAACTTCAAATCGTAAAGCTGGTGAAAGAACTTACCGGTCTTGGCCTGAAAGAAGCTAAAGATGTGGTAGACGGTGCACCGAAAACCATAAAAGAAGGATTACCGAAAGACGAAGCCGAAAACCTGAAGAAGCAACTCGTTGAGGCTGGTGCCGAAGTTGAGTTGAAGTAACTTCTTGAAGACGCTGGGTACCGTCTGAAAAGTAAGGTTCAGACCTCGCCCCGGTTGCAAGCCGGAGTGAGGTCTATTCCTGTTTATACGTGGCCTGTTACCCGCCACAAAACCGTCCGGGACTTGAACATTAAACGTTAACACCTTGGCAAAGAAAAATAGCAATGGTAGAATCGACTTTTCTAAAATTGAAAAGGTAATCGACTACCCTGATTTTCTGGATGTACAACTCCAGTCGTTTAAAGATTTTTTACAAATAGATACCCCTGCCGAAAAACGGCAGAACGAAGGCTTGTATAAAGTTTTTGCAGAAAACTTCCCCATATCCGATTCGCGCGAAAACTTTGTGCTCGAATTCGTTGACTACACCATCGATCCGCCAAAGTATAATGTGGATGAGTGTATAGACCGCGGATTAACTTTCTCGGTTCCGCTGAAAGCCAAACTGCGCCTCACCTGCAACGATGAGGATAATGAAGATTTTGAAACCATTGAACAGGAAGTGTTTCTGGGCAATATCCCTTACATGACGGAAAAGGGCTCATTTGTTATTAATGGTGCTGAGCGGGTAATCGTTTCGCAGTTGCACCGTTCACCGGGTGTGTTCTTTGCCATGAGCAAGCACACCAACGGTACCAAACTGTACTCCGCCCGGATTATCCCGTTCAAAGGATCGTGGATAGAGTTTGCTACCGATGTTAACGCGGTAATGTACGCTTATATCGACCGTAAGAAAAAGTTCCCCGTAACCACTTTGCTTCGCGCAATTGGTTATGGAACCGATAAAGATATTCTCGATTTGTTCGGCCTTTCCGAAGAAGTGGAGGCCAACAAAAACACCCTGAAGAAAGTAGCCGGCCGCAAACTGGCCGCCCGTGTTTTGCGCACCTGGACGGAAGACTTTGTTGACGAAGATACCGGTGAAGTGGTTTCCATCGACCGGAACGAAGTATTGCTTGAGCGCGACCATGTGCTTACACCGGAAGATATTGAAACCATTCTAGAATCCGGTGTGAAGTCCATCATCCTGCATCGCGATGATGTGAACGTGGCCGATTATACAATCATCTTCAATACGCTGGCTAAGGATAACTCCAACTCGGAGAAAGAAGCGGTGGAACAAATCTATCGCCAGCTCAGAAACACCGAGGCTCCTGATGAACAAACAGCCCGTGATATCATTAACAGTTTGTTCTTCAGCGAAAAGCGGTATGACCTTGGCGAAGTAGGCCGTTATCGAATCAACAAAAAATTGGGACTTGATTTGGGTTACGATCAGCGCGTACTCACCAAGGACGATATCATTCTGATTGTGAAGTACCTGATCGGGCTGATAAACTCAAAAGCTGTGGTTGATGATATCGACCACCTGAGTAACCGCAGGGTAAGAACAGTAGGCGAACAACTTTATTCACAGTTTGGTGTTGGTCTTGCCCGTATGGCCCGCACCATTAAAGAACGCATGAATGTGCGTGATAACGAAGACTTCAAGCCGGTTGACCTGATTAATGCACGCACGCTGTCGTCTGTTATCAATTCGTTTTTCGGTACGAACCAGCTTTCGCAATTTATGGATCAGACCAATCCGCTGGCGGAAATTACGCACAAGCGCAGAATGTCGGCTTTGGGGCCGGGTGGTCTTTCGCGCGAACGCGCAGGCTTCGAAGTCCGTGACGTACATTATACCCACTACGGCCGCTTGTGTACAATTGAAACACCCGAAGGTCCGAACATCGGTCTTATTTCATCCCTCTGCGTTCACGCTAAAGTGAACAAGATGGGCTTTATTGAAACTCCTTACCGGAAAGTTGAAAACGGTAAGGTAAAGACCAAAGAACTTGTGTTCTTGACTGCCGAAGAAGAGGATACGCACAACATTGCCCAGGCCAATGCAAAGCTGAAACAGAATGGTGAGTTTGTAGATGAAAAGGTAAAGGCCCGCTTTGAAGGCGATTTCCCTGTGGTTGAGCCGAAGGAAGTGAGGTTTATGGACATTGCCCCGAACCAGATTGTGTCGGTGGCTGCTTCCATGATTCCGTTCCTGGAACACGATGATGCCAACCGTGCACTCATGGGCTCAAACATGCAACGGCAGGCAGTTCCGCTCGTGCGGCCCGAAACACCCATTGTGGGTACCGGCCTGGAAGGTCGCATTGCCCTGGATTCGCGCGCATTGATTACAGCCGAAGGTGACGGTGTTGTTGAGTTTGTTGATGCCCGTAAAATTGTTATCCGCTACGACCTTACCGAAGAACAACGCCTCGTTAACTTCGATACCGAAGTTAAAACCTATAACCTGGTGAAATTCCGCAGAACCAACCAGGATACCTGCATCAATCATACCCCGCTTGTGAAGAAAGGCGAACGGGTTGCAAAAGGCCAGCCGCTCGTTGAAGGTTACGCTACCAGTGCGGGTGAACTTGCTCTGGGCCGGAACCTGTTGGTGGCCTACATGCCGTGGCAAGGTTACAACTTCGAAGATGCTATCGTTATCTCTGAAAAAGTGGTGCGCGATGACATCTACACTTCCATTCATATTGAAGAATTTGAATTGGAAGTTCGCGACACCAAGCGCGGTGAAGAAGAACTTACTTCTGAAATTCCGAACGTAAGCGAAGAGGCCGTTAAACACCTTGATGAAAACGGTATCATCCGGGTTGGTGCCGAAGTAAAAGAGGGTGACATCCTAATCGGAAAGATTACACCAAAAGGTGAAACAGACCCTACACCCGAAGAAAAACTGCTGCGCGCCATCTTTGGCGATAAGGCTGGCGATGTAAAAGATGCTTCGCTTAAGGCACCGCCATCACTTAAAGGTGTGGTTATTGACACCAAATTATTCTCTCGCCCCAAACGCGATAAAGATGTTCGCAATAAATCGAAGAAAGAACTGGATGCACTGAAATCACGGTACAGCAAACAGCTATCGGATTTGCGTGCTGAGGTTATTAAAAAACTGACTACCCTGTTAAGCGGTAAAACCAGCAACGGAGTACGTCATAAATTTGGCGATGAGTTGATTTCTAAAGGAGTAAAATTTACTACCAAAGTAATCGAGAGCAACCTCTTCCCCGATAAGAATATCTATCGTGACGAAAGTAATTATGCGGTTCCCGAAGAGGTTAACCTGATTAGCGATGTTTCGCTTGATAACTGGACCAGTGATGACCATACCAACGAATTGGTAGCCGAATTAGTTAAAAACTACCTGGTGAAGCGAAATACTTATGCCGGTGAATTTAAACGCGAGCGATTTACACTGGAAGTAGGAGATGAGTTGCCCACCGGCATCGTTCAGCTCGCAAAAGTTTACGTTGCCAAAAAGCGCAAACTTAAAGTGGGCGATAAAATGGCCGGTCGACACGGAAACAAAGGTGTTGTGGCAAAAATTGTTCGCGAAGAAGATATGCCATTTCTGGAAGACGGAACACCGGTTGATATTTGCCTGAATCCGCTGGGTGTACCTTCGCGTATGAACCTGGGACAACTTTACGAAGCCGTGCTGGGATGGGCCGGTCTTAAATTGGGCCGGAAGTATGCTACCCCGATTTTTGACGGTGCAACCCTTGAAGAAGTGCAGCATGAACTGAAAGAAGCCGGGTTGCCCGACTTTGGAAGAACCTACCTGTACGATGGATTGACCGGAGATAAGTTCGATCAGCCCGTTACCGTGGGTGTGGCCTATATGCTTAAACTCGGCCACCTGGTTGATGACAAGATGCACGCACGCTCCATTGGGCCCTACTCGCTTATTACGCAGCAACCGTTGGGTGGTAAAGCCCAGTTTGGCGGTCAGCGCTTTGGCGAAATGGAGGTGTGGGCTATTGAAGCATTTGGTGCCTCGCACATCCTTCAGGAGATACTCACCATTAAATCAGACGATGTGGTGGGTCGTGCCAAGGCGTACGAGTCGATTGTAAAAGGTGAACCCATGCGCAAACCGAATATCCCCGAGTCGTTTAACGTACTCGTGCACGAATTGCGCGGTCTTGCACTGGAGATCACCATGGATTAATGCCGGTTTTGAAAATGAACTTTTAACTGAAAACTACTTTTAGCATGTCTTTCAGAAAGAATAAAAAAATTAACAACGACTTCTCAAAGATTACCATCAGCCTGGCTTCCCCGGAATCGATTCTGGAAAGCTCACATGGTGAAGTTACCCAGCCGGAAACCATTAACTACCGGACCTACAAACCCGAAATGGGGGGGTTGTTCTGCGAACGGATTTTCGGCCCGGTAAAGGATTGGGAATGTCATTGCGGAAAATACAAGCGCATCCGGTATAAAGGCATCATTTGCGATCGGTGCGGTGTTGAGGTTACCGAAAAGAAGGTAAGGCGCGAACGCATGGGCCACATTGAACTGGTGGTGCCCGTAGCGCACATCTGGTATTTCCGTTCTTTACCAAACAAAATTGGTTACCTGCTCGGCCTGGCCACCAAGAAACTCGATCAGATTATTTACTACGAACGCTATGTGGTAATTCAGCCCGGTATTAAAGAGGAAGATGGCATAAACAAGATGGATTTCCTCACCGAAGAAGAGTACCTGGATATTGTTGACAAACTTCCACGCGAAAACCAACTGCTTGACGACAACGATCCAAAGAAATTCATCGCAAAAATGGGTGCCGAAGCGTTGGAAATGCTGCTTTCGCGCCTTGATTTGGATACGCTCTCGTATGACCTTCGCCACCAGGCAGCTACCGACACCTCGCAGCAACGTAAGGCTGAAGCATTGAAACGTTTGAAAGTGGTTGAAGCTTTCCGCGAAGCGAACACACGGGTTGAAAACAGGCCCGAGTGGATGGTAATTAAAATGGTGCCGGTCATTCCACCCGAACTTCGTCCGCTCGTACCGCTGGATGGCGGCCGCTTTGCCACCTCCGACCTGAACGATCTGTACAGGCGCGTAATCATCCGGAACAACCGCCTCAAACGACTGATTGACATCAAAGCCCCTGAAGTGATTCTGCGTAACGAAAAGCGGATGCTCCAGGAAGCGGTTGACTCCCTGTTTGATAATTCACGCAAAGTGAATGCGGTGCGTTCCGATGGAAACCGCGCATTAAAATCATTGAGCGATATGCTCAAAGGAAAGCAAGGACGGTTCCGCCAAAACCTGCTTGGTAAGCGTGTGGATTACTCCGGCCGATCGGTTATTGTGGTGGGCCCTGAGTTAAAACTCCATGAATGTGGTTTGCCTAAAGATATGGCAGCCGAACTGTTCAAGCCCTTTATCATCCGCAAGCTCATTGAACGAGGAATCGTTAAAACCGTTAAGTCGGCAAAGAAAATCGTTGATCGCAAGGACCCGGTTATTTGGGATATTCTCGAAAACGTACTGAAAGGACATCCGGTTCTGCTCAACCGCGCCCCTACGTTGCACCGGTTGGGTATCCAGGCGTTCCAGCCTAAATTAATCGAAGGAAAAGCAATCCAATTGCATCCACTGGTATGTACAGCTTTTAATGCCGACTTTGATGGTGATCAAATGGCTGTGCATGTGCCGCTTGGACATGAAGCTATTTTGGAGGCTTCTATTTTAATGTTATCCTCACACAACATCCTTAACCCGGCTAACGGTGCACCCATCACGGTACCCTCGCAGGACATGGTATTGGGACTGTATTACCTTACTAAAGGAAGAAAAGGTACACCCGAAAAACCTGTGTTAGGTGAAGGCAGAAAATTCTTTTCAGCCGAAGAGGTAATTATTGCGCACAACGAAGGCAAATTGTCTAAGCATGCTTTTATTAAAGTGCGTGTTAAGCTGCGCGATAAAGATACTGGCGAACTATCGTTTAAAACAATTGAAACCGTAGCCGGCAGAGTATTATTCAATCAATATGTTCCTGAAGAAGTTGGATTTGTTGATGAACTCCTGACAAAGAAAAAACTTCAGACTATTATAGCTGATGTGTACAAGGTTTCGGGTATGTCTAAAACAGCCAAATTCCTTGATGACATTAAAGATTTGGGCTTCCAAATGGCCTACAAAGGCGGGCTTTCCATGGGTCTTAACGATGTGAAGGTGCCGGCTGAGAAAGAAAAGTACGTTACCGAAGCGCAGAAGGAAGTTGATGCGGTATGGAATAATTACATGATGGGACTTATTACCGACAACGAGCGCTATAACCAGGTAATCGACATCTGGACCCGCACAAATACCATGCTCACCAACACGCTGATGCGCCAGTTGGAAGATGATCAGCAAGGGTTTAACCCGATTTACATGATGATGCACTCCGGAGCACGGGGTTCGCGCGAGCAGGTGCGCCAGCTTGGCGGCATGCGTGGGCTTATGGCCAAGCCGCAGAAAAACCTGGCTGGTTCGGTAGGTTCCATTATCGAGAACCCTATTCTCTCCAACTTTAAGGAAGGCCTTGATGTATTGGAATACTTTATTTCCACACACGGTGCCCGTAAAGGTTTGGCCGATACAGCATTGAAAACAGCCGATGCCGGATACCTTACCCGCAGGTTGGTGGATGTGGCGCATGACCTTGTCATCACCGAAGAGGATTGCGGAACCCTGCGAGGCCTGAAAGTTACTGCTCTTAAGGACAATGAGGATATTGTTGAGCCTTTGTCTGAACGCATTGTAGGCCGTGTTACCGTGCACGATATTTATGATCCGCTCACAGATGAGTTGATATGCCCTGCTAATGCCGAGATTACCGATGAAATTGCCAAACGCATTGAAGCAACCAGTCTTGAAGAAGTTGAAATACGCTCGCTGCTTACCTGCGAGTCGCGGCTGGGCGGATGTGCCAAATGCTATGGCCGTAACCTGGCTACCGGCAAGATGGTAGAAGTAGGAGAAGCCGTTGGCGTTATTGCTGCACAATCAATCGGTGAACCGGGTACACAACTTACCCTGCGTACCTTCCACGTGGGTGGTACGGCATCCAACATTGCTGTTGATGCCAACCTGAAAGCAAAATTCCCCGGTGTGGTTGAGTTTGAAGGTATTCGCACCATTGAAACAACCGATCGGGAAGGGAACAAAGTGCAGGTAGTAATGGCCCGCTCTGGCGAAATCCGGATTATGGATAAAGAACGGAAGCGCGTGCTTATTGCAAACCACGTTCCTTACGGTGCATTTCTTAAAGTAAAAGAAGCTCAGTCCGTGGAAAAAGGTGAGGAGTTATGCTATTGGGATCCGTACAATGCGGTTATTCTTTCAGAATTTGATGGTGAGATTGAGTACGAATCAATCATCGAAGGAGTAACGTACAAAGAAGAGTCGGACGAGCAAACCGGTCACCGCGAAAAGGTAATTACCGAGACCCGCGATAAGACCAAGAACCCCGCGGTGATTGTTAAAGGTAAAGCAGAGACTAAATCGTATAACATTCCGGTGGGTGCTCACCTCGCTGTAGAGCAAGGTGAAAAAATTAAAGCCGGCCAGGTATTGGCCAAGATTCCGCGCACCATCGGTAAATCTCGGGATATTACCGGAGGGCTTCCGCGTGTAACCGAATTGTTCGAGGCGCGAAATCCTTCCAACCCGGCTGTGGTTAGCGAAATTGACGGAGTAGTAACGTACGGAGGCATCAAGCGCGGTAATCGTGAAATCTTCATCGAATCACGTGACGGTGTACAGAAGCGTTATTTGGTGCCGCTTTCGAAGCATATTCTGGTTCAGGATAATGATTTTGTGAAAGCAGGGCAATCGTTATCCGATGGATCGATTTCACCCACGGATATCCTTGCTATTAAAGGCCCTACGGCTGTTCAGGAATATCTGGTAAACGAGATTCAGGAAGTCTATCGTTTGCAGGGTGTGAAAATCAACGACAAGCACATCGAAGCCATCGTTAGCCAGATGATGCAGAAGGTTGAGATACTTGATCCGGGCGACACGAACTTCCTGCCTGGTGAATACGTTGACAAATTCATCTTCCGCGAAGAGAACGATAAAATTCTTGATAAGAAGGTAGTAGTGGATGCAGGAGATTCTCAGCGTTTCAAGCCAGGACAAATTATTACGGCAAGGGATTTGCGTGATGAAAACTCCCAACTCAGGCGAAAAGACCAGAGGCTTGTTGAAGTACGCGATGCATTGGCGGCTGTATCGAGGCCAACTTTGCAGGGTATCACTCAAGCTTCGTTAAAAACCGAGAGCTGGCTTTCTGCGGCCTCCTTCCAGGAAACCACCAAAGTGCTCAGCGAAGCAGCTATTCGTGGTAAAGCTGATCAGTTGATGGGCATGAAGGAGAATGTGATTGTAGGTCACCTCATCCCGGCAGGAACGGGTCAGCGCAGGTTTAGCGATATGATTGTTACGCACAAGGACGAGTACGAAGCGTTTACCAAATCGATGGAAACCAAAGAGCGCGATCGGGAAAGGGAATTGCAGGATTAATTTTTAAAGATCATGGCTGAGGAAATGAAAGACAAGCAACCGCAGAACCAGATAAACATCGAGTTATCCGAAGAGGTGGCTGAAGGAGTTTATTCTAACCTGGCCATGATTGCCCACTCCAACAGCGAGTTTGTCATCGACTTTATCCGGTTAATGCCCGGTGTTCCGAAGGCCCGCGTAAAATCGCGGGTAATCATTACACCGGAACATGCCAAACGGCTGCTGGCCGCCTTAAGTGATAATATCGATAAGTACGAGCATACATTCGGGCCTATAAAACAAACCACGGAGATGCCCAAATTCCCCATGAATTTCGGAGGAGCAATAGGCGAGGCTTGAGAATAAAAGGGCCTAAATCAGTCCAAAAACGCATAAAAAGGATACGAAAATCTTTTACAGAGGTTTTTGTATCCTTTCTTTCTTTATAATACCTTTGCAGTCCAAATTTTTAAGGTAAAACGGAATAAAACCAAATGCCTACCATTCAACAACTTGTACGCAAGGGAAGAAAGCAGTTGACCTCAAAGTCAAAGTCGCCCGCGCTTGACTCATGTCCGCAGCGCAGGGGTGTGTGCACACGTGTGTACACCACAACGCCCAAGAAACCCAATTCCGCTATGCGCAAAGTGGCGCGTGTGCGGTTAACCAATCAGAAAGAAGTTAACGCCTATATACCTGGCGAAGGCCATAACCTGCAGGAGCACTCTATCGTGCTCATCCGGGGTGGCCGTGTAAAGGATTTGCCCGGAGTACGTTACCACATTATCCGCGGTGCGTTGGATACAGCCGGTGTTAATGGCCGCCTTCAAAGCCGGTCGAAGTATGGAGCTAAACGTCCTAAAGCGGGAGCTGCCGCTGCTAAAAAATAAGTACGCATGAGAAAATCAAAACCGAAAAAGAGATACCTCCTGCCTGATCCGAAATTTCAGGATACCCTGGTAACCAAATTTGTGAACTACCTGATGGAGCGGGGTAAGAAAAGTGTGGCGTATTCCATTTTCTACGATGCCATCGACATCGTGGAAAAGAAGACCAATGAAAGTGGCTTGGAAGTGTGGAAGCGGGCCATGAATAATGTAATGCCTTCGGTGGAAGTAAAAAGCCGCAGGGTTGGTGGGGCCACGTTTCAGGTGCCTGTTGAAATCCGGCCAGAGCGCAGAATTAACCTGAGCATTAAGTGGTTGATTGATTTTGCCCGCCTGCGCGGTGAAAAAACCATGATGGACAAACTGGCCGGTGAAATCATCGCTGCGTCAAAGGGTGAAGGCGCAGCCATAAAAAAGAAAGACGATACCCACCGCATGGCCGAAGCCAACAAGGCATTCTCACATTTCAGGTTTTAATAGCACGATTTCGCGAAAATGGCAAGGGATTTAAAATACACTCGGAATATTGGTATTGCTGCGCATATTGATGCCGGTAAAACAACCACAACAGAACGCATTCTCTATTATGCGGGCGTTAACTATAAGCTGGGCGAGGTACACGAAGGAACGGCCACCATGGACTGGATGGCCCAGGAGCAGGAGCGTGGTATTACCATTACTTCGGCAGCAACTACGGTTTATTGGAATTACCGCGGTAATAAGTACCACGTAAATATTATTGATACACCCGGGCACGTTGACTTTACCGTTGAGGTGAACCGCTCGCTGCGCGTGTTAGACGGCCTCGTTTTCTTGTTCAGTGCCGTTGATGGTGTTGAGCCCCAGTCGGAAACGAACTGGCGCCTGGCCGATAACTATAAGGTAGCCCGTATCGGGTTTGTGAACAAAATGGACCGTGCCGGAGCCGACTTCCTTAACGTGTGCAAGCAGGTTAAGGAAAAACTGGGCAGCAAAGCTGTGCCGCTGCAATTACCCATTGGTACAGAAGAAAACTTCCGGGGTGTAGTTGATCTTATCAATAACCGGGGTATCATTTGGAATGTGGAAGATAAAGGAATGACCTACGAAGTCGTTCCGATTCCGGATGACATGGTGGAAGAAGCCAAAGAGTACCGTGAGAAGCTGCTTGAAGCAGTTGCCGAGGTTGATGAAACGCTGATTGAAAAGTACTTCAACGATCCGAACTCCATTACCGAAGAAGAAATTTTAAAGGCTCTGCGTGAGGCCACCATCAGTATGAAAATTGTACCAATGGTGTGTGGTTCATCGTTCAAGAACAAAGGTGTTCAAACCATGCTGGATTATGTGATGGAATTATTGCCCTCACCGTTGGACAAAGACAATATTGTTGGTACCAATCCGGACACAAACGAAGAAGTATTGGTTAAGCCTGACGAGAAAGAACCCTTTGTAGCGCTTGCATTTAAAATTGCTACCGACCCGTTTGTAGGGCGTTTGTGCTTTATCCGGGCCTATTCCGGAGTGTTAGAGTCAGGCTCGTACATCTACAATACACGTTCCGAACAAAAAGAAAGGATTTCGCGCGTGTTCCAGATGCACGCCAACAAGCAGAACCAGATTGAACGGTTGGCAGCAGGGGATATCGGAGCAGTTGTGGGTTTTAAAGACATTAAAACAGGCGATACGCTTTGTGATGAAAAACGCAAAGTTGTTCTCGAATCCATGGTGTTCCCCGAGCCGGTTATCGGCTATGCCATTGAACCCAAAAAACAAGCCGATGTGGATCGGCTGGGTATGGCTATCTCTAAACTCGTTGAGGAAGACCCGACCCTGCGTGTGAATACCGATCAGGAAACCGGCCAGACAATTTTGCGCGGGATGGGCGAACTGCACCTGGAAATTATTATTGACCGGTTAAAGCGGGAGTTCAAGGTTGAAATTAACCAGGGGGCCCCGCAGGTGGCCTATAAAGAAGCGCTTACCACCACCGTTGAGCATAAAGAAGTGTACAAAAAGCAAACCGGTGGCCGCGGTAAATTTGCTGATATCGTGTTTGAAATCGGGCCACGCGATGATGGTAAGGAAGGATTGCTGTTTGAAAATGCCATTGTGGGCGGTGTTATTCCACGTGAATTTATTCCGGCTGTCGAAAAAGGCTTTGCCCAGGCTATGGTGAATGGTCCGCTGGCGGGTTACCCCATTGACGCCATGAAGGTGAAACTCTTCCACGGCTCCTACCATGATGTTGACTCTGATTCCCTTTCGTTTGAACTGGCCGCTCGCATCGGTTTTAAAGAAGCTGCCGCCAAGTGCAATCCGCAGTTGCTGGAGCCGATTATGAGTGTTGAAGTATTAACCCCCGATGAATTTACCGGATCGGTAACCGGTGATTTGAACAGGCGAAGGGGTTTAATGAAGGGCATGGACAGCCGGGCTGGTGCCCAGGTTATTAAGGCTGATGTTCCGTTAGCTGAACTATTTGGTTACGTAACCGATTTACGAACGATTACTTCGGGCAGGGCTTCAGCTACGCTCACGTTCTCGCACTATGCACCGGTACCGAAAAACCTCGCTGAAAAAGTAATTGATGAAGTAAAAGGCGCTGTTGCCGCAAAATAATATCTAAAAGACGTTTAGATTATGAACCAGAAAATCCGAATCAAATTAAAATCCTACGATCACAACCTCGTTGATAAGTCATCCGAGAAGATTGTTCGTGCGGTAAAAGCCACCGGGGCAGTTGTAAGCGGGCCTATTCCGTTGCCTACTGAGAGGGAAGTATTTACCGTATTGCGCTCACCCCACGTGAACAAAAAATCACGCGAACAGTTTCAGTTGTGCACCTTTAAGCGGTTGGTTGATATCTATTCCAACAGCGCTAAAACGGTTGATGCCCTGATGAAACTGGAATTGCCCAGCGGGGTGGATGTTGAGATTAAGGTGTAGTTTCCTTAGATAAATTTAAGGCCATTCTGATAGATTTTCGGAATGGCTTTTTTATTGAAGCTGAGCATGAAAATACAACTTATGATCGGGAAGTAGCTCCGGATGGGCAATCTTCACCAAATCTTTTAAAATAATATCCGGCCGCAGGTACCCCAATTCCAGAAATTCGCTCCCGCCTTTTGCCCCTTTGCGTGCATTGTATGTAAAAACCTTTCGGTTAATAAACGGGCTGAATTTAGTGTATCGGTTATCGGCTGCTGCCATTTCACTTAGCGCAGTAAACGAGGCAACGCCAATCCATAAATCGGCTTGCTGTGCCCGCGCATATACTGACTCAAAACTGAGCTCAAGAAAACCGTTTGACGAATCGGCTTCCCACAGATACCGGCACCCCGCATCCCGGAGCAACCGGGCTGCATAGTTCTGACCGCCCGGAAGAAACCACGCATCGCGGTAAAGAATGCCGCTGAGTACGGTAGGTTTCAGGGTTACGGTTTTAACCAAATCCTGTGTTATAAGATACTCTCGTTCGATAGCCCTGAAAACAGAATCGGCCAACTTTTCTTTATTAAAAAACAGGGCCATAAACTTAATCCACTCGGCCCGGCCCAGCGGATGTTTTTCCAGGTATTCGGCATTGATAACTACGGGTATACCCATTTCTTCAATTTTTTTAAACTGCCCGATATCGGCTGTCATGGTATACCCCATTACCATATCGGGTTTTAATAATGCCAACCGTTCAATATCCATGCCCTTATCGATACCGAGATCCAAAATCTTACCGTCATCAATTCGCTTTCGGGTCTTTTGTGAACTGATGTAGTCAAGTGTTGGAAATCCGGTAAGCGCATCCGTTTCTTCGAGATAATCCAATAACGGAATATGCGTTGTTGAAGTACATACAATCCGTTTAACCGGAACCCGGATAATACGCGCATTATAAGGGTTTGCAGGAACGGGCCTGTCGTGCTGAACCAGCAGATACCGGTAGCCTGATTTTGCCCCGGGATAAGGGTTCAGTACTTCAACGAGTTTGGCCTCATCAACATATTTTACCGTAAAACCGGAAGCATACTTAATTGAGTCTGATGACTGACCGGATGATGATTGGTTACCTGAAGGATTTTCGCAGCGGCAGAGAATAAGCAGGCAGCAGAGCAAAAAGCAAATGCGCATGATTTTAGCATTAAGTGGATAAAAGTTTGCGCCTGAATGCGGCAAGAAGTTTTTCGCCTGCCAGCACCGGCAACTGGTTATTTTGGACCACCTCAAGTTCCAACCTCCGTATGAGTTTACCGATACGGGGCGACTGTTGAATTTCTGCCATCAGCCCTTGCTGAACATACTCATGAAACCAGTTTACCGATTGTCTTTGCCGGTTGAGTTTCCAAAAATTGTTTTTTGATGTTTTTTCTTTATAAGACAGAATCATTTTCCAGATTTCTTCCATACCGGTGTGCTCCAGGGCTGAGCAAGTCAGTACTGGAGGTTCCCATCCGGATTCTTCGGTACGAAAAAGCTGAAGTGCCTGCTGGTATTCGGCCCTTGCTTCAGCCGATTTTTTTTTATTGTCGCCATCGGCTTTGGTAATCACCAGCCCATCGGCCATTTCCATGATACCCCGCTTAATTCCCTGCAGCGCATCACCTGCACCGGCCAGTATCAGCAACAGAAAAAAATCAACCATTCCCTTAACGGCAACTTCCGACTGTCCAACACCTACGGTTTCAACCAGGATGACATCAAACCCGGCTGCTTCGCAGAGCAATATTGATTCGCGTGTCCGTAGGGCTGTTCCGCCCAGTGCCCCACCGGAGGGAGAGGGACGAATGAATGCGGCTGGGTTTTTTGACAGAATTTCCATACGAGTTTTATCGCCAAGAATACTCCCCTTACTCAACTGGCTTGTCGGGTCAACGGTCAGCACCGCTACTTTTTTGTTATGCTTTGTCAGCATGCTCCCGAAGGATTCAATAAAACTGCTTTTACCGACACCGGGCACACCGGTAATTCCAATCCGAATGGTATCCTTTGCAGTCGGCTTCAGTTTGCCGAGTAGTTTTCCGGCTTCCTTGCGGTCGGAATCAAGCGTACTTTCAATTAGTGTGAGTGCTTTTGCCAGTATCAACCGGTCGCCCCGGTTGATTCCATCCAGGTATTCATTTACTCGCAGGCGTTGTTTCAACTTGTTGATTGTTAGGAATAGGAAACTAAATTTCTAAATTTACTAGATACATCCCGAATTATTATGAGAAAATTCTGGCTCGACTGTTTTGCCGGCTCGGCATTTGTTTTTATGGTATTGGGCGGATTGTACGGCATAACGCAACTTCGTGTGTTTGATGCGTTCGATCCGCTTGGGCAGGCATTGGGCGACATGGAATTGACAGACATTGCCTTTTCGCAAATCCGCGAAGACCCGCCCATGGATACCAACATTGTGATTGTTAACATCGGGTATCTGTCGCGAGCAGAAATCGGCCAACAAATTATTAACCTGAGTAAGCACAAACCGAAAGTAATTGGCCTTGATATTATTTTCAGTTGCGACTGGCTGCAGGATTCTACCATATGCCCCCAGGCGTACGATACCATGGGCAACATGTATTTCGCGTATGCCATACAGCAGGCAGGCAATGTGGTGATGGCACATAAGCTGCAACAGACCGCGAAACTGGTGAAAAAGTTTGGCGATATTGATGTGTACGATTCCATTGAGCATACGTATCCTACACTAATGCCCGGTGCTTACGAAGGATTTGTAAACCTTGAAACCGAAGCTGCGCACCAGGAAGATTTGAAGGCCTGCCGCAGGTTTAATCCGAAAATGATGGTAAACGGACAGCGCGAACTTGCCTTTTCGGTACGAATGGCCATGATTTATGATTCGGTAAAAACTAATCGCTTCCTGGCACGTGACAATGAACTTGAAGTGATCAACTACAAAGGCAATATTGTGGACTGGCATGGAGCCTCGAATTATGCAGGCCGGTACATCGTGCTCGACTGGGACCAGGCACTTGATACGACCCAGTTTGTTGGCGAAATGATTAAGGATAAAATTGTAATTATGGGTTTTCTGGGCGGAGACCTGACCGATACTTCATGGGACGACAAATTTTTTACGCCACTCAATAAAAAATATGCCGGCAAGGCCCGGCCCGATATGTATGGTGTGGTTGTTCATGCCAATATCGTTTCCATGATACTGGAGGAAGACTACATTGAAGTGTTAAAAACCTGGCAGGAAATAGCCATAGCGATTGTAGTATGTTTTTTAAATGTAGCCCTCTTCGTTTACATAATGGATAAAAATGAAAAATGGTTTGATGCCATAAGTGTGACGGTTCAGTTGTTTCAAATAGTGTTGTTCTCTTTTTTAATGATAGAATTCTTAAACTGGTTTAACTTCAAGTTTAATGTTACCTGGACCCTGGCTGTAGTGGCCGTGGTTGGCACAAGTTTTGAATTGTATAATGGGGTAATTAAGAGTTTGGCTGAGTACCTGAAAAACCGATTTTTACTATTTAAAAGTCGTTGGTTTACCAAAAAAGGTCAATGAGTATTAAGCCCTGAATACCGTTTTTTAGTTAAATTAGATCCCTAAATCAAAAGAAAAGACATGAAAATCAGTCGCTTATCAATGGTAATTTCTTTTGTGCTTATTGGCGCAGCAACCTTTGGCCAGGCACAAAGCTATGCGTTCAAAGTGGTTGCAAATAAAGGAAATAACGAGGTTAAATCGGGCGATTCATGGCAACCGGTTAAAACCGGGGCCACTCTAAAGCCCAATGATGAGATTAAAGTGGCCGATAACGCTTATATCGGGCTGTTTCATGCCAGCGGCAAACCCATGGAAATAAAAACCGCTGGCAGTTACAAGGTTTCAGCCCTTGAATCGCAGGTAAGTGCCGGTGGTTCGAGCGTACTCAATAAATACACCGACTTCATCCTGAGCAGTAATTCTGAAGAAAAAAAGAATAAACTCAGTGCTACCGGGGCTGTTCACCGCGGCACGGCTGATGACATTAGCGTAATGCTGCCCAGCAATCAGTATTCATCGGTATTTAACAATGTGGCTGTAATAAGATGGGAGAGCAATAAAACCAAAGGCCCTTTTGTGGTGAATATTGTAAACATGTTTGGCGATAATGTAGCCCGTATTGAAACAGCCGATACCCGTATTGAACTTAATCTTAACGATACCCGGTTTAGCGATTTAAGTGCGTTGCTTATAGAGGTGAGCGCCAAGAATGATGCAAAAATTGCTTCTGAGCAGTATCTGATTAAGAAACTTTCACCGGCTGACCAGGAGAAGATGAAAAAATCGCTTAACGAAATTTCATCAGAAGTGTCTGAGCCTACTGCCTTAAATAAATTCTTTCTGGCAGGCTTTTACGAAGAAAAGGGATTACTGATTGATGCAATAGCAGCGTATGAGGAGACCATCCGCCTAGCGCCCGATGTGCCTTTCTATGCCGAAGCGTATAACGATTTTCTGATTCGTCAGGGATTAAAAAAGAAATAATTATTCAGAATTAGTAATTCTGATTTTGGTTTATAGTGTTCTTGAAAGTGAGAAATAACTCAAAACCTATTTCTATGAAAAACTACCGTTGGACAATCGTATTGTTTTTTTTGATTACGACATCAGTTGCTTTTGCACAAACTTATGCTTTTAAAGTACTGGTTAGCAAAGGGAAGACCGAGGTTAAATCAGGCGAGGCCTGGTCGGCTATTAAAGTGGGTGCAAACCTGAATGCTTCTGATGAAGTTAAAGTGGCCGAAAACTCGTATTTGGGACTTATGCACGCCAGCGGCAAGCCGCTGGAAGTTAAAGAGGCCGGCAATTACAACCTGGCCGATTTGGCGGCCCGGTTAAGCAAAGGTTCTACCGTACTAAACAAGTACACCGATTTTATTCTTAGCAGTGAAGAAGATAAAAAGAACAAACTCGCTGCAACCGGGGCCGTACACCGCGATGTGAAAATGGCGCTCACCGTTTTTCTTCCACAAACTTCCGAACATTTTGGCGACAAGCTGGCAGTAAGCTGGCAAAACCCCGGTGCGTCAACTCAGGCTGACGTTATTGTTATGGATTTGGGTGAGGATGAATTAGCCCGCTACAAAGTGGACGGCAACAGCCTGTTGATTGACCTGAACGACCCGAAACTGAAAGGAACGCAGCACTACCTCATTCGGGTTGTTTCAAAAGACGGCAACGAATCGGCCCGGTGTGGCATCAAACGGCTGAGGGGAAATCGTAAAACTGAAGTTGAAACAGCATGGAATGAAGTGAATACTTCTTTTGGTGAGCAAACCGCCCTTGAACTGTATGTTCAGGCCGGATTTTTTGAGCAAAACCTGTTGCTTACCGATGCGTTAACGGCTTACAAGCAGGCAGCCGACATGGCGCCCGAAGTGGACATGTACCGCGAGTCGTATGAAGCATTCCTGCAACGCCTGGGTTTCAAAAAGTAAGTTGTAATACGGCTAACTTAGAGGGCAGCCCTCCGCTAACGCGGAGGGCTGTTTTGTTTTTGATGGTTTGGCTGAACGGCAGATTATCCTATTTTTGTAAACACCAAATCCTATCACATGAGTGTACTAGTCAATAAAAATTCGCGGGTAATTGTACAGGGGTTTACCGGCTCGGAAGGGACCTTTCATGCCGGCCAGATGATTGAGTATGGCACCAATGTGGTTGGCGGGGTAACTCCCGGTAAGGGCGGAACCGAGCATTTGGGCCGTCCTGTATTCGATACCGTTAAGGAAGCTGTGGATAAAACCGGTGCTGATGTATCCATCATTTTTGTTCCTCCGGCTTTTGCAGCCGATGCCATTATGGAAGCGGCTGATGGCGGCATTAAGGTAGTCATTACCATAACGGAGGGCATCCCGGTAAAGGATATGATGATTGCCAAAAAGTACATCCAAAGCAAAAACGTGCGGCTGATTGGACCTAACTGTCCGGGTGTAATAACTCCGGGTGAAGCTAAAGTAGGTATTATGCCGGGTTTTGTTTTTAAAAAAGGCAGAGTAGGCGTGGTTTCAAAATCAGGAACGTTAACCTATGAAGCGGCCGACCAGATTGTAAAAGCCGGCTTGGGTGTTTCAACGGCAATTGGTATAGGTGGCGATCCGATTATCGGTACCCCAACCAAGGATGCTGTTGAGTTGCTTATGAACGACCCGGAAACTGATGCTGTTGTGATGATTGGCGAAATTGGCGGTAACTACGAACCCGTGGCAGCACGCTGGATAAAGGAGAATGGAAACAAAAAACCCGTTGTAGGTTTTATTGCCGGACAAACAGCACCCCCGGGAAGAAGAATGGGCCATGCCGGAGCCATCATTGGTGGGGCCGAAGATACCGCTGCGGCCAAAATGAAAATCATGCGCGAATGCGGAATTCATGTAGTAGAATCACCGGCCGATATTGGCGAAACGGTTGCCCGGCTGTTGAAAAAGTAATTCAGAAAGTTGAACGAAACTCGCGTTCCAGGTAGCTGTTAAATTCCTTCACGTTTGCAAATGTGGTAATCTGTTCTGCTGTAAGTTCAGCATTGTCTTTCTGATAGATTACTTCGGCACAGAAATCTTTAATAATGTACAAATAGGCTTTGCGCCCGTTTTTTAGTCGCGTGCCCAGAATAGTACCCTCATTACGGAGGTAGTCAATCTTCTTCCGGAATGTCATCAGTTTAAAAATCAAACGGTCAATCATTTCTTTTGTAGTGTTTATGCCCAATGGCACGACAAAGAAACGGGTTTGTTTTGAGTCTTGCTTTTTGCTGTTATTTCAGGGTGCTAAGGTTTGGTTATACAATCTAATGGATGAAGGATTTATTGACCGGAAGGCCCGAATTCTTACGCCTTTTAAACACCGAAAAATTGTTAAAAGCCTGATTTTGACGGGTTAGCAGGCTTTTTTTACGCAAGAATTACGAAACTCTTGCACTAAGCAGAATGCCCTACAACAGGTCGTTTGCCAGGTTGGCTAACTCCGACCGCTCGCCTTTTTCCAGGGTAATGTGTGCATATAACTCCTGGTCTTTAAGCCGGTCAATCAGGTACGACAGGCCGTTGCTTTGCGAGTCGAGGTAGGGTGTGTCAATCTGGTGGATATCGCCTGTAAAGATGATTTTTGTGTTCTCCCCGGCCCGGGTAATAATGGTTTTAACTTCGTGGGGAGTCAGGTTCTGGGCTTCGTCCACAATAAAACAAATGTTGGACAGGCTGCGCCCGCGGATGTATGCAAGCGGGGTTATCACCAGTTTTTCCTGGTTTACCATTTCGGTGATTTTGGCATACTCTTTATCGGTTTCGCTGTATTGATTTTGAATGAATTTCAGGTTGTCCCACAAGGGCTCCATGTAGGGGTTGAGTTTTGATTTGATGTCGCCCGGCAGGTAGCCGATGTCTTTGTTACTAAGCGGCACAATAGGGCGTGCCAGATAAATTTGCTTGAATTCACGCTTTTGTTCTAAAGCAGCGGCTAAGGCTATCAGCGTTTTTCCGGTACCGGCAATACCCTGTAGTGAAACCAACCGGATGTCGGGTTTAAGCACAGCATGGATGGCAAAGGCCTGCTCGGCATTTCGTGGTTTTATTCCATACACAGCCCGTTTCTCCACGTGTTCAACCATCCCGTTAAACGGATTGTAATAGGCAAGCACGGACTTCTTTCCGCTGCGCAGGATGTAGTAATGGTTTTTCTCAGGAGTAATGTTTCCAAGTACATCTTCGGGGGGGCAATAGCCTTTTTCGTAAATCAGGTTAATGGCATCGGCATTTACGTCTTCCAGAATGGTGCGGCCAATGTACAACGATGAGATGTTTTTGATTTTACCGGTAGTATAATCCTCAGCCTGCAGGCCCAGGGCCTTTGCCTTGAGCCGCAGGTTCACGTCTTTTGATACAAGGATTACTTTACGCGACTTCTCTTCTTTTTGCAACAGCAAAGCCGAGTTGAGTATGCGGTGGTCGGGCTTGTCTTCGTTAAACACCTTGTTGGCATCCACCGAGCCGTTGCCCCCGGTGTCCATCAGTACTTTAAAATCGCCTTTACCCTTGCCGTTAATCGGGTTCCAGTGGTGCAGCATCTGGTCTTTGGCCAGTTTGTCGATCAGGCGGATGAATTCGCGGGCCTCGAAGTTTTTGGTGTCGTTTCCTTTTTTGAAGTTATCGAGTTCTTCCAGCACGGTTATCGGTATGCCGATGTCGTGTTCATCAAAATTGAGGATGGAATTGTGTTCATAGATGATGACAGAAGTATCCAGTACGAAGATCTTCTTCTCCTTTTTGGGTTTCGGCATACTGCGCAAAGAACTTGGTTTGTGAAAGGAACAAAATCCTTTGCAAAATTGATAGTCCCCAAAATGATTATTTTTTTAATAAATTTACCTCCCTGCCTTTGCTGGATTTTATCAGCAACTAATTAATGAGAATTGATCGCCACGCTGGGTGGGTGTAATTTTCAGCACATTTGCCAAAACTAATCGTACGAGTTTGCGCGATGCTTTAAACCGGTTAAGGCCGGTTATTATTGAAAATTCTTTAACGGTTATGAATGGATTTATGACAAGGTAAGCAAACAAAAGTTGCTCATGCTCACCATATGTAAACCAGTTATCGCGTTTGCTGCTTCTCTTTTTTAATATTTCGCGCATCTCAGGGCTGGTTTTTATTGTTTTGTCTCCCACACGGATAAAACTTTCTTTCCTTCCGCTAAACCTTAAAATGTAAGGTTTCTTTGGTCCAGAACGTATATCGTACCGAATAACAAACCGGTTGGAAGCAACTTGAATAAGTGCTTCACTAAAAGGAATACCCGGACGACAACACGAGGAAATCATTTTTTTAATAACGAATGAATCTTCTTCCGGGAACTTGAGCCCCGGTATTGTTCTGTCATCCGAAACGCCCAGCAACAACGTACCGCCATTCGTATTAGCAAAGGCAATCATTTCGCGCACAATTTTTTCCGGGTAAGCTGCCTTGCGTTTAAATTCCAGCGTCTGACTCTCACCCTGGCTAACTAATTTTTTGAGTTTGGCGACTTGCTGAGTATTGGCTGTTATCTTTTCAGATGCTGTTTTTACCAAACCGGTATGGGGGGGCTGTTGCATGGGTGCCGGTATTGTTCTGTAAAAGGTATGAGGAAATAAAGAAACAAAAAACCCTGACGGGATTCGCCAGGGTATGGATTTATGCGGTTTGCGTCTTTGGCTCTTTTTCCCTCATCGTACCATAGATATAGTCCCACAGGGGTGAAGAAACGCCAAAAACAATCTCTCCGTTTTTGTAGTGGTGTACTCCGTGGTTAATCCATAACGCTTTAAGAAAGTTTTTAGGCGGCTGGTAGGCGTGTACCATATAATGTACGCCCAGGTAGGAGGCATAGCCTACCAGGAATCCCGGCAGGAAGGCAAACACGAAATCGCCCATGATTAACCTGAACAACAAAAGTAAAATAGTACCCAGGGTTACGCTTAACAGGGGCGGCATAGCCAGCCGGTCTTTGTCTTTCGGAAATTCGTGATGCACCCCGTGCATAGTGTACTGAAACTTCTCACGCCACTTCGTGTAGGTGGCCATGTGAAATACGTGTCGATGCACCATGTATTCAACCCAGCTAAAAGCCAGCCAGCCTAGGAAAAACAAAAGAGTGGTTAAACCGGCCGTCAGCGTGGTGTGGGTAACACTCCAGTAAAGCAGGCCTCCGGCATAGGAGAAGAAGATAATCAGCGGCACAGCTATATGAGTTCGTGATAATTTCTCAAGAACGGGGTTCTTAAAAAGCTGCCGGGTTCCCTTATTCTGCGGTTTAATTTCAGCCATAACAAACGTTCGAGTTGCAAAAATAAACGATTACAAATATTTGAAAAAGATTAAGCGACCACCTTCCGGTGAGCCCGCTCAATGGCTTTTTCGTAATGCTTTTCATACACCGGTAAAACACGGGTAATGTCAAATTCGTACGCCCGCTTTAAAGCAGCCGCCTTAAATCGCGGAAGGTTATCCTTATCTAAAATAACCAGCGCTTTCCTGCTCATGTCCTCTACATCGCCCACGTTACTGAGGTAGCCTGTTTCTCCCTGTACATTCAATTCAGGTATACCGCCTGCATTGGAGGATACCACCGGCACTTCGCAGGCCATGGCTTCCAGGGCAGCCAATCCGAAACTCTCTTTTTCAGAGGGCATCAGGAACAAGTCAGCTACAGAGAGCACTTCTTCAACAGCCTCTAACTTGCCGAGGAAGCGGGTATCTTCACAGATATTCATTTCGCGGCACAGGGCTTCGGCCTGGATGCGCTCAGGCCCATCGCCAATCATCAGCAGTTTGGCCGGCATTTCTTTGCGGATGTTGTAAAATACCGTAATCACATCGCCAATGCGTTTCACTTTTCTGAAATTCGAGGTATGTACTATTAATGCTTCACCGTTGGGGCAGATGGCTTTTTTAAAGTGATCCTTCTTTTGCTTTTTAAACTTGGCCAGATCAATAAAGTTTGGAATCACCTCAATTTCGCGTGTAACCCTAAAGTGCTCCAGGGTTTCGCGTTTCAAATCGTTGGATACAGCTGTTACACCATCGGACTGGTTGATGCTGAAGGTAACCACGGGTTCGTATGAGGGATCTTTTCCCACCAGTGTTATATCCGTGCCATGTAACGTTGTTACAACTGGCATAACAATACCTTGTGTTTTTAAAATCTGTTTGGCCATGTAAGCAGCCGAAGCATGCGGAATGGCATAGTGTACGTGCAGCAAATCAAGTTTTTCATTTAGTGCCACGTTTACCATTTTGCTGGCCAGGGCCAGTTCATAAGGCGGGTACTCAAACAGCGGGTAGGTTCGAAAATCTACCTCGTGATAGAACAGATTTTCATTCAGAAAATCCAGGCGGCTGGGTTGCGAGTAGGTTATAAAATGCACCTTATGCCCCTCCTGCGCCAGGGCCTTACCCAGTTCGGTGGCCACCACACCGCTACCGCCAAATGTGGGATAACAAACAATGCCTATTTTAATCTGGTCCATTCAGCCGGTTTATTTACAATATTCAAAAATTGACTGGTAAATAACATCCTGTATCCGTGAACGGATATTGGCACTAATTAGTTTATTGTTCCGGTCAGGATAAACTCGGTTTGACAGGAAAACATATACTAAATCGAACTCAGGGTCAATCCACAGGCAGGTGCCCGTAAAGCCGGTATGGCCATACGTTTTTGTTGATGCCCACCACGAGGTTGGACTGGCAAAATCGTTCAACAAGGGTTTGTCCCAACCAAGGCCCCTGCGGCTGGTATCAAATTGTTTGTTGGTGAACAACGTAATGGTTTCGGGTTTATAGTATTGATAGCGGCCATACGTGCCCAGTTGCAGGTGCATTTGCCCGAGTTTGGCAAGGTCGAGGGCATTGCCAAACAGGCCGGCATGGCCGGAGTTGCCCCCCAGCATGGCGGCACGCTCATCGTGCACGGTGCCAACAATCATGGATTTCCGGAAAATTTTATCGTACTCTGTGGGGGTAATCTCCGATGGCGAAAATCGCTGAAGCGGTGAATAGCCGAGTGTATAGGCGCCAAGTGGTTCATAAAAATTCTGGCGAAGAAAATCATCCAATGGCTGGTTCAGCATTTTTTCGGCAAGCCTGTGTAGGATAATGAAACTTAAATCGCTGTAGCGGAAAGGATACGGGGTACGGTTGGGTTTGGTGATTAGTTTTGATTTTAACGTCCAGTTCCAGATGGAGTCTTTAATGTGTTCTGCAGCGTACAGGTTTGGTGCAACCTGCAACGGGTATTTATCGCTTTTTGCACGGCTGTAATAATGAGAAAGCAAGGTGGTGTCCTTCATGGTGAGGGGGTACCACGGTTCAAACGGTACCAGTCCGGCCTGGTGCGTAAGGATATCCTTTATGATGATGTCTTTTTTATTTGAGTTTTGCATCTCCGGCAGGTACACCGATGCTTTCTTATAAATGTCGATGATGCCTTTTTCGTGCAGAAACATAATGGCCTGCAGCGTAGCCGATACCTTTGTTAGGGAAGCGAGATCATAGATAGTTTGATTGGTAACTGCAGTTTGGTTGTCGTATGTAAACCACCCGTATGATTGCTGAAATACTACTTTACCTCTTCGTACTACAACCACCTGGCATCCGGGCGTTGCTTTGGTGTCAATCGCCTCGCGGGCTATACCGTTTATTTTTTCCAAAACCCTGCTGCTCATCCCTGCTTCTTCGGGTTGACCGAACTGAAGTATACGTAACGGAGGGAGTTCAATGCCGGAGCCTGCGGGTATAGCGGGGCTGATGGTTACCGGCATAAAGCCCCCCACCGGCCGGGCGCCAAAAATTGCTTGCGGTATTAATTTGCGAAGGAATTCCTCATCGGAATAAACCTGAAAAATTGCAGGGGCGGCATCGAATAATTTTATTTTGGAGGGTGAGGTGAAATTACAAACAACCAGGTTGGTGCTTTGATTTAACTTATTGAGCAACTGGGCATACTCGTTTTCAATTTGTGTAGCGTAGGGAAATACTCCGGCAATAACCACGTTAAATTTTTTCAGTTCATCCGGCAGTCCTGTGGTATCTTCCGGTTGTTGCAATGAAAACGTCTTGATGGGCACATATTTACTGAGGTACTCTGTAAAGGGCTGGTTTGCCCGCTCACCAATTGATAAAGCGGCCACGGTAAGTTGGTCGGGGTTGGCAAGGGGTAATAAGCTGTTATCATTCTTGACCAGGGCAACCGAGTTAATGGCCAGCTTATGTTGCAACAGGTTGGTTTCAGGGATGTTCAGTTGGCTGATGAGGCTTTCTTTTTCTGCAGGTAAATCAGGTTGATGCTTAAATTCATACTTTAAGGAAAGTACTTTTTTTACACTTGCATCCAGTTGAGCTGAAAGTGCCGGTGTTCGCTTTACGGCTTTTCGAATTCTTCTGATGGTGGCGGGTATATTTTCCGGAAACAGCAATACATCATTACCGGCCTGCAAGGCATACAGTTCCGAGTCGCCCGGGCGGTACTTGTTCAGCACCTGCTTTACATCGGGTATGTAGCTAAAGAACAAGCCCTGAAAGTTGGTTTTCTTCTTCAGGTAGTCGGCCGTGTATAACATGGGCAATGCTTTTGAAACCACTTTGTTTTTAGGGGTAAATGGTTTTCTGCGTTCAGGGAAAATCGGATTGTGCTGGTACGCGGTAAGTATGGCCGGGCACTGGCTTTGGATTAATCGTTCAAGTACAAACAAATCATCTTCATTTATTGAACCGGAAGTAACAACAGGTACACCTTTATCGAACCGTTCAACTACCAACCCGTATTTCGGGTAATGCTTGACTACGGCAATAACACCTCCATCGGTTAATCCGCGCATATAGGCAGAGGCCTTAGCGCTTACGTTGTTTTTATCTTCGCCAAAGGTGTGGTAAATCAAGTCATCGGTTTGAAAGGCTGTACTCAAATCGGCCGTGGGGGCGAAGTTGAGATTAACACCGAGTAAGCGGAGTTGCCGGGCAATTTCTTTACCGAAAGCATAGATTAGTGAATCGTTACGGATGCCGCCCAGCATAAGTGTGTACGGAAAGACCACGGTACTGTCCAACACATTACCGGGGCCCTCTTCGGCATTCATGCCGATAAACAGGGGCAGTTTTGATTTTCGCCTGAGTGTTTCAGCCAGACCCGCCACACCAACCGGGCCACCCTGGGTGAAAACCACGCCACCAATGCCATAGTTTTCGATAAGTTTAACAGTGCGTTCAGCCTGTTCAAAATCTTTTGCGTTTACGGGAACAATGAATAACTGGCCGATTTTTTCAGTTACCGAAAGGGTTTGAAATACGCTGTCAACCCATAGCTTTTTTGTGGTCTGCGCGAATACCGGGTTTGTAAGCACCGTACAGAGTGCCAGTATAGCCCAAACTTTTTTGCCGGGCGTACCGTTACAAGTTTTGTAATTCAACCCTAATAAGTTCATTTTTGTAACGCCCAAATTATACAAATCGGCCCAGTTTTCTGATTTCCATGAAAATTCCATCGCTCTTCATTAAAACACCGAAGCACCGCAGGTTTAATTTTATTCCGCGGCATTACGATCCGATGGAGGAAGAACGCAAGCAACGGGAAGAACGTATCCGCACAGAATTGGGGATGAATAAAAGTGCTGATGAAGAAACCGAGACGCAGGGTTATCGACAGCGTATAACCGGCTCGTTTCGCGGGGCAAAAAAAACATCCTCTGCCCAGGCCGATCCTTCGGCAAGTTTACTTCGCCTTATTGTTCTTACTTTTTTAGCTGTTTGGCTGATTGCTTATTTGCACTATGGATCATCCGCGATATACGGCTTGTTGCTGATCGTTCCGTTTTATCTTTACTTAAAATTCCGGAAACGGTAACTGCACATTCATGCCGGATGTTATTCAGTTATTACCCGATTCCATTGCCAACCAGATTGCTGCCGGTGAGGTGGTGCAGCGGCCTGCTTCGGCTGTAAAGGAGTTGCTTGAAAATTCTATTGATGCAGGCTGTACATCAGTAAAGCTTATTGTTAAAGATGCCGGTAAAACATTAATCCAGGTTATTGATGATGGCAGCGGCATGAGCGAAACCGATGCCCGCATGAGTTTGGAGCGACATGCTACCTCCAAGATTAGAAGGGCAGAAGATCTGTTCACGCTTCGCACGATGGGCTTCCGGGGTGAGGCGCTGGCCTCTATTGCGGCTGTGTCGCAACTTGAGATGCGCACCCGCCTTGCCGATAAAGAACTGGGCACGTTACTGGTGGTAGAGGCTTCGGAAGTAAAAAAGCAAGAGCCTGTTGCCTGCGATAAAGGAACAAGCATCAGCGTAAAAAATTTGTTTTTCAACATCCCGGCCAGACGGAATTTTCTGAAATCCAACCCGGTAGAATTGCGGCACGTGGTGGATGAGTTTCAACGACTGGCTCTGGCAAATCCTTCGGTTGCTTTTTTGATGATTCAGGGCGATGAACTGATTTATGATTTACCTGCCGGAAAGATCAGCCAACGCATTGTTAACCTGTTTGGTCGTGCGTACCAAGAGCAGCTTGCGGCATGCCGGGAGGAAACGGAGTTTGTAAAGGTAGCCGGTTACGTGGGTAAACCTGAATTTGCGCGCAAAACCCGCGGAGAGCAGTTTTTGTTTGTCAACAACCGGTTTATCCGCAGCAATTACCTGAACCATGCGGTAATGAATGCGTTCGAGGGCCTGCTACCAGAAAATTCGTTTCCGTTTTATGTGTTATTTATTGAAATTGATCCGAAGCACATTGACGTTAATGTGCACCCGACAAAAACCGAAATCAAATTTGATGATGAACGTGCAGTTTACGCGGTAATCCGTGCGGCCGTCCGGCAGGCGCTGGGCACTCACAGCCTGGCTCCTTCTATCGATTTTTCGGAAGATGTGAACATCATCGCTAAACTGAGCCAAAGCAGCCAGCCTAAGGAAGTGTATTTTGAAGAACGGTTTCAGCCGTCAACCATGCGTTCTTCCGCAGATTGGCAAAAGTTATTTGAAACCGGGTTGCCGAACAGCCGGTTGCTCGGTACAGATGAAAAAAGTGAATTGTTTGATGAGATGCCCCAGGTTGAACCGGAATTAACTGGTGAATTATTTCAATTGTTTAATCAATACCTTATTCAGCCGGTAGTTCGCGGGCTTTTGATTATTGATCAGCAAGCTGCACATGAACGTATTTTGTATGAGCAGTTTTTGAACAGGCTCCATTCCAAATCAGGTGAAAGCCAGCAATGCCTGTTTCCGCAGGCAGTTACATTTTTGCCGGCCGACTATGCCCTGCTTACCGAAATGACACCCGAAATTCTCGCGCTCGGATTTCGGTTTGAGCCGTTTGGAAAGAATACCGTACAAATACGGGGCATACCTGCCGGGTTGCCCCCGGGCCGGGAAAAGGAATTGCTCGAAGGCTTAATCGAGCAATTCAAAGGCAACCAGGCCGAACTGGCATTGCCGCTTAACGAAAACCTGGCCCGCTCGCTCGCCATGCGCGCAGCTGTTAAAGCGGGCGATAAGCTTGAGCCTGAAATAATGAAGACTATAGCTAAACAGTTATTTAAGTGCGCGGTATCAAATTATAATCTGGATGGCCGACTAACATTTTTTATTCTTGATTTACCCAAAATTCAAACGTACTTTAACCGATAATCACCTTCATGTTTAACCTTACACCCACCGTTAAAAACCTGCTCATCATTAATGTAATCGTATTCATCCTTCAGGCAATTATGCCTCAGGTTACTGCTTATTTGTCATTGTACAATGTACGCAGCGCGTACTTTCAGCCCTACCAGTTGTTTACCTATATGTTTGCACACGGTGGGTTCATGCACATCTTCTTTAATATGCTCATGCTTGCCTTTACCGGTCCGATACTGGAAACCTTCTGGGGTTCAAAACGGTTTTTGCTTTTCTACCTGGTAACCGGAGTAGGTGCTGCGCTGTTCAGTGTGGGGATTGATTTGATTTTTGGCGGTGGCGCAGGTGCCATGTTGGGGGCTTCGGGCGCCATTTACGGAGTGCTGATGGGTTTTGGAATGCTCTTCCCCAATATGGAAGTGATGCTGCTGATACCGCCCATTCCGGTTAAGGCAAAATATTTGGTTTTTATAATGGGGGGGTTAACTTTTTTAATGGACCGCAGTGGCAGTGTTGCTCATTTTGCACACCTTGGCGGTATTGTTGTGGCTTATATTTTAATTAAATTCTGGCGCAGTCAGGGCGGCACCTACTATTAACAGCCATGTTCGAAGAATTTAAAAACGCGTTTAACCGGTATAACAATGCCCACGTTCAGTTGATCATCATCAACGTAACCGTGTTTTTATTTCTGGTAAGTATTGACATTGTTACCTGGATTACTGGTACTGAAAATTTTTTCCAACTGGTTTACCGCCAGTTCAGCATTCCTTCGGGGTACAGTGAGTTTTTCTCCCGTCCATGGACGCTCATAACCTACATGTTTTCGCACAGCGTGTGGGATATTTTCCATATTCTGTTCAACATGCTGGTATTGTATTGGTTTGGGCGTGTGTTTGTAGAGTACCTGGGCAGCGATAAGCTGGTGGCCTTATATATTCTTGGCGGATTAACGGGGGGCATCAGTTACCTGTTGCTCTATAACCTGAATCCGGAATTTTTTGGTAAGGCCGAAATGGTGGGCGCTTCCGGTGCTATTTATGCCATTGTGGTGGGTACGGCAACCTTACTACCCAATTATACTTTCTATCTGTTGTTTTTCGGACCGGTGCGCATCAAATACATAGCCATCTTCTATGTTGTGCTTTCGGTATTGTATGTTCGCCAGGGTGTAAACCTTGGCGGCAACATTGCCCACCTGGGTGGGGCGCTGATCGGTTTTATTTACATGAAGCAACTTCAGGCCGGTGTAAACTGGGGCGGTTGGATTACAACCACCATTTATTGGTTTAAGGACCTGTTTAAAAACAAACCGAAAGTAAAAGTTACCTACCGCAGTGATGATGCCCGGCCATCAAAGAAACAAACCACCAGTAAGGTGCCCCAGGAAGAAATTGATGCCATCCTGGATAAGATAAGCGACCGGGGCTACGAAAGCCTGACCAAGGAAGAGAAAGAGAAACTATTTAACGCGAGCCGGAAATAGTCGCCTCAGTCTCAGACGGCAATCAGCGAAGCTATCCCGAATGCTGCAGCAGCAGCAACAGCCCCTACCAGGGCAACGCGCAGGGCGCCTTTAAACAGAGGCTGACCGGTTAGTTTACTCTTTACCAGTCCGAAAACCACCAGGCATATCAGCGTAATGATGCTGGAGTACACCAATCCTTGTTTGGTGGTATCGGTAAAAAAGTAAGCGGTTAGTGGAATTAAGCCACCAATAACGTAAGAGATGCCGATGATGAACGCGCTTTGATGAGCCCGGTTTTTATCGGGTTTATCTAACCCCAACTCAAAGCGCATCATAAAGTCAACCCACTTCTTTTTATCCTTGGCAATGGCGTGTGCTACTTTGTCCTGCAACTCATCGTCCAGCCCGTACTCTGCAAAAATGTCTTTCGTTTCCTGAATTTCTACATGGTGCAGGTTTTCAATCTCATCATATTCCCTGCGTTCCTCTGATTCGTAGTGTTCAATTTCGGTGCGGCCGGCCAGGTAGCCGCCCAGGCCCATGGCGATGGAGCCCGCAGCAATTTCAGCCAGCCCGGCTGTAATAACAATGGCATTGCTATCCACTGCGCCACTCAACCCTGCGGCCAGCGCAAATGGTACGGTAAGTCCGTCACTCATGCCGATAACGAAATCGCGTACTTTTTCTGACGACTGAAAATGTTGTTCCTGGTTCATAGACTAAAGGTAAAACGAAACCGCCTACCGGGTTGATCGATAGAAGAAATTTTTAATGGCCTCAATGATTTGCCGGCTGTCGGTGGAGTACACCAGGTTGCCACTTTGTTTGTTGAACTCAGCCAGCATTGCATAAAACTCAGGTTCAGTAAGATTGAATTCGTCCATTAACCGTTCGCGCACTTCCGGATCGTTCACTACCTGCACGTACACGAAAGTACGGTTGTTTTCATCCACCACTTTTAGGAGTTTTCGTTTTTCACGTTGCCACTTTGAGAAGTAATCAAAAGGGTTGCCTAGTGCGGAAACCTCAAGGGGTTTTGGCGGGGCTCGGTACGTTCGGGTGATTTCAGTAATGCGCGAAGCAGTAACCGTTACTTCATTGAGTATGTTTACTTTTTCAGTTAAGCGAATGAGAATACCTGATTCTTCGAACAGCAACGAAAGCTCCAGCGGGTTGTATCCAATCATGGAGATGACCAGCGTGTCGGCCGGTTTAGCAACAATCGAAAACACACCCTTGTCGTTGGTGCGTGTTCCGGTTTCCGAATTTTTTATGCGGATGTGTGCCCCCGGCAAAGCGGCAAGTGTAACCGAATCAACCACAATACCCCGGTAAAGCAACTGTGCCCGGCTGCCCGTAACCACGAGCAGGCTCACCAGCCATATGATACAGATGCGCGTCAACCGTGTTGCAAAAAGTATTGGATTAGGATGAATTATAAGAGAATTAAGTTTTATTGGCCAGTTGCCCGCACGCGGCATCAATATCTTTTCCGCGGCTTTTGCGGATGCGGGCCACAATGCCGTTTTTGGATAGCAGGGTTTGATACATGGCTACGGCTTCGGGCGATGCCTGCTGAAAATGTCCGTCATCAATGGGGTTATATTCAATCAGGTTTACTTTTGAAGGAATAATCTTACAGAATTTTACCAGTGCGCTGGCATGTTCCGGTGAATCGTTCACGCCTTTCCACACCACGTATTCATATGTCACTTTTTGTTTGGTTTTTTTGTACCAGTAGGTCAGTGCTTCCGCCAAATCTTCGAGCGGGTTGGTTTCGTTAATAGGCATAATCGATGAGCGCGTTTTGTTTATGGCATCGTGTAGTGAAACAGCCAGATTAAACTTCACGTCATCATCCGCCATTTTCTTGATCATCTTAGCAATGCCAACCGTAGAAAGTGTAATCCGCCTGGAGGCCATGTTTAGTCCTTCGGGCGAAGTTATTTTGTCAATGGCTGCAATCACATTTGTATAATTGAGCAGTGGTTCGCCCATGCCCATAAACACAATGTTGGTGAGTGGCCGGTTAAAAAACAATTCGGCCTGCTGGCGGATGGCCACCACCTGGTCATAAATTTCATCGGCCGACAGGTTGCGCATTCGTTTCAGCCGGGCGGTGGCACAGAATTTACAATCGAGGCTGCAGCCCACCTGCGAGGATACACAGGCAGTGATGCGCTCTTTGGTGGGAATAAGCACCGATTCCACCACCAGGCCATCGTGCAGGGTAACAGCATTTTTTATGGTGCCGTCTTCACTGCGTTGCATGGTGTCTACCCGGATGTGGTTGATTGTAAAATGTTGTTTCATTTTTTCGCGCAAGGCCAGCGACACGTTGGTCATCTGGTCAAAATCTTTGGCTGATTTTTTCCACAGCCATTCGTACACCTGGTTGGCCCGAAAGGGTTTTTCGTTTTGTTCAACAAAAAACGCTTTTAACTCAGCCAGCGTGAGTTTCCGGATATCTTTTTTTTCGGTAGCAGCAATCATGGCTGTTTAACACGCACAAGTTCTATTCGTTCGCAGGGCCGGCTTTTATTAACCAGCACCAGGCTTTCGGCTGTAAGTACCTGGATAATGTAGGTATCAGTAATCAGCCTGGATTTTTTATCCAGCAGGTACACTGTGTCATCGGCAACTTTGTAAAGAAATTTATCCCGTACGGCAGCCTTCTTTTTGCCAACCGATTTCCAGTTATGCTCCCCCGTGTTGTCGGTATTAAATTGAATGACCCTGGGCGTGGGGCCTGCAAGCGCGGCCATCTGCTGTGATAATTCTTCTTCAGTTTCGGATGTAGGTACCATTTCGTTTCCCAGGCAGATGCTTTGTTTTATGACCTGCCAGTAACCAACTACCGACTGGCCGTAACCACCTGTGGCAAATACAATCATCACAAGTAAAACTGCCGGACGCATACAACCTCTTTTTTCAGCCAAAGTTAGCTAATTACCAGGCAGGGCGGGAGGTAAAATTCAACGGCAGGCTTCCATATCACGACAAAAAACCGTATTTTTCGCGCTTATTTTTCGGTTTTCATTATGGACAATGCAATTATCATTACCGGAGGCTACCTTGATACAATTAATGCAAAAACCGCCCATGGCCTGCTTCGCGGAACTGAACGGTTCAATATCATCGGAGTAATTGATCACAAGCTTGCCGGCAAAGATGCCGGTGAGGTGCTGGATGGTAAAAAAAGGAACATACCCGTTTATGCAACCATTACTGACTTTGTAAAGACCACTAAAGACAAGGCCCGGTACTGTATTATAGGGGTGGCCACCAAAGGCGGAGTAATACCCGAGTCGCTGCAGGTAATGCTGAAAGAAGCCCTCGAAAACAACCTGAGCATTGTGAACGGCCTGCACGATTACGTGTCGGATCATGAAGACCTCGCAACGTTGGCAAGAAGCAAAGGTCTTGAGCTGATAGATGTACGGAAACCCAAAAAGTTTAAAGACCTGCACTTCTGGAACGGGAAAATTAAAGAAGTAAAATGTGTAAAGGTGGCCGTGCTGGGTACGGATTGCGCTTTAGGAAAACGTACCACCACGCGCTTCTTAATGCAGGCCATGCGTAAGGCCGGTTTTAAGGCCGAGATGATCTACACCGGCCAGACCGGCTGGATGCAGGGTGCCAGGTATGGTTTTATTTTTGATTCGACATTAAACGATTTCATTTCCGGAGAGATGGAGCACGCCATTTGGGAATGTTATCAAAATGAAAAGCCTGATATTATCTTTATTGAAGGACAATCTTCCCTGCGCAATCCCAGTGGCCCGGCCGGAGCCGAGTGGATTGTTTCGGCCGATGCCGATGCCGTGGTGCTCCAGCACAACCCATCGCGCAAGCAATACAAAGACATGGAGTACTACCCGGCTTACATCCCGGCCGTAAAAGATGAAATTGGCCTGATAAAAATTTATGGGGCGCCTACTGTGGCTATTACAGTTAATACCATGAAGATGACCGAGCCTGATGCCCGGCAATGGGCCAAACAAACGGAAGCCGAACTGAATATACCGGTTGTGCTGCCGCTGGAAGAAGGAGTAGAACGACTGGTGCCTCTTTTTGAAAAGATGATTAAGAAATATTCAAACGAATGAAAATAAAGGACATTAAAATCTGGAGTGCCGACCTGGGCAATACCAAGCCATACACGATTGCGTTTAAAACCGTTGATGAGGTGCGCAATGCATTTGTTGAAATAATTCTGACCAATGGTATTACGGGCATCGGCTCAGGCAACCCCAGCGAATACGTAGTGGGCGAAAATCTAAATCAAACGCTGGAAGCATTACAGGAAAAGAATGTTGAGTTTCTGATAGGCCGCGATATCAGGGAGTTTGGCCAGCTAACGTACGAGGTATGGAAAAAATTTCCGAAGCATCCTGCTGCCCGTGCTGCGCTGGATATAGCCCTGCATGATGCGTTAACAAAATTTTTGGGCGTACCCTTGGTAAAATTCCTTGGGCAGAAGATTCAATCCATGCCTACGTCCAACACCATTGGTATTAAAAATGTTGAAGAAACGCTGAAAGAAGCTGAGGATTATAAGCAAAAAGGTTTCAAAATCCTTAAAGTAAAACTGGGAAAGGATTTGAATGAAGATATCGAGCGGCTTGTAAAACTAAGAGAGCGATTCGGTAACTACTTTGTTATTCGCATTGATGCCAACCAGGGTTATACAACCCGGCAAACCATTGAGTTTTACAACAAAACAAAACACCTGGAAATAGAATTGATTGAACAGCCGTTGCCGGCCAAGGCCGTTGCTGAGATGAAGCAATTACCGGAAGACATCAGGCAAAAAATTGCAGCCGATGAGTCGCTCATTTCACCGGTTGATGCCCTTGAACTGGTCAAGCCTCCGCGTGCGGCCGGTATTTTCAATATTAAATTAATGAAGTGTGGCGGGGTGAGCCAGGCGTTAAAGATTGCCGATATTGCCCGGCATGATGGCATTGATTTGTTTTGGGGTTGCAACGATGAAAGTTCGGTAAGTATTACGGCAGCGTTGCACGCAGCTTTTGCTTGTGCCAACACCAGGTACATTGACCTGGACGGCAGTCTTGACCTGGCCAAAGATGAAGTTACCGGAGGTTTTATTCTGAAAGATGGAATAATGTATTGTTCAGACAAACCCGGTCTCGGATTGGAACGCATAGCCTGATTGCCACTTAGGTTACAGAATTATCTTTAGTAATTTGAAAGCAACTCGCTTTTCCATTGTTCTTGTTTTACTACTGGTGGCTACATCAGTAAACGGTCAGGATTTGGGAAGTTGGAACATTCTGAATCTCAAACACAGCCTGAACAAACAGTGGAGCCTGACTGCTGAAGGTCAGCTTCGCTCTTTGAAGTTTTATAACAATTTTCACTATTACGAGGTAACCGGAACGGTGAGCTACCAGCCCACCTCTTCTTTGCGATGGACGTTGGGTGGCGGCAGCTACCAAACCTATGGCGAAGGGGGCAATTTTGTACGCCCAAAAAACCAGGAAGAATGGCGCCTGTGGCCACAGGTAACCTTACTGCAACCGTTGCGTAAAGTAAACCTGGAGCATCGGTACCGGTGGGAACTGCGTTTTACCAACAAAGGATACCGTAACCGGTACCGGTACCGCTTCGGCATGTCGGTGCCGGTAGGCCATACTCAAAAAGACCACAAGCCGTTACAGCTGGTAAGCAGCAGTGAAATCTTTTTTACTGATAATGAGCCTTATTTTGAACGGATACGGGTGATTGCCGGGGTGAATTACCGGTTTTCGCGCACCACATCAGTAATTACCGGCTACCTGTACCAGTTTGATTACAAACTAACCGATGAAATAGGCCGCGAGTTTTTGATTATGGGCCTATACTATGAGTTTTTGCGCAACAATTCGGGGCATTCACAAACCCACCCCAGTAATTAAGCAAAATGCCTCGTCCCGAGCGGGAGCGAGGCATTCGCATAAAGCCCCTCCAACCAAACCCTCATCCCCCGGACAGAACCCAGGGGCTTCTCCGCGAGGGGCCCTCCGATTTTGCCTTCTGTTGGCTGAGTAAGCAAAACCGGAAACGGAGATTAACCAATCCTTAAACCTAATCAAGTAACAACTTCTGCGTTCGCAAGGTTCTCGAAAACAAACTCAACTTCATTTTTTATATCCACAAGAATTACCGAATCCTTATGAACTTTCCCGGCCAGTATTTGTTTGGAGAGTTCGTTTAAAATCTCCCGTTGCAGCACCCGCTTTAGCGGCCGGGCACCAAATTGCGGGTCGTAACCCAGTTTGGCCAGCCGGTTGCGGGCTGCATCCGTCACATCCAGTCGTACACCGCCTTCCTCCAGCCGCTTGCACACCAGGTTAATCTGGATGTCCACGATTTGCCGGATGTCCTTCCGGCTGAGCGGCCTGAACATAATGATCTCGTCAATGCGGTTTACAAATTCGGGCCGAACCGACTTCTTCAATAACGCCACAACTTCATCTTTTGTTGTCTCCAGGATGTCGAAATAATTTTCATCGGTAATTTTTTCGAAATTTTCCTGGATGATGTGCGAGCCGATGTTGGTCGTCATAATAATAATGGTGTTTTTGAAATTAGCCACACGGCCCTTGTTGTCGGTTAACCGGCCGTCATCCAGCACCTGTAGCAAAATGTTAAACACATCGGGATGCGCCTTTTCGATTTCATCCAGCAGAATTACCGAATAGGGTTTTCTGCGGATGGCTTCTGTTAGCTGCCCGCCTTCATCGTAGCCTACATAGCCCGGAGGGGCGCCTATCAGGCGGCTTACACTGTGGCGCTCCTGGTACTCGCTCATATCAATGCGTACCATGGCGTGTTCGTCATTAAACAGGTATTCGGCTAAGGCTTTTGAAAGTTCGGTTTTACCTACACCGGTGGTGCCCATAAAGATAAACGAACCGATGGGCCGTTTCGGGTCCTGCAGCCCGGCCCTACTTCTGCGCACGGCATCGCTGAGGGCGCGGATGGCTTCTTCCTGTCCGGCAACGCGTTTGCTCAGTTCCTCTTCAAGGTGCAGCAATTTTTCGCGTTCGCTTTGCAGCATTTTCGATACGGGTATGCCCGTCCAGCGGGCTACTACTTCAGCAATATCTTCACTGTCAACCTCTTCTTTGAGTAAGGATTTCTCCCCCTGCATCTCCTTCATTTTCGCTTGCAGGTTATTTAGTTTCTTTTCGGCTTCGGTAATTTTTCCGTAGCGGATTTCGGCCACCTTACCATAATCACCGGCTTTTTCAGCCTGCTCGGCTTCGAACTTCAGCCGGTCAATGCTTTCTTTTATCTGTTGAATGCCGTGCACGACTTCCTTTTCGCTATCCCACTTGGCCTTGAGGGAGTTGCGTTCGGCCGAAAGCTCGGCAATTTCTTTGGAGAGCTGGGCTTCTTTCTCTTTATCTTTTTCCCTGCGGATAGCCTCACGCTCGATCTCCAATTGCATGATTTTGCGATTCAGTTCATCAAGTTCTTCGGGTAGCGAATCCATTTCCAGGCGCAGTTTAGAGGCAGCCTCATCCATCAGGTCGATGGCCTTATCGGGCAGAAACCGATCGCTGATGTAGCGGCTGGAGAGTTCAACAGCTGAAATCACCGCGTCATCTTTAATCCGCACACCGTGGTGCAGTTCGTATTTATCCTTAATCCCGCGAAGGATTGAAATGGAGTCTTCTACCGAAGGTTCATCAACCATTACAGCCTGGAACCTGCGCTCCAGTGCTTTGTCTTTTTCGATGTACTTCTGGTATTCTTTAAGCGTAGTTGCACCGATGGCATGCAGTTCACCTCTTGCCAGGGCAGGCTTCAGCAGGTTGGCGGCATCCATGGCGCCTTCGCCTCCGCCACCGGCTCCAATCAACGTATGTATTTCGTCTATGAAGAGAATAATCTGTCCGTTAGAGTCAGTTACTTCTTTTATTACAGCCTTCAGGCGTTCTTCAAATTCGCCTTTGTACTTGGCACCGGCTACCAGCAAGCCCATGTCGAGCGACACAATGATTTTGTCTTTCAGGTTTTCGGGTACATCGCCATTAACGATGCGCTGGGCCATGCCTTCCACGATGGCGGTTTTACCAACACCGGGTTCGCCCAGCAGGATAGGGTTATTTTTGGTTCTTCGCGAAAGAATCTGCAGTACCCTGCGGATTTCTTCATCACGACCGATAACCGGATCGATTTTACCCTGTTTTGCAAGGTCGTTCAGGTTTTTCGAGTAACGCTCCAGCGACTTGTATTTTGCTTCGGCATTCTGGTCGGTAACTTTTGTTCCGCCTCGCAATTCTTTTATGGCTTTTATTAGAGTTGCACGCTCAAAACCGGCATCGCGCAGAAGGGTGGCAGCTTTATCTTTTGTTGAAAGAATGGCCAGTAGCAGGTGCTCAACTGCGATGTACTCATCCTTGAATTCGCGCAACTCCTTTTCGGCCTGTTGAAGCACCGCATTGGTTGCAGTGGATAAATAGGGTTGTTGCCCGGATACCCGCGGGTAGGAATTGAGCAGGTCTTCCAGTTTTGTGTCCAGTAAATTTCGGTTTATAGCCAGCTTCTTTACCAGGTAGCCCGTTACATTCTCATCGGTTTCGAGAATAGCCTTCAGCACATGCCCGGGCTCAATGGCCTGCTGCTGCATGCCCATAGCAATCTCAGCCGATTTCTGAAGGGCCTCCTGCGATTTAATGGTGAATTTTTCGAAGTTCATGGTCTTTTACTTTCCGGAACTTCTCACCTCAAAACATAATCCATTGACTAAATCAGAATTTTTGTCATTTAATTAATAGATTTAAAAACCGATTTACGCCATTTTGACTTTGTTTATGCCAAAGAAGATTAAGCCAGCAAACCCCAATCAATTTCCACCGGCAACGCTGATTGAAGTAGCCTGGGAAGTTTGTAACCAGGTTGGCGGCATATACACGGTAATCCGTTCGAAAGTTCCGGCTGTGATGGCCAACAAATCGGGAGCGTATTGCATGGTTGGGCCCTTTTTGTCGCAGAATGTGTTAGCTGAAATTGAGCCCCTTGATGATGCCAGCGATGCGTTTGGGCTGGCTGTACAACATTTGCGCGACCAGGGCATTGAAGCCTACTATGCCGAGTGGCTCATTACCGGCCGCCCGCGTGTCGTGTTATTGAATCCAAAAAGTATTAGTGCTGAACAGCTCCGCACCATCAAGTACCTGCTGTGGAAAGAATCCGGTATCGGCACACCGGAAGACCACGCCCTGGTGAACCAGGTTGTTGCCTTTGCGTACCTCACCAGTTTGTTTTTGGAAACCTATTCAACATTTGCTGGTGATGAGCAGCCGTTGATTGCTCATTTTCACGAATGGATGGCGGGGTTGCCAATTCTGGACATCAAAAAGAAAAAGCTGCCGATTAAAACGATTTTTACAACACACGCCACCCAATTAGGCAGGCACCTGGCCATTAATTCACCGCAGTTTTATGCTCACCTGCCGTTTTTTAACTGGGAAGAAGAGGCTAAAAAATTCTGGATTGAACCGGAGGCCCGGATTGAGTTTGCCTGTGCCAACTCGGCTGATATTTTAAGCACGGTAAGTGAAGTGACTGCGCGCGAATGCAAGCACCTGCTTAAGCGTAAGCCCGAAATGATTTTACCGAATGGTTTGAACATCGAGCGTTTTGTGGCGCTGCATGAGTTTCAAAACCTGCATGCTATTTACAAGGAAGAAATCCACCAGTTTGTGATGGGGCATTTCTTCCAGTCGTATGCGTTTGATTTGGACAAAACAATCTACCTTTTTACATCCGGCCGGTATGAATACCGGAACAAAGGTTTCGACCTGACACTTGAAGCGTTATACCGATTGAACCGCCAATTAAAAAAAGAAAATGCCGACCTCACTGTGGTGATGTTTTTTGTTACTAAACGCGATTACTACAGCATTAAGCCGGAGGTACTGCAGTCGAGGGCGGTAATGGAAGAAATCCGCCAAACCTGCGAAGCCATTCAAAAGCAGGTGGGCAAGCGGTTGTTTTATGCAGGAACTACCAGCCAGGATCACCGCCTGCCCGATTTGAATAAGTTTGTGGATGAGTATTGGAAACTTCGTTACCGCAGAACAATCCAGTCGTGGAAGAGTAAAAACCCGCCACTGGTATTTACCCATAAACTGGTTGACGAACAGAATGATGATATTCTGAAATTTCTGTACACCAAAAATTTACTCAATCATCCAACCGATAAGGTTAAGGTGGTATATCATCCTGATTTCATAACTACAACAAACCCATTATTTGGCATTGAATACAGCCAGTTTGTACGCGGTTGCCACCTCGGCATTTTTCCCAGTTACTACGAGCCATGGGGTTACACACCGTTGGAGTGCATGGCCAGTGGTGTGCCCGCCATTACAAGCGACCTGAGCGGGTTTGGCGATTACCTGTTGCATAACCTGCCCAACCATGAGCAATCGGGGTTATATGTCATTGAGCGCGGCAAGCGATCGTTCGACTGGTCGGCTAACCAGTTGGCCACGGTGATCTATAATTTTTTGAAACAAACCAGGCGCGAGCGTATTATGCAGCGAAATAATGTGGAGAATAATTCGGCTGTTTTCGACTGGCAAAATTTAATCAAACACTATAAAGAAGCGTATGAGATGGTGTTGGGATTGGAGCGCAAACCAAAGAAGAACGGGTCACATCAGTCGCCAACAACCTGATTTGATTTAAACAACCATGGCGAGTAGGCCAACAACGGGAGCGCATATACGGCAATCAGGCCATAGGCCAGCAGGGTGTACCCTTTTGCCACTAAATCAATAATACCAACCTGTGAAAGAAATAAGGCGGCAATCAGTGCGGTAAGTGAAATCAGCGCCTTATGACCTTTCTTTAATTGCCTCCCCTTGCTTTGAGCTTCTGCATCAATTCGGCCGATAAAACCATGGATAACACCGGTTGCTGTTTCAATCAATGTCCATCCCACAACAATACTGAACAGGATTATGTAAGCCGGAGGAAAGTTTTGAAGCATGGCCAGCCAGGGTACAGCAGACTGCAAAATTTCAGGCTCAGCATAAAATGCCATCATGGCGAAGTAGGTCAAAAACCACGGGGTCGTCATCAGTAGTCCGGAAAGCAGCCCGGCTGCCACACTTTGCCTCCGGGTTTCAATTGCCCGATACGTGAAGAACGATGCTGGGTAAACTCCCAGGTTATAACCGACATATAAAATGCCGGTAGTCAAAACAACTCCGACAGAGGCTGTTGTTCCAGTAAATGAAGTGTTCCACTGCCTGAAGGTTTCGGCAATCGCCTCACCTCGTGTGTTGAAAATACTTGCTGCAAAAAGAAAGTATGTAATGAACAAGGCTATCGTTCCTAAAGTTTCAAGTTTCGCAATCGTTTCATCGCCTTTGTAATTGAGAAAGCCCACGGTAATTATAATGATGCTGATACCAAACCAGTTATTAATTCCCAGCGTGTTGTGCAGCAATTCTCCGGCTGCAGCGGCCATTACGGCAATAATAAGAATGGAGCCCGACAGGTATACGGCTTCGTATACAATCCAGCCTCTGCCGATCATTTTCTTCAATAGCGATTTATAGTCGTAAACTTTCCATTGCCGGCAGGCTTCCATTGACAGAATGGACATGATGGAGAATCCGGCAAAAATTGCCAGGCCGCTTAACCAGCCGTTGGCGCCAAACTTTCCGCCATACTCCACAATTTCGCGGCCGGTGGCGTACCCGCCACCAATCAATACCGATTGGAGAATGATGCCGGGCAAGAAGATACGTTTGAGGGTGTTAAGTGAAGTTGATTTCAACAGCAGTAAGGGTTGCCCCGAAAATAGGATTATTTGGTGAGAGTCAAAAAATCTAAGAAAGAGATGCTTCGCCACGTTTAGGCGTGGCTCAGCATGGCAGAAACAATGGTTGTCTTGAGTTGGGCGAAGGACCTCTTACCGTAGTTGCAAAGTAAAAGATGCTTCGCCACGCAAGGGCGTGGCTCAGCATAGCAGAAGCTTTGTTGGTCTGAGCTAAGCGAAGGACATTTTTGATAAACAATAACGACTTACTACCCTGATGCCCGCGCCATTTCCCACCCGATGATGCTTTTCTTTCGCATTGCACTCCACCGATAATCTCCGAGTATGCCCTCTTTACGGATTACCCGGTGACAGGGGATGAGGTAGGCAATGTGGTTGGCGCCCACGGCTGATCCAACCGCCTGCAAGGCATTTGGGTTGTGAATTGATTTTGCGATATCCTGGTAGGTAGTTACGCTTCCTTCGGGCAACCGCAGCAAGGCCTCCCACACTTTCACCTGGAAGTTGGTGCCTTTTACGAATAAATGAAGTTTGCTCTCACCCCCGGCCTCTTTCCCTTTAGTAAAGGATTGGGTGAAAATCTTAGTAATATAGGTGTGTGTCAGTTCCTGATTTTGTTGAAATTCAGAATTGTGCCAATGATGTTTCAAAGCTTCCAGGGCTTCTTTCTCCTCATTTTTATTTAAGAAAGCCAGCCAGCAGATGCCGCGTTCGGTTATACCAAGCAGGCACAAGCCGAACGGTGTTTCGTGAAAGCCAAACTGAATGGTTATGCCTGCTCCGCTTGTTTTATATTGTTGCGGTGTTACTGCTTCAAGTGTAGTAAACAAATCGTAAACACGCGATTGACCGGAGAGCCCCGCTGCTTCGGCTGCGTCAAGGAGGTTTCGCGTTTCCTGTATTTTTTGCTTCAGGAAATCAACGGTAAGAAACTGAAGAAAACGTTTCGGACTGATACCGGCCCACTCGCTGAACAAACGCTGGAAATGAAACGGACTGATGTGCACTTTTTCGGCAACTTCATCCAGTTCGGGCTGGCGGTGAAAATTTTCCTGCAGGTAAATTATGGCCTGCTCAATGCGCTGATAGTTGATGTTTTGCCCGCTCACCATCATAAAGGTATTGTTTTTCAACGACCAAATATGAGGTGATGATGCTTCCGGTTCAACCTGATTCTTGCGGATTAGCAGCCGAAGGGAATGTCTTTGTAATGTACCCACTTGTTTTCCTGCCGAATCAGCACGGTAACCCGGTCGCAAACAAAATGCTGGTTGCTGTAGTTCAATCCTTTCAGGTAAGGCCAGCATTTCAGAAAATCAGCATCCGAAAGATTTTTAGCAATGGAAATATGGGGCGTGAAGTCAGCATCTTCTTTTACCAGACTTTCAAAGATTTCCCGAATGGCATATTTGTTTACGATATCCATGTAAACGGAACGGCCGGATCCCTGTTGAAATACACCAAAGTCTTTCAGGAATACATTGAATGACTGGAAAGTTCTGGCTTTTTCCTCAACAAAGTTGATGAGGTCATCCGTGTGTTCATCCGCATAACGGAATAACGAAATATGGGCTTTTGAAAACCGATCGGCAAATGTGTGCCCAATCAGGTAGTGTACGTCATCTTTCAGCACGGCCACATCGCTGCAGATGTGCGGGGGCGGGGCAATTATAAAAAGCAGTTCGGGTTGCTTTACGGTTACATTCTTCTTCTTTTTTACCGGGTTCTTTGCAATGGCTGGTCTCATGGTTCTTGTCCGTTTGTTGGTACGAACATAGAACAGCGGTTTGACAATATGTGTCAAAGCCGGAACGAGTTGGATTTTAGTATCTCTAGGACGGTGTATCAATAAAGGTAAAACCCCGGCCTTCAGCGCCTTCGTAAAAGTCAACCTCCTTCCCGATTAGAAACATCGTATGCTTTTTGTCCACATAAACCGGGATATCGCTAATGGTGTAAGCCAGGTCGGTTTCTTTTTTCTTATCAAAACCAATCATCAGGGAAACACCGCAGCCGCTTCCCCGTACGCCTATCCGAAGTCCGTAATCACCGGGAATGCCCTTTTTTTCCATGATCTTCCTGATCTCCTCAACGGCTTTGGATGATATGGTTATCGGCTTAAAATCGTGCATCTTTGTGGGCAATCATGGACGGCAAAATTAGTTTAAATTCAAACACGAATAAGATCAGATTCATTCACGATGGAAGCAGTTATTGAATTCGGAAAAATACTGATACCCGCCTCGGTAGTTTTATATGCGGCTTACCTGCTGGTGCGATCTTTCCTTGCCAAGGAGATTGAATTGAAAAAACTCGAAATACGCGGGCGCAGTATTGAAACAGTGCTGCCCTTGCGGTTACAAGCCTATGAGCGGATGTGCCTTTTCCTGGAACGCATCAGCCCGCAGAATCTTTTAGTGCGACTTAACCAGGGCATGATTCCCGCGCGCGACTTCCACCAGATGTTGCTGAGTGAAATCCGCAATGAGTATAATCACAATGTTTCGCAGCAGGTATTTATGAGCGAAGCAGTTTGGGATTTGATCAGGAACGCAAAGGAGGATCTGGTTGTTACCATTAATGACGCGGCTACTGAAATGAAACCGGATTCCACCAGTCTTGATCTGTCTAAGAAAATTTTTGAGCGCTTTATGGCCAAGCCTGACCCGATAGCCCATGCCCTGGTACAATTGAAAACTGAAATCCAGCAAAGCTTCTGAATGAATCAAATTTTTACTTCGGCACTTGCAAAAGCGGCTGTGTTGCGGAATAAGTACACACGCATTGCTATTTTATTGACTAAAGTTTCGATAAAGATCAGCCAGACCAATTGGAGTAAAGTCAACGGAAATGCCATGAAGGAAAAAATAAACCAATTCATGCGCCTGGCCAAAGCCTATGTTTCCGGACGATACCGTTTCGTGCCCTGGAAAACGATGGCTACACTGTTGGCAGCCCTTATTTATTTTTTAAACCCGTTTGATGTAGTTCCTGATATCGTACCTGTGCTTGGGCTTGGCGATGATTTTGCCGTGTTGATGTGGGTGTATAACTCGGTAGCCGTTGAAGTTGACCGGTTTTTAGCCTGGGAGAAAATGAAATCTGGCGCAGCATGAGAACTGCACTGGTAGCCGGTTCAACCGGACTTGTCGGAAAGCAGGTGCTTGCCTTATTGTTGGAGGACGATGGCTATGCGCAGGTTAAAGCCATCAGTCGTACACCATTACCCGTCAATCATCCGAAACTGCAAAACCTGGTGCTGGATTTTGATCACTTGAGCGAGAACTATCAGGTGCTGAAAGCCGATGCCGTGTTTTGTTGCCTGGGTACGACCATTCGCAGGGCGGGGTCGGAGAAAGCATTCCGAAAAGTAGATTTCGAATATCCCGTTGAACTGGCAAAACTTACCCGTAATCAGGGCGCACAGAACTACCTGCTGATTACTGCACTCGGTGCTGATAAGCACTCACGCATATTCTATAACAAAGTGAAGGGAGAGGTGGAAGAAGCTGTCAAGACAATCGGATTTACTTCACTGCACATTTTCAGGCCGTCCCTGCTCCTGGGGCCACGCGAAGAGCACCGGGCCGGTGAGGATGCGGCTAAGGTTTTTTATAAGCTTTTCGGTTGGCTGATTCCGCAAAAGTATAAGGCCATTGATGCGGCCAAGGTGGCCCGTGCCATGATTGCCTTCGCCAACCGTAATGAGCATGGAGTTTTTATTCACGAATCGAAGGAACTTCAGTCATTTTAACTTCCATGATAGCCGTAATACAACGTGTATCATCCGCATCGGTTGAAATTAACCGACAGGTTAAATCAGCAATAAGTAACGGATTATTGGTGTTGGTAGGCATTGAAGATGCCGATACGCAGGAAGACATCGATTGGCTGAGTAGCAAGATTGTAAACCTGCGCATTTTTGATGATGCCGATGGCGTGATGAACGTAAGTGTGAAAGATGATGGAGGTGATATTCTTGTGGTGAGTCAGTTTACGTTGCATGCCAGTACAAAGAAGGGAAACCGGCCTTCCTATATCAAAGCCGCCAAACCCGATGTGGCCATACCGCTTTACGAAGAATTTGTAAAAGCCCTTGAAGCAGCGCTGGAAAAACCGGTTCTAACCGGTGAATTCGGAGCAGAAATGAAAGTTGCTCTGGTTAATGACGGCCCCGTTACGATTATCATTGATACAAAGAACAAAGTATAATGGATCGTGTTGATGTGATTCAGGGCGACATCACCCAACTTGATGCAGAAGCTATTGTTAATGCTGCCAATGAAAAACTCTTGCCGGGTGGCGGAGTTTGCGGGGCCATTCACCGGGCAGCCGGGCCGCAACTGGCTGAAGAATGCAGCCGCATCGGTTACTGCTCTACAGGCAAAGCGGTGATTACCTCTGGCGCAAAGTTGAAAGCGTCCTATGTGATTCATGCTGTAGGCCCGGTATGGCAGGGTGGAAATCAGGGCGAGGAGGAACTGCTTGCGAGTGCTTACCGCGACAGCCTGCGGCTGGCAGTTGCGAAGAACATTAAAACAATAGCCTTTCCCAATATCAGCACGGGCATTTATGGTTTTCCGAAAGAATTGGCCGCAGGCATTGCCATAAACGAAGTGAAATCGTTTATTAAGAAAAATGACAGCCTGCAGCAGGTAATCTTCTGTTGTTTTGATGCGGAGAATTATGAACTTTATAGAAAGCTGTTGAGCGAATGATTCGTTTACTTCTTCCTTTGGTAGTCCTATCCGCACCGGTGCATGCCCAGTACCGGTACGGCCTCCATCCCATGCGGATTGAGCAATACCACGAGCAGGTACAAGCAAATCCGCTGAAAGAGTTGGTCAACCTTGAACAGGTAATTCCAGGAATTGTATTGGATATCCGTTATGCCACTACCAATAACTTTACCGGTGAGCGGATTTACACATTGGCCCGTGCCTATGCACGAAAGCCGGTAGCCGAAGCATTGAAACGAGCACAGGAAGATTTTAAGAAAGAAGGGGTGACCATTAAGATTTATGATGCCTACCGTCCTTATTCGGCAACTGTAAAGTTTTACGAAACCTATCATGATACAACCTATGTGGCCTCACCGTACAAAGGTTCACGCCACAATCGTGGCTGTGCCGTTGACATGACTATTATTGATCTGAAAACCGGAAAGGAATTGGCCATGCCTACGGAATACGATTCCTTCAAGAAAGAAGCCTGGCCCACTACGCCCGTAAAGGATCCGGTCATCCGCAGAAACAGGCAGGTATTAATTTCGGTGATGGAGAAACACGGATTTAAGGTCAATGCATCGGAATGGTGGCATTTCGATTTTGTAGGGTGGGAAAAGTTTGAGGTGATGGATATTGATTTTGAAGAATTGGAATAGATAAAAGACATAAGACTTAAGATATAAGTAGCAAGACTGGAAAAGGCTCCTGTGACTTTAATTTTACCTCTTAGGTCTTACGTCTTACGTCTTACGTCTTAAGTCTAACATCTAACTACTTATGTCTGATCAGATTACTATACAGCAGGCCCAACAGCAGGTTGATAATTGGATTAAGGAACACGGAGTACGTTACTTCAACGAGTTAACCAATATGGCCATCCTTACCGAAGAGGTAGGCGAACTGGCTCGCATCATCGCGCGAAGGTATGGAGAGCAATCCGAAAAAGAATCAGATAAAAACAAAGACCTGGCCGATGAAATGGCCGATGTGCTGTGGGTACTGATCTGCCTCGCCAATCAGACTGGCACAGATCTGACAAAAGCATTTCATAATAATCTTGAAAAGAAAACAAACCGTGATCAACAACGTCATCAAACTAATCCTAAACTCAAATGAAAAAGACCATTCTGATTCTGTTCATTACCGGGTTGCTTGCTGCGTGTAAGCAGCACCCCGTGGCCGAGCAAGTGGTATTCGGCAACACCTGGACGGGCAATGAGACCCAACCCCATGCAGAAGGTTTTGCCATTATTGGCGACTCCATTGTGGCCGTGGGAATGCGCAATGAAATTAAAAAATGGGTTGGAAAGGAAACCAAAGTCATTGAGGTAGGTTCCGAAAACCTGATTGTTCCCGGGTTTATTGATTGCCATACCCACTTTGTAGATGGCGGCTTTGCACTGGCATCGGTACAACTGCGCGATGCCAAATCAAAGGAAGAGTTTGTTCAGCGCATTGCCGATTTTGCCAAATCGCAACCGAAAGGCACCTGGATTTTGAATGGCGACTGGGATCATGAGAATTGGGGCGGTGAGTTACCCTCGCGCGACTGGATTGATGCCGCAACACCTGATCATCCTGTTTGGGTAAACCGGCTTGACGGCCACATGTGCCTGGCCAATACCGCAGCGCTGAAAGCAGCCGGTATAACGGATAAGGTAAAAGATGTACCTGGCGGAACCATTGTGCGCGATAAAAAGGGCAGGCTAACCGGAATTTTTAAAGACAATGCCATGGGCATGATCTATGAAAAAGTGCCGGCACCCACCATTCAACAGGAAGATGCTGCACTTGAAGCGGCCATGAATTATGTGGCAGAACGCGGTGTTACTTCGGCCCATAACATGAGCGGCTATATAACCGTGTTTGAGCGCGCCCGCATTGCCGGAAATTTGAAAACCCGCATTTATGCCGGCATGAACCTGGCCAATTGGAAAACATTAAATGAAAAAATTAAAGCACAGGGAAATGGCGACAAGTGGCTGCGCATTGGCGGATTAAAAGAATTTGTTGACGGCTCGCTCGGCTCACATACGGCCGCATTTTTTGAACCCTTTACCGACAGCCCGAACGATGCAGGATTTTTTGTTATCAGCGAAGAAGAATTATATCGCAGAATAAAATCAGCCGATAGTGCCGGCCTGCAGGTGATGACGCATGCCATAGGCGATAAGGCCATCCATACCTTGCTTAATGTTTACGAGCGCGTAGCAAAAGAAAACGGTGAACGCGACAGGCGATTTCGTGTTGAACACGCCCAGCACATTCACCCCAACGACATCGGGCGGTTTGCTTCATTGAATGTGATACCCAGTATGCAACCTTACCACGCCATTGATGACGGCCGATGGGCTGAGAAAATTATCGGATACGAGCGGTGCAAAACCACCTATGCGTTTCGCTCCCTGCTGGATGCCAGGGCCCGACTTGTTTTTGGCAGCGATTGGTTTGTTGCTCCGCCCACTCCGCTGGAGGGCATTTATGCGGCTGTTACCCGCAGAACACTGGATGATAAAAATCCGGAAGGCTGGGTTCCCGAGCAGAAAATTTCGGTGGAAGAAGCCTTGAAAGCTTACACCATTACAGCCGCCTTTGCCAGCTTCGAGGAAGGTATTAAGGGTTCGCTGGAGCCCGGCAAACTGGCCGACTACGTTATCCTGGAAAAGGATATTACCCGGATTGACCCCGTTGAGATTAGAAATGTAAAGGTGTTGAAAACGGTGGTGGGAGGAAAGCCTGTATATGAAAAGAACTAAAAGTCAGGCTACGATAATGCCATTCTTAATCCGGGGCAGGATTTTGTACTTGTCTACGTTAAGGCAAAACTCAAAGTCCTGATAAATGTTAAGTTTATTGAGTCGTTTAACATGCGATGATTCGCTGAGAAATTGTTGCATACCGGTTTTCGCAATGGTGTACAAGTGCCGTGCTGCCAGCGGGGCATCGCAATCCGGACCGAGGTAATCTTTTAATTTATCTACCACTGCACCGGCAAAGAGGGTGTCCTCCAGGTTCACCCGGCCTTTCCAGCCGGCACAAACAATCAGTACGCTGTTCTCGCCAAGCAGCAGGTAATTAACTACCGAAGAAAGGTTAAGGAATGACCCGATGATGATCTCTTTCGCCTCCTTTGATTTTTCGATGGCCTGCGTGCCGTTGGTAGTGGTAAAGGCAATCCTCTTACCGCGGATATCGCTGCCCATGTATTCAAAGGGGGAGTTGCCTTTATCAAAGCCTTCTACTTTTTTGCCATCGCGTTCGCCTGAGGTAATGTAACCCATCATTCCCTTTTTGCGGCAGGTTTCCAGATCGGCCAACGGCAAAATACTCTCGGCACCATGTGCCAGGGCCGTAACCATGGTGGAGGTAGCCCGCAAAATGTCTACTACTACAACAGTGCGGTTGCTTACCTGGTACAAGTGCATCAGGTCAGGGCTCAGGCAAACATCAATGGTTTTCATATAACCTCACCCCCCGGCCCCCTCTCCCCGGGGAGAGGGGGAGATAAAGGGTAATTTCTGTACGCCAGCTTTAAGCAATTTTCCCCGCACATCTATAAAGATTTCTGATCCGGGCGAGGCGTGGCTGATGGCAACATAGCCCAGTCCGATGCCAACATTCAGCATGGGCGACATCGTTCCGGAAGTAACTTTGCCTATGGTATTTCCTGTAGCATCCTTAATCAGGTAATCATGGCGGGGTATGCCTTTGTCAATCATCTTAAACCCTACCAGCTTTTTCTTTACGCCTTCTTCTTTCTGTTTTTTTAGGTAAGAAGAATTGATGAAGTCTTTGGTGAATTTGGTTATCCAGCCCAGGCCGGCTTCAAGCGGAGAAGTGGTATCGTCAATATCGTTTCCATAAAGACAAAAACCCATTTCTAAGCGAAGGGTATCGCGGGCCCCCAGGCCAATGGGTTTAATGCCAAATTCTTTCCCGGCTTCAAAGATGGCGTGCCACACTTTCTCGGCATATTTTTTATGAACATAGATTTCGAAACCACCCGCTCCGGTATAACCGGTGTTCGACAGGATTACATCAGGCACGCCTGCAAATTCGCCAAGAGCAAAGTGGTAGTATTTAATAACGCTTAAGTCTGTGTTTGTTAATTTCTGTAAAGTGGGCACTGCTTTGGGCCCCTGCACAGCAAACAAGCATATATCATCTGAAATATTTTTCAGGTCAGCACCCTTTGAGTTGTGGCTGCATATCCAGTTCCAGTCTTTATCAATGTTGCCGGCATTCACCACCAGCAGGTAGTTGTCATCGTTGATTTTGTACACAATCAAATCATCCACAATTCCGCCTGTATCGTTGGGCAGGCAGGAGTATTGGGCCTGGCCGTTGATGAGTTTGGCGGCATCGTTACTGGTAATCCGTTGGATTAGATCCAACGCATTCGGACCGTTTACCGTAAACTCGCCCATGTGCGAAACATCAAACACACCCACACTGTTGCGTACAGCCATGTGCTCTTCAATGTCGGATGAATAGCGCACTGGCATGTTGAAGCCGGCAAAGGGCACCATTTTGGCCCCGAGGCTTACATGCAGGTCGTTTAGTGGAATTTGCTTGACATTCATAGTTTAGGTAATGAAATGTAAAAAGCCCTCCTTAGCTAAAGCTTTGGAGGGCGGAGTCGGGGTGAGAGGATTCGAACCTCCGACCTCTACGTCCCGAACGTAGCGCACTAGCCGGGCTGTGCTACACCCCGAAGAGGTGCAAAAGTAATGAGTTCGGGCAATATTCTGAATGCCTTTTTCTGTTCATATAGACTTTACCAATTCAGGTGTTTTCGGTAAAGCGGCTAAATCATTACAGTTCACAATTTCTGTTATCTTCGCGCCCGTTCTATGGCGCTGTACGAAAAGCATCTGTATGTAAAGAAGTCAACCCTGCCCGATGCCGGTAAGGGTCTTTTCACTAAAGTTTTCATCCCCAAAGGGGTTAAGGTTGTTGAATATAAAGGAAAGATTACTACCTGGAAGGAAGTAGAGGATGTGGATGGTAAGAATGCTTACATCTTTTATGTTAAGCGCGATCACGTTATTGATGCCTGGAAAACGTTGTGCCACCTGGCCCGGTACGCAAACGATGCCCGCGGATTGAGCCGGGTAAAAGGGATTACCAATAATTGCGATTACATAACCGAGGGACTGAAAGCATACATTGAATCAAAAAAAGATATTCCGGCAGGTGCCGAAATTTTTGTGGATTATGGCCCCGATTACTGGAAGGTAATCCGGGAGAATCTGAAACTGGCTAAGAAAGAATCAAAAGAGAAAAAGAAGAAAGGCAAAAAGACCAGGCATTACAGGCGCAAAACCGCCAAGCGTGTTGACACGCACATATCTTAGGAGCTTATTTACGCAACTGTATTTCGTGTGCGCGTTCGCGTGCTCCTGCAGCATATTCATCAAATCCCAGCCGGGCCGCTTCCTCAGCATAGGCCATCAGCAGCCGGTAAGAATATTTGTTCAGGTAAATGGCATCGGTAAGCAGGTTGTAAACCTGTAAAGGCTCGGATGAGTGACCCTTAAAATATCGGGCTGCAGCCAATACACCTTCTTCAAAAAAAGGATTATGAGTTGCCAGTATGTGGAAGAATGATTTAGCTTTCAGGCTGTCGCCCCGTTGTTCTGCGGCCAATGCTTCATGTAACAACCGTAAGGGATTTGCTAATGCAACTTCATCATCTGCTATTTTAGCCGGGTAACCTGCAATGGCCACATCAATAAGCCATTCCGCATCTCTGATTTTTTGCCGCAACAATTGGTCGGTTAGTTGTTGTCGGGCCGCCAGTTCAATGTATTTTTTAGCCTGACTCAATCGTGCAAGTTTTAACTGACGCACACCCATTTCATAAAAAGTCAGGGCACGATATTCTGTGTTCGTAAACTCATTTATCAAACGTTTAAAAATCACCGTGTCTCGTGTGGTTAACCGGTACCGGACGAATTGGTATCGCTCCAGGTCGGAAAGTGAAGCCGTTGCAGAAACGGGAACTGAAAGAACTTTTTTTAATTGCCTGCCGATTTCCTGTACAACGGAATCAGTGTCAGTAAGTAATGCGTTACAAGCATTTAGCGCCTCTTCGCGTAGGCCCGCTTCGGCTAATGCAATGGCCTGGTAGTAACGGGCATCTTTATAATCAGTGTCTACCGCATTGGAAAAATGTGAAACAGTCAGTTCGGGTGCTCCTTGCTCCAGTGTCCATAATCCAAGAAGGTAGTTGTACTCGCCTTGCCGCGCCTGGCTAAGATAACCCAACTCGGCCAAAGTGGCCATGGCTTTCGTTACATTGCCCTGATGATAATACGCATGCGCCAGGGTTGACTTAAGCGCTTCGCTGTAGTATTCGTTAACCGGATCTGAAGCGATTCGAAACGTGTTTTCGATGAAGGCGGTATCCAGTTCTTTCAGTGCATACACCAGGTAATTATTGAGCCGCGTGGCGGTGAGCAGGCTGAGTTGTGTTTCACGAAGGGATTGTTGAAAATTAACCTTTTGCTTTTGGAGCGTGGCCAGCGCCAGGGCATTGCTTTCGATGCCCGGGGTTCGCTGAAAGAGTTTGCAAACGGAGTCAACGTTAACCGGGATAAACTCCTGCCCGATGAGAGCAAGAAAATTGGTTTCGGCCGTTTGTTTAGTGGCCTTGTTTTTACGGGCCAGTTCAAACAAGGCTACAGCCGAATCGAGTTTGTGTACTTTGGCATAAGCAACTGCCAGGTTATTCTGAATGTACGGGGAGTTTTCTTTTTGAAGTGCACTACGGTATAACGGTATAGCTGCAAACGTACTGCCCGCACTCACGTACAGATTGCCATGGTTGATAAGTGAGTATTCGGTAGGCCGTTTTCCGTTGGCCAGTTCATAATGGTTACTGGCGTTGTCAAAATTGTTTCTGCGCGCCTCCAAATCGCCCAGTATATAGTTTGCGCGGTTATTCTGAAAACCGTACGATTTACTTTTTATGTAATAGGCTTCGGCAAAGGCGGGCTGGTCAAGTTTGATGTACAGGTCGCCCATGTTGTTGTAAAATCCTGAAAGCCCGTGGTACACGTATTCCTTCCAGTTCATGTAAAAAACAAATGCCAGCGTGGCGATGAAACCAGCCAGCCGAAAGGTAAAGTACGGCATGCGGGTGGGCTGGTAAAGCACTTTGTGTACGGGGTAATTTTCGGCCAGCATGACTATAAAATTGGATATCACATACAGCAAAAAGATGATGGCATAACCGATGTGACTGAAAATGATGATGTCGCGGATGATTTTCAGAGCGGCATCGTTGTGGTTGCCTAACAGGTTGGCAGTTGTTGCGAAGGCTATAAAAGCCATGGCCATGTAGAAGTAAGCGCCAAAAGGATAAAAGGGCACAATATTTTCGTATTGTACTTCGCGGTTTTTAAATCCCCAGATGCCCAGCAGGGCCGAAACGGTGAGGAGCAGGTACAGGTTGATGTACAGAAAATTCCATTCGATGATTCGGGCTTCGTGAAAATACACGAGCCACAGGTTAACCAGGTACACAATGCTAATGATGACAAAATGCCGGAGGCTTTTGCCGGTAGCGGTGCCCTGGCTGGCCAGAAACACGAAGGAAGCCGGTATCTCATGGGCAACCATAAGGATAAACAAGACCGTAAGGATGAGGCCCGCGATGTAACCGGTGGATGAAAGGTGCAGAAACGGAAAGTAAACCCCGGAGAAATAGGCAATCAGAAAGCCGAGCCCAAGGGTTATAGTTATGAATACCAGAAAGCGAAGCAGAAAGGTCGAGGTTGTTTTGATAAAGCTGAAATAGAAACTTACAAGCACGTACATGCCTATAATAGTAAGCGGTATAAGCTGCCCGGTAATTCCAAATAGCTGCAGTACTTCCAGGCGCAGGCTTATTACAAATAAGATAAAGAGGCCCATGCCCGTATAGTACCAGAAGCGTGATGTTAAGGTTGTGATTACCGTTAGAATAATGATAGCGCTGAGCACTAAACCTGCAAGAAACAGGTAGGATGCCGTTGTGTTTGGAGTAAGAGTGCTGCCCCGGAAAAACTCAAACGTCAAATACGATTCAACCGGAATTGAAAACTCAAAACTGCCCACCTCAAAGGTATGAGTAACAGTCTCTACTGTTTTTTGCTCGTGTAGTTTTTCCCAATTGGTAACATTGGCCGGACCTTTAAAATAGCTGAGCCACAAAAAAATCAGCCCGGCTGCCAGTAAGGTACTGCACAAATACCAAAAAGCGCGGTAATCACCCGACCAGTTTTTCCAGAAGTACAATGATTGCATGTGTAAGTATAGAAAATTATGAGGCTCCCTGCCGGGTTCTGTTAATTTAATTTTAATGGATTAACATAATGATAAGCATTGCGTAACGTAACGGTTTACTGAACTTAATAACCTTCGGTTAGTTTTGAACATGCTGTTTAAAATGTTATTGCCGGTGGTTTTGCTGGTTGGTTCGCTTGTGGCAGGCATGTTTTTTTCAGGGAATCAAAAGCCGGCCATGGAGCAGCCTGAGTTACCGGAAGGCACGATATACGCTGAGCATTCGCTGGCGTATGTACTCAACAATGAACAATTTATTTCTTCACCGTTGCAAACACAGGTACATTATTTCGATCAATCAGTTTGCTTATCGTTTAGATCAGGTGCTGACGCTGCCGAAAGGCTTTCGTTTGTTGTTAACACAACTGCCCTAAAGCCGGGTACTTACCTGCTTAATGAGCCCGGAGAAGCCTATGTGCATTTTCAATTACACCGAGCTAACTGCCTGTACACGTCAGATGAGTTTTATCAGGGTGTCCTCACAATCACGGGGCATGATGAGGAGCAAAGCATTATTTCGGGTATGTTTGAATTTCTTGCTTATTCGCAAACCTGCAACACCGCTATCCGGTGCACAAACGGCCGGTTTACTGCTTCGTATAGCGTGTACTAAGGTTACTCAATAACTTTGGGCACTTTGAAGAAGGTTCCATTGGTAGCGGGGGCCTGGCTAAGTGCTTCGCTGCGGTCGAGATGTTTACCAACTTCATCTTCGCGAAAGGCATTAATTTCATGGCTCATGGAGGTGAGCGGCTCTACGCCTGTGGTGTCAACTTCGTGTAATTTCTCAACCCAGGCCAAAATGGCGTTCATATCAGCAAGCATGGTGTCAGCCTCTTCCGGCTTAAGTTCAAGCCGGGCCAGGTGAGCCAGTTTATCCAGCAAGTTGCTATCAAGTTGCATAGTGCCTGTTCAGTTCGGTTTGAATAACAGAATAGAGTTGCTGCTTCAATGCGGGCATGTCTTCCAGCGTTTTTCCTGAAGTTTCTAAAGGTTCATGAAATATCAGTTTTACCTTGCCCCAGCGAAGCAGAAACTCATCCGGGGGCAAAATTACCCGGTTAAACGGAATGGTTACCGGAACTAATGGAATTTGTTTTTCGATGGCTACGCGAAAGGCTCCGTCTTTTAACCGGGCCATTACCGGTTCTTTTTCTGAAATGATTCCCCCTTCGGGGTAAATAACAAGGCTTTTACCTTCATCAACAGCCTGGCATGAGCGGATGAAGGTGTTGAATTTGCTTTTCAGTTTTGAGCGGTCAACCGTAATGTGGAGCTTGCGGTACATAAATCCGAACAGCGGAATATTTTCCATATCGTTCTTACCTACAAAAATGGTGTTGTGTTTGTTCAGGCCCATCGCGGGAATATCCAGGTAAGAGAAATGGTTTGGACAAAAAATATATTGCTTTCGCGGGTCGGGTTTAAACCGCCACTCAATTTTTACCGGCAGAAAGGTGAGGAAGAATAACGAACGGGCCCACCACCGGTTAAGAACGCCCACCAGGTGATGCTTACGCTGAAAGAAAATGGGTATCAGCAGCAGAAAAAAGAAAATTAAAAAAAGGATACTGAACACCAACAGGGCATATCCGGTGTAGAGTACCCTTATCATTTTCATGTTCTTAATTTCCGTTAATACCCTGTTGTGCTGAAATGAGTATCAGTTCCCGTTGCCGGCCGTCAATATACCGGAAACCGGTTTCATCAAAATAGCCGTCTTCCTCCAGTTGTATGCGGATGTCTTTTTTCCATTCCGGGAGGTTAACGGTGCAGTTCAGTTCAATAGAATAGGCTGTATTGTAGTGCATCGGGTAATCACCGGTGTGGGGCACACCACCCTGCATATCCCACATGCCGATGGTAGTACCGGCCGCATGGCCGTGAAAGCCGATGGGGTGCGTGTAAATTGATGGTGTAATACCTTGTTCAATGGCTTGCCTGCGCGTATCGGCCAGTATCTGGTTGCCTGTTTTGCCTTCTTTGAAATTACCGGTTAGGATATCCTGTAATTTATTGCCGGTGGCGAGCGCTTTCTTCAGGTAGTCGGGGGCATCGGTTTCACCCGGTTTGAGTATGTATGCATGCTGCTGCGTGTCGGTATTCAGGCGCAGGTAGGTAATGCCGAAATCAACATGCAGTAAATCGCCCGGCAGGATAACATAGGGTTGTGGCCGCCTGCTGAAGATGGCTTCCGGTTCGTTTCGCTGGATGGAAACCGAGGGTTGAAACCAGGTGTCGAGTTTCAGTTCTTTAATTTTTTCGCGGTACCACCACACCACATCATCGGTAGTGGTTATACCGGGATGAATAACCTTGTCGGAAAAACCTTCTTTAATAATATCGTGTGCGATACGGCAAATCTGGTTGTAGATGGTCATCTCGCGTTCGGTGCGGGTTTCCAGCCAGCCCACGGCCAGTTTTTCGGCCGATGTTACATTGCTCTGCAGTTTTTTAGGCAGGGCGTTCATCAGTTTGTTGTAATGCGAATGGGTTAAGCCATCGGCATGGCCGTAGTGGTCTGATATGTTAACTCCTATTTTTTTCGGATTCCGTTCGGCAATAATTTTTCCCAGTTGTGCCCACTGGTCGGGTTGGGCGTCAGGGTCCCACGAGCGTTTGAAAATTTTACCAACATCGTACCGCGAAACGGCCAGGCATTCCGGTTCTTTATCGGCTCCGCGATCGAACATTACCAGCATGGTGGTTCTGCGGGCCGCAAACCAGGTGGCCGGCAGAAAGGTGCGGATAACCGGGTCTTCGTTGTATTCGCTGCTCATCACCACCCACAGGTCAATACCTTCTCTGCGCATGAGTTTCGGCAGCACCGTGCGGATGCGCTCTTCCAGCAACTCATCCACAACCCGCGCCTGCTCGCGCTGTGAGAGAATTAAAGGATACTGGGCATAGGTTGATAAGGCAACCAGGAACAGGAGGTATCGAAATAGTTTCATGGAGTGATGATTAGTACTGAGCGATTTAAATCTACAAGCCGAAATCTACAATCTAAAATTGCAGAATGCATCGTTCGTTTTTAAGCAGTTCGCTGGCCCGTTCTACCTCAATGTGCGACCGGGCATCGTCCATCTGTTTACGTACCGACCCGATAATCTGCTTCATCTGCATCGATTCAATAAAGCGCTTTACATCCTCTTTGGTTTCAAGAATCAGCCTGGGCACCGGTGTGGGTTTATCGTCTTCGCCTTTGGCCACCATGGTAAAAAACGAGGAGTTGGTGTGTTTAACGGTATTGGTTTTCACATTCATGGCTTCAACCCGAATGCCCACAATCAGCGAAGTAGTGCCTACATAATTTACCGAAGCGTGCATGGATACCAGTTCGCCCACTTCAACGGGCTGCAGAAACTCCACCCGGTTAACGGTTACCGTTACGCAATAGGTGCCCGCATGTTTGCTGGCGCAGGCATAGGCTACTTTATCCATTAATGAAAGCAAAATACCGCCATGAATTTTTCCGCCAAAGTTGGCGTAAGCGGGTATCATCAGTTCGGTAATGGTAGTTTGCGAGTAGCGCACCGGTAATGCTTCGGCAGCCATAGGCGTGGGTTAGGTTTATACCACCAAAATACACTAATCTGCCGACTTGCCGCCAGCCAGCTTTTGGGTAAGCCCGTTAAACCGGAAAAACATGGCCAGGGCCGTTATGGTAAGGCCGATAAGTAATCCGATCCAGATTCCGTTTGCACCGAGGCCAAACAAAAAGCCGAGCAGATAACCCAGGGGCAACCCGATGATCCAGTAGGCAACAAAAATGAGCAGGGATGGTATTTTAACATCCTGAATGCCGCGCAGCGCACCGATACAAACCACCTGCATGCCATCTGAAAGTTGAAACAATCCGGCAATGATCAGCAGCGGTCCGGCCATAGCAATTACCTCCGGATTGTCTATGTAGAGTGCAGGCAGTTGATATCGCGCCACAACAAAAACAATTCCCCACACGGTCATCAATACGGCACCCATGCCCATTAACGTAAAGCCTGCATGGCGAAGCAGGGTGAAATTTTTCTGGCCCAGGTAACTGCCCACCCGAATGGTAGCGGCTGCGCCCAAACCGGAGGTGGTCATATAACTGATGGTGGCCAGGTTAATGGCAATCTGATGAGCGGCCAGTGCTGTGGTTCCCAGCCAGCCCATCATGATAGCGGAAAAACCAAAAGCGCTTACTTCAAATATAAACTGGATGCCGGCCGGAATGCCGATGTGCAACATGCGGTTGATGAGTTTGCGCGAATAATTTCCAAACGCAAAACCCGGGCGGTAGCTGCGAAAACTTTTGCCTAAGTAAATGTACAGGGCCATCCACGTGCCCATTAGGGTACGGGCAATCAGCGTGGCCCAGCCTGCACCGTTTAAACCAAGTTCAGGAAATCCAAACTCACCGTAGATGAGTACGTAGTTGAGAAAAATATTTACCAGATTACTGGTAATTACAATAATCATGGCCATGCGGGTGCGATGGAGCCCTTCGCCAAACTGGCGGAAGGTTTGAAATACCATGGTTGGAAAGATGGAGCTCAGAATGATCTGCAGGTACGGAATAGTCAGTTCAACCACATCAGCCGGCTGGTTAAGATAATGCAATACCGGTGTTGACAGGAACCCGATGGCCACCAATATAAAACCACATGCCAGGTTGATGATAAATCCGTGGCGCAATGATTCAATAACCTGGTGTTTGTCTTTTCGGCCATCAGCCTCCGCTACCAGCGGGGTAATGGCATACGACACGCCAATGCCGAACGTGAGCAACAGAATAAATACAACATTGGCCAGTGAAGCGGCTGCCAGCGGGGTGGCACCGGTTTGCCCGATCATCACACTGTCGGCCACACCCGTCATCACCTGGCCCAGCATGCTGAGCATAACCGGGTAGGCCAGAAAGAAGTTTGTTTTCAGGTGCTCACGGATGGTCATCCTGCAGATTTAATTAATGGGGTGAGTGATGGTTATATTTTTCTCAGGCGAGCCAGTTTAAGTAAACCGGCAACACTCATGCTGTCGGTAATCTCACCGTTCATTACCAACGTGATAGCCTCGTGTAACGGAAGTTTTTTCACTTTTAAATCGCCTTCGGTTTCTTCAGGTTCTGAAGCACCTTCGGTAAGTTCTTCTGCCAGAAAAATAAATCCTTCCTCATCGGTTACCGAGTTGGATGTATGAATGCGCATGAGCACCTGCCACCGGTTAGCCGTTAAGCCGGTTTCTTCTTTCAGTTCGCGTTTGGCCGATTCCAGTATGTCGGCTCCCAACGGGCTACCACCTTCAGGTATTTCCCAGGAGTGTTCATTTAGTGTGTAACGGTGCTGCCCCACCAGCCAGGTATTTCCTTTGCGGTCAACCGGAATAATACCGATGGCTTTGTTTTTGAAGTGTACTTTGCCGTAAATTCCTTTTCCGCCCGATGGATTTAAAACTTCATGTTCCGTCAGTTGAATCCATTTATTATCATAAACTTCACGTGCAGAAAGGGTTGTCCAGGGATTCATGGAGTTCAAAGTTCAGGGTTTAAAGTTCAAGATTAATCAAATCCTGCCATTTTGAACCTTGAATTTTGAATTTTGAATCGTGAACTTTGAACGCATGCTGCGCTCCTCTTTTACCCATACCCTGATTGAAGCCGGATGTGACGAGGTGGGCAGGGGTTGTCTGGCCGGACCGGTGGTGGCTGCTGCGGTTATTTTACCCAACGATTACAGGCATGAATTGTTAAATGACTCCAAGCAACTATCGTATGATGAGCGTATTGGGGTGAAAGAAGACATTCTGCGCGATGCGCTGGCCTGGGCTGTTGCCGAAGTAGACAATGAAGAGATTGACCGTATTAACATTTTAAACGCTTCCTTTAAAGCAATGCATCTTGCCATTGAAAAGCTTACGATCAAGCCCGACCTGCTGTTGATTGACGGCAACCGGTTTAAGCCGTTTGGCGACTTGCCCTTTCAGTGCATTGTGAAAGGCGATGCCACCTACCTCTCTATTGCAGCGGCCAGTGTACTGGCCAAAACCTACCGCGATGAACTGATGGTAAAACAAGCCTCCGAATTTCCAGGATATGGCTGGGAGACCAACGTGGGTTACCCTACCGAAGAACACCGCGAGGGAATAAAGAAGTTAGGTATTACTCCGCTGCATCGAAAAAGTTTTCAACTGTTACCCGCGCAACTAGAACTTTTCGGGAAATAGAACGTGTTTGTAACGCATGTGCCTGATTTTTATATCCCTCAACAATCATCCCCGTTATAAATTAATCCTGGCGGGCAACCGCGATGAATTTTATAAACGCAAAACAGCTGCGGCTCACTTTTGGGAAGATCATCCGCACATTGTGGGCGGGCGCGACCTGGAAGCCAACGGCTCCTGGCTGGCCATGTCGAAGCAAGGTAAACTTAGCATGGTTACCAACTACCGTGATCTTAAAAACCTGAAACCGGTGGCGCCCTCGCGCGGTGAACTGGTTTCGGAGTACCTCGTGAATGGCGACAAACCGGAAGATTATTTGAATGCAGTAGCAGAAAAAGCAAATGCCTATAACGGCTTTAACCTGCTGGTGGGCTACCCCGATGCATTGTATTACTATTCGAACTACCAGGGCAACATACAGAAACTCACCGAAGGGGTGCATGGCTTAAGCAACCACCTGCTCAATACCCCCTGGCCTAAAGTAACACGCGGTAAAGAAAAATTCAGCCAGGCTATTGCCACACATAAAGTTGATCCCGAAAACCTTTTTAGCCTGCTGTATGACGAAGAACGTGCACCGGATAATAAGTTGCCGGATACCGGCATCGGGCTGGATCGGGAGCGGGTGCTTTCCAGCATGTTTATTAAGAGTCCGGATTATGGTTCACGCTGTTCTACAGTTATTCTGGTCGACCATAATAACCGGGTGTTGTTTACCGAACGGGTTTATAACACCAACACCTTTGATTACCAGGATGCTGTTTTTGAATTTACCATTCCGGGGTAAAGGTTGAAGTTTCAGCATGGGTAAGAAGAAAGATAAAACGCCCCCGGCATTAAAAGTTATTCGCTGGGTTTATCCGAAATTGGAAAAGGTAATTCCGTTTTTAGCTTACCGCCTGTTTGTTTATATTTTTTTTGCACCGCTGCGCTATAAGCCAACCGAAAAAGAAATCAAGGCTGAATCGTTCAGCGAAAAATTTTCAATAACCGCAGCCGGAAAAAGAATACAATGTTACCGGTGGGGCAGTTTTTCAAAAGTTGTTTTGGTGGTACACGGGTGGGCCGGCCGGGCTACGCAGTTCAGGCGGTTTATTAAGCCGCTCCTGCAGGCAGGTTATGCCGTAGTTGGTTTTGATGGCCCGGCACACGGAAAATCGGAAGGTCGCAGTACTGACATACGTGAATATGAAGTTGTATTAAAAACTTTATTTGAGCAACACGGCACACCCGATGCTGTTATTACACACTCATTTGGCGGTGCAGCCGTGATCGTTGCGGCAGCTCACGGGTTGCCGGTAAAAAAACTGATTAACATTGCCAGCCCCACCATAGGTGATGAGATTATCGATACCTACCTTCGGGCAATAAACGGATCGGAAAAAACGAAACAGTTTTTTAAGAAGCATGTAGTACAAAAAACCGGAAAGCCGTTTGATGCCTTTACAGCCAGCTATAAAATTAAAGAAGTAAAGCAACCGATGGAACTGCTTTTGGTGCACGATGAAGACGATCGCGATGTAAGCATGAACCACCCGCTGGCCATACAAAAAGCCTATCCGAAAGCAGAACTGCTTCGCACCACCGGCCTGGGGCATACCCGTATTTTAAAAGACAATGAGGTTATCCGGCAGATCGTAACATTTATCAAGCGGCCATCGTCCTAATGCACATGAATAGCAAAAGCCGGCTTCTTCAATTCAGTATTACAGGTATTCGTTTGTTCCTCGGGCTGATCTTCTTTACAGCAGGGATGGCGAAGCTTACGCAAAATTTTCCGGGCATCATCGGCCCGGTGTGGCTTGAGGAAAAACTTGCTCCGTATGGATTGGGGCTCTACGCCCGGTTCATCGCCTGGTCGCAGGTAGTTGTTGGAGTGCTGTTACTTTCGCACCGGTTTGCCACGATAGGTGCGGTACTGTTGTTCCCCATTGTGCTCAATATATGGGTAGTAACCATTTCGCTGGAGTGGCGGGGAACGCCCTATGTAAACTTGGTATTGCTCATCTTAAATCTCGCCCTGTTGGCCTGGGATTACCATAAACTGAAGTTCCTTTTTACGGATTCTGTGGAAGGGCTGAAAGCTGCCCCAGTTCAAAGAAAAAGCCCCCTGTTGGATGTAATTTGGGCCTTAGGTTTTATACTAATAGCTGCCAGCGTACCACTTATCCGAAATCATCATCCTTTTGGCTATGGCTTTGGTTATAACCGGATTTACCGTGTTTATTTTGGTTCCGGCTTTAGCGTGGGTGAAACAAAATAGAAGATCTTCAGTTTAACAATCAGGCAAACTGCACCGCATATGAAAATCATCGAAACGCACAATATTTCAAAGGTTTATAAAATGGGCAACAACGAGGTGCGTGCCCTGCAATCCATCTCCATCAGTATTAATAAAGGAGAGTATGTTGCCTTTATGGGGCCCTCGGGCTCCGGAAAATCAACCCTGATGAATATTGTAGGCTGTCTTGATTCACCCACTTCCGGCACCTACATCCTCAATAACCACGTGGTGAGTGAGATGACTGAAAACGAATTGGCCGAAGTGAGGAATAAGGAAATAGGGTTTGTATTTCAAACGTTTAACCTGCTTCCTCGTGCCACAGCGCTCGAAAATGTGGCGCTACCGCTGATCTATGCCGGCTACAGCCGCAGCGAACGCGAAGACAAAGCCATGGAAACCCTTGAAAGCGTAGGCCTGGGCGACCGGTGGCATCACAAGCCCAATGAACTTTCGGGTGGGCAGCGCCAGCGTGTGGCTATTGCCCGTGCCCTGGTGAATAACCCCTCCATCATTCTGGCCGATGAACCCACCGGTAACCTTGATACCAAAACCTCGTACGACATCATGAACCTCTTTCAGGAACTTCATGATAAAGGCAACACCATCATCATGGTTACCCACGAAGATGACATCGCCCATTATGCCCACCGCATTGTTCGCTTGCGTGACGGACTGGTGGAGTGGGATCGTAAAAACGAACACGTTACACGCGGCAAGCCGGTGGCAGCAGCACACTAAGCCCCGCGCTTGACCTTGATGGTTATCCGGTAAATCATCACCTTCGTAGCATGAAGATCTACACCAAAACAGGCGATACCGGCACCACCGCTTTATTTGGCGGTAAGCGGGTTTCAAAAGCTGACCTTCGCATAGAAACGTACGGAACTGTTGATGAGTTGAATTCCTGCATCGGCCTGGTGCGTGATCAGCCGGTGAATAAGGCGCGAAAAGATGTACTGATAGAAATTCAGGACCGGCTTTTTACTGTTGGTTCCATTCTCGCCACCGAACCCGGTAACACAAAAGTTAAAATTCCGGCATTGTCAGAATTGGATGTTCGGTTTCTTGAACAGCAGATTGATGAAATGGAAACCACGTTACCACCCATGAAATCATTTGTACTGCCGGGTGGCCACCAGTCGGTTTCATTTTGCCACGTTGCCCGCACGGTGTGCCGTAGGGCCGAACGCCTTGTTACAGCACTCAATGCCGTTGAACCGGTAGAAGCGGTTGTAATAAAATACCTGAACCGGCTTTCGGATTATTTGTTCGTGCTGGCCCGCAAAATGGCCCATGAACTGGGTGCCGAAGAAACCCCCTGGAAACCAAGAATGTAGGTTTGATTTTCAAAAGCCTCAACCGTTTGCCCTAACAGCCGTTAGTCGGTTCAGAAATATCTTTTAACTTGCGGGCGCAACAACCGCAAAACCCCTTAAAAATGGTCGCTACGCAGAACATCAGCATCCACCGTGTAAAGGAGTCGAGGCTGGCCGAAGTTGATTTTGCCAACATTCCCTTTGGCAAGATTTACACCGACCACATGTTTATGGCCGATTACCGCAACGGTGAATGGAAGAATTTCCGCATCGTTCCGTATGGCTATATGCCCATTAGCCCGGCAACCCCGGCCCTGCATTACGGCCAGGCTATTTTTGAGGGCATGAAGGCCTTTCGCGGACCCGATGGCGAAGCACTTGTATTTCGGCCGCACGATAACTGGATGCGCATGAACATTTCGGGCGAACGCATGTGCATGCCGCACATACCTGAAGAGCTGTTCATGGATAGTTTGATTGCATTAATTGATCTGGACCGCAACTGGATACCGGCTATTGATGGTTCATCGCTCTACATACGGCCGTTTATGTTTTCGGCCGATGAATACATCGGCATCAAGGCTTCATCCGATTTCACGTTTATGATCATTCTTTGTCCGGTTGGTGCGTATTATTCCACACCGGTGAAAGTACGGATTGAAACCCACTATACCCGCGCCATCGATGGCGGCACCGGTTACGCCAAAGCAGGCGGAAACTATGGGGGTGCCATTTACCCGGCCAAGCTGGCGCAGGATAAGGGCTACCATCAACTGATTTGGACCGATGGCAAGAACCATGAGTTTATTGAAGAATCCGGAACCATGAACGTGATGTTCGTGATAAACGATACGCTGGTAACTCCGGCATTAACCGATACCATTTTAGCAGGCATTACCCGCGACAGCGTGTTGAAACTTGCACGGCACTGGGGCTGGAAAGTTGAGGAGCGAAGAATTTCCGTTAAAGAGCTTATCGAAGGTCTGGAAAAGGGTACGGTAACCGAAGCGTTCGGTGCCGGCACGGCAGCTACCATCGCCCCGATTGAACTCATTGGTTATAACGATAAGGATTATTATTTACCTCCGGTAAGCGAGCGCAAATACTCCACACGCATCTTAAAAGAACTGGATAACATCAAGCGCGGCCTGGCCTCTGATCCGTTTAACTGGATTGTGAAGATGTAGCCGAATGCCTATTTTCGGGCAGTTCCGGTTTTAATGAAAGAGGTTAGTCTGATTTTCTTTCTGCTGTTGCCTTTGTGGGGTAGTGCTCAATACCGGTTGATTCTGCTGAAACGCGACAATACCATTTTTTCATTTAAAGAAGGCGATTACATCCGGTTTAAGCGTAAGGATCGGAATCACTTTACACGCGGATTTATTGCCGGCATTCATCAGGATTACTTCCGGATTGGCGAGGACACAACCTATACGCACCAGTTACAAAAAATTGATCTGACTGACCTGCCTAATTCCGGTTTTCGAACGGCATCCATTGGTAAGGGATTAATAGCTGCCGGCTTAATGATTTTTCTGGGTGATTTGGTAAACACCACTTTGGTTCGCGATGATCCGTACACCGTACACAGCGGGGTGTTGATTTCTTCCGCTTTGCTGGTTGGTGCAGGTACAGCTATGCAGGTTGTCAATAACGACTACTTTGTATTGGGCAGAAAGAAAAAGGCTGTGATTGTAGATTGGTAACTTATGGATGTAACCTCCAACCGTTCGCGCATCATCGTTACCTGTAACAGCCGCCTTTCGCCATGGCTGAAGCAGGAGATTGAAGAACTGGGTTTTGAACCAGCCCGCGTTTTTAAAACCGGTGTTGAGCTTCGCGGCACCATTAATGATTGCATCCGGCTTAACCTCAACCTGCGGTGTGCCAGCCAGGTGTTGTATTCATTGCGCGAGTTTCAGGCTAACCATCCTGATCATATTTATGAGCAGGTAAAAAAATTTCCATGGGAAGTCGTTATTCCGGCAGGCGGATTTTTTTCAGTAACCTGTAATGTAAATCATCCATCTGTAAACAACGAGTTGTTTGTTAATGTTAAGGTAAAGGATGCCATTGCCGACCGGTTCAGAGAAAAAACCGGCAAACGTCCGGATTCCGGGCCGGAACTTGATCACGTGGTTATTCACCTGTTCTGGAAGGAAAAATATGCCGAGTTGTTTCTCGATACATCCGGTCACACACTTTCAAAACACGGTTACCGTAAAATTCCGGGAAAGGCCCCGATGCTGGAAGCGCTTGCTGCTGCAACTATTCTTGCCGGTAAATGGAACAGAGTTTCGCCTTTCATCAACCCCATGTGTGGTTCGGGCACGCTGGCCATCGAAGCGGCCTTGCTGGCTGCCAATCGCAAACCCGGCTTGTACAGGAAAAATTATTCCTTTATGCACATTGTCGGGTATGATGAGGTTGTTTACCAAAATGAACTTCGTAAACTTCAGAACGCAATTAAAGTAATTCCTAATCTGAAAATAATAGCCACCGACATCAGTGGCGATGCCGTTGCGATTTCAAAAGTAAATGCTGCGCATGCAGGCGTTGAAAACCTGATCCATTTTGAACAATGCGATTTTGAGCAAACACCAATCCCGGAAGGGGAGGGTGGCGTGGTTTTTTTTAACCCCGAATATGGCGAGCGGCTGGGCGAGCAGGCAAAACTCGAAGGGACCTATAAACGTATCGGTGACTTTCTGAAACAAAAATGCCGGGGCTATACCGGTTATATTTTTACCGGTAACCCTGAGTTGGCAAAAAAAATCGGTTTACGCACAAGCCGCAGAATTGAGTTTTACTCGGCCAAACTCGATTGCCGGCTGCTGGAGTATGAATTGTATGAAGGCAGTATGAGGAACCGAAAGAGCAACTAACGTGCTTTCAACAACGTGCCTTTGTCATTCCAAATTGAAACTGAATTTTCCCAACCTCCGGTTACCAATAGATTATCGTTCCAATCAATTCCCCAGATGGCACCATAGCCGTTGTTGGCTGTAACCAGTAGTTTGCCGTTCAATGCCCAGATGCGAAGTGAATCGCTTGCTGTGGCAAGTTTGGTTCCATCTTTGTTCCATTCCATGCCACGGTAGGGCCCGTTACTACCGGTCATGGTAAGCACGTGTTCACCTTCTTCACTGAAGAATTTCAAATAAGAAGGTTCGGTTTCTCCTTCGTGGCCATAGTCACCTGTCGCGAAAAATTTTCCGGAAGGATGCCATCGGACACACAGGATGGCCTTGTTGATATTGCTAATCTTAACCGAACGTATTTCTTCACCTGTTTCGGTATCGAACAATCGAACGTCATTATCAGCAGCAGCAATAATGTTTTTGGCAGGGTGCCAGGAAACGGAGAAAAGACTCCTGCCTGATGGATGTTTGATGTCTCTGATCTTTTTTCCGTCAATCGAAAAAATGGTAATGAAACCATCTCTTCCTAAAGCAAGGTAGCTCCCATCCGGACTCCAATCGAGTCCCCGTCCGGCATATTTTCCCAATTCCATCAATTTGCCGGTTTCCATGTTCAAAAGTTGAAGTGTTTGTGTTTCCAACCTCCTGTTATGGGGATAAGCGCTAAATGCTAACAGATTTTGCGTAGGGTGCCAGGCAACGGCTGGAATTGTCATGCTGTCGAATGAAAGTGTTTTTACAACCGATAGATGAATTCCGTTAAGAATAACCAGTTTTCCGTTGTCGCCTCCTACGGCAATGTAGGTTCCATCTGTACTCCATCCGGCTGTCCACAGAAACCTAAATTCATGTTGAGCAGGAGGCTGCTTAATCGCACATGAAGCGGTTAGGGCAAGGAGTGTGAGTAGCGTTTTTTGCATTAAAATTGTTGATTGTGGATTCTATTTAGTAAGTCTGAAATGGCGAACGGAGTTATGAAGGTAAGAAGGAATTACTAAACCATTTATATTTGCCACATAACTACTAATCATGACCACCGAACAACTGAAAGATTTAAAAGGCCGCGTACAGGCTTTGAGGAGGTATCTTTGACTACGATCGCAAAATCGTTGAAGTAAAAGACGAGGAGGCTATTACCCACCAGGCCGATTTCTGGAATAACCCCAGGCAAGCCGAAACCACTTTAAAGAGTCTGCGCACCAAAAAGGTGTGGACGGATGCTTTTGAAAAGGTAAACAAGCTGCTTGAAGACCTTGATGTACTCCATGAGTTTCATGAAGCGGGTGATGTAGGAGAGGAAGAACTCGACCGTGAATACCAAAAAACGGCTAAGGCGGTGGAGGAGCTTGAGTTCAAAAAAATGCTGAGCCGCGAAGAAGACCAGCTCAGTGCCGTACTCGAAATTAACCCGGGTGCCGGTGGCACCGAGAGTAACGACTGGGCCGAGATGCTGAACCGCATGTACATTATGTGGGGTGAAAAAAACGGCTACAAGGTAACGCAGGTGGATTACCAGGCTGGTGAAGTGGCCGGCATCAAATCGGCTACGCTCGAAATTGAAGGACCGTTTGCCTACGGCAAACTCAAATCCGAAATCGGGGTGCACCGGCTGGTGCGCATCTCACCGTTTGATTCGAACCAGCGCAGGCACACCTCGTTTGCTTCGGTGTTTGTGTATCCAAAAGTAGATGACACCATAAATATTGAGGTGAACCCTGCTGATGTGGAAATCCAAACCTCCCGTTCGGGCGGTGCCGGTGGCCAGAATGTAAATAAAGTAGAAACAAAAGTGCAGCTTACGCACAAGCCTACCGGCATTGTTATCGTGTGCCAGGTGGAGCGTTCGCAGCACGCCAACCGCGAGCGCGCCATGCAAATGCTGAAATCAAAGTTGTACCAACTGGAACTGGAAAAGCGAAATGCCGAACGCGACAAGATTGAGGCGGGCAAAATGAAAATTGATTTCGGTTCGCAAATCCGGAATTACGTGCTGCATCCCTACAAACTGGTGAAGGATGCCCGCACCGGTGTGGAGCGCACCGATGCACAAAACGTGCTGGATGGCGATCTGGATGATTTTATAAAGGCGTATTTGCTGGAGTTGCAGGAGGGAGTAAAGAAGTAATATAATGCAAACCGGTTACCGGTGACTTGAAACCGGCACGTTCACGAATTATTGTAATTGAACTTGACTAAAAATTCGTCTAAACAAAAAGTTTACACCCGCCAGTTCTGGCTGCTTTGCCTCAGTTCGCTGTTGTTCTTTGCCAGCTTTAACATGCTTATACCCGAACTGCCCGCGTACCTGAGCAGCCTGGGCGGAGCCGAATACAAAGGCCTCATCATTTCGCTGTTTACCATTACCGCCATGCTCTCGCGTCCGTTCAGTGGAAAAATTGCCGATAAAGTCGGGCGTATTCCGGTAATGGTCATCGGCACATCCGTCTGTTTTATCAGCAGTTTGTTGTACCCGGTTGTTTCAAGTGTGGCAGGCTTTTTACTGCTTCGGCTGGTGCATGGCTTTTCAACAGGCTTTACACCCACCGGATTAACCGCCTACCTTTCTGACATCATACCGGCTCAGAAGCGCGGAGAAGCCATGGGTTTACTTGGTACGGCCGGCACAGTGGGCATGGCGGCCGGTCCGGCCATTGGTGGGGCGGTGGCCAACAACCTGGGGCTGAACTTCATGTTTTATACCTCATCCGGCTTTGCCATCGTCTCCATTTTGATACTGATGGGCATTAAAGAAACACTGCAACAACGCAATCGCTTCACACACGAGGTATTAAAAATTCACAAACGCGATTTATTCGAGCCACGGGTGCTGGTTACGTGCATTGTGATGGTACTTACTGCCTATTCATACGGAACGGTTTATACCGTCATCCCCGACTTTGGCGAATTTGTGGGCATCCGTAATAAAGGGTTGCTGTTTACTTTTTTAACGGTAGCGTCCCTCTCGGTACGGTTAATAGCCGGTAAGGCTTCCGACTATTACGGCAGGCGTAACGTGCTGATTTTTTCAACCGGCCTGGCGGTGGTGGCTATGGTGCTCCTCGGCTTTGGCAGTACACCACGCGACCTGATGATTGGCGTTACACTTTATGGTTTTGCTCAAGGCATTACTTCGCCAACGCTGTTTGCCTGGGCAACTGACTTGAGCGATGAGAAACACAAAGGCCGGGGCATTTCGAGCCTGTATATTTTTATGGAGATGGGCATAGGCGTGGGTGCTTTTGCTTCAGGATGGATTTACGGTAACCGGTCAGAAAACTTTATCACTACGTTTGTAATCTGTGCTGTGCTGGCGGGCCTGGCTTTTTTATATCTGGTTACACTGCGTAAACCAACCGTTGCGCCCCAACCTGTTTCGGTTACCAATCCTTCCGAAAGTGTAGGAAGTGAATTAGATCAATTATAACCTATGAAAAGATATTTCCTGAGCCTGTTTCTTTTAGCCGGTGGCGCAGAACTTTACTCCACGCTTACCGGTGCCTCGTTGGTTCACCGGTTTGCCAAGCCGTTTTTGCTGCTCACGCTGATTGGCTACTATGTGTTTTCGCGTGCCGGTCAGCCGTTGGCCATTACCTTTTTACTCGCACTTTTTTTCAGTTGGGCAGGCGATGTGTTGCTGATGTTTCAGCAGGAGGATGCTTCGTTTTTTATCTACGGCCTGGCCGCCTTTCTGCTGGCCCATGTGCTGTTTATTTTTTCGTACCGGCAGCACCGGTGGGAGGATGAAACCAATACATTACAAGGTTTGCAACGGGTGCGCTTTGCCTTTCCGTTAATACTTTCCGGCAGCGGACTGGTGGTGATTCTTTACCCTTATTTGGGTGATATGAAATGGCCGGTTTTAGTTTACGCGTTAGTGATAACGCTGATGAGCATCCAGGCTCTGTTTCGCTATGGCCGCACCGGCCAGGGGAGTTTTGTAATGGTGTTTGGCGGCTCTATCCTGTTTATGATTTCCGACTCCCTGCTGGCCATCAATAAATTTATTGAATCACTTCCCCTTGCCGATTTCTGGATTATGCTAACCTACATAGCTGCACAACTGCTTATTGTGCAGGGAATAATTATTCATACTGAAAAATCCCCCCTTGAGGGGGGACAACGGGGGGTGTAGTTACATAGTTAACTTCTTTACCGATCCGCTGCCGCTGCTGTGTGCATTTACATGTGCAGGATTGCCGCGGTAACGAACATCACCGCTGCCCGATATTTTGGCATCCAGTTCATCTTTCACATTGATCTCGACCGAGCCGGAGCCGGATATGCGCACCCGGCATTTACTGGTTTCCAGGTCGGCCGCCAGTACTTTGCCCGAACCGGAAATATCCACATCCACACCCGAGGATTTGCCACTGGCAACTGCCTTACCCGATCCGGAAATTTCAAAAGCCGCGTTACCGGAAACAGCAGCATTCATTTCGATTTTTCCGGAGCCGCTGATGTCGCCAGTAAATGAGGCAAGGCTACCCCTCACAATCATATCACCTGATCCGCTCACATTGACTTCGGTATCGCCTGCATCGGTTTCGACTTTCAGCGAGCCCGAACCACTAACACTGAGTTTTAAAGCGTTGCACCGGATGCGGTTTTCAACAATCATATCGCCTGAGCCGCTAACACTCAGGCCTTCAATATCTTTAACCGTTATGTACGCGTTTATTCTGTCGGTATCGGTCCAGTTCCAGTTAAACCATTTTTCCTTCGAGCGGATAACCAGTTTGTTGCCTTCCACCCGTACTTCCACTTTGTCGATGGCGTCACGGGTGCCTTCCAGTTCAACTTTTTGTGTATTACCCTGGCGCACATAGGCTTTGCCCGGAACCCCAAACCCGATTTTGGTAAAGGCAGGTACCGTTACCGTTTCGCGTTGCTGTGCGGCCAGCGGTAAAGAAATGAGCAAGAGGAAGAAAATGGTAAGGTTTTTCATGGCGATAATCGTTTATGCATCTACAGACTACCCGGCACTGCCGTAGGTTGCACGTCAGCCTGATTTTACTTTTCTTAAAACGCTGAACGTCATTTCTTCGTTACGTGCCTGAATTGTCATTTTTTACCATTAAAGAACCCGCGCAGGGTGTTTACCGCGAAAGTGGCAGCAAATTTCTCGCTTTTGCCTATCCTGTAAAAGGATGAAGTGCAGATTAAGGAAAAACTGGAAAACCTGAAAAAAGAATATTCCGATGCCCGTCTCCATTGCTACGCCTGGGTGCTGGGCGCTGAAAAAGATCGGTTTCGGGCGTTTGATGATGGCGAACCCGGCCATTCGGCAGGCGACCCGATTTTGGGGCAGATCCGGTCGCGTAATCTCTCCAATGTACTTGTGGTGGTGGTTCGGTATTTTGGAGGGATTAAACTGGGTGTGGGTAGGTTGATAGCGGCTTATCGTGCGGCTGCCGCGCAGGCCCTGGATAATGCTACCCGTGTGGATATGGAGGTAATGCGGAGATTCAGGCTTAAATATCCCTACCAACAAACTGCTGACATCATGCGGAAGGTAAAACAGGTACGTGCCCGTGTTATTGCGCAGCGGCATGAAACCGATTGCCTGTTGGAATTGAAATAGCTTTTTGTGATGCAGGCCGGTTTATGGAGCAGGACAAACGTTTAATGCATAAGCATGTTGAAGTGGAAGAAATTCCGTTAACTTGAAATAAATTTTTTTCCATGCCACTATCCCGGAAGCCCGCCCTCGGCTTCATTTTCGTTACGCTGTTAATTGATGTAACCGGCTGGGGCATCATCATCCCGGTAATGCCCCGGCTCATCCAGGAACTTTCGGGTGGTTCGTTAAGCGAGGCCTCGAAATACGGGGGCTGGCTGATATCGACTTATGCCATTATGCAGTTTGCCTGTGCGCCCATCGTGGGTGCGTTGAGCGATCGGTTTGGCCGCAGGCCGGTGCTGCTGGCTTCTCTATTTGGTTTTGGTATTGATTACCTGTTTCTGGCATTTGCTCCCACGCTGGGCTGGTTGTTTGTGGGCCGTGCTATTGCCGGCATTATGGGCGCCAGTTTCACCACGGCAGGTGCCTACATTGCCGACATCAGCACACCGGAAAAGCGATCGCAGAATTTCGGCATGATTGGTGCTGCCTTCGGGCTGGGCTTTATCATCGGGCCGGTAATTGGCGGATTGCTGGGCGGCCTTGGTACGCGGGTGCCTTTTTTAGTTACCGCGGGCTTAACCTTCCTTAACTGGCTGTATGGTTTCTTCATTTTACCGGAGTCGCTCCAACCCGAAAACCGCAGGGCGTTCAGCTGGCAGCGCGCCAACCCATTGGGTACGCTTAGGAGTTTATTCCGTTTTCCGGTTATCAGAGGGTTGTTCGTAGCGCTGGCTTTCCTCTACATTGCGGCACACGCAGTACAAAGCAACTGGTCGTACTACACGATAGAAAAGTTTGGGTGGAAGGAATCCGATATAGGCATATCGCTTGGGGTTGTCGGTTTTGTGTATGCCATTGTTTCGGGGTGGCTTATCCGGTTGATCATCCCGGCCCTGGGCCAGCAACGCAGCGTGTACGTTGGCCTGGGCTTGCAGGCAGCTGGTTTTATTTTATATGCCGCGTCTTCGCAGGGCTGGATGATGTATGCCTTTACGGTGGTGTACTGCTTGGGCGGCATTGCCGGCCCTGCTTTGCAGGGCATTATGTCATCCATTATACCGCCCAACGAGCAGGGCGAACTGCAGGGCGGCTTCACCAGCCTGATGAGTTTGTGTTCCATCATCGGGCCGTTTGTAATGAACAGCGTATTGTTTGCCTGGTTTACCGGGCCCGGGGCACCGGTTTATCTGCCGGAAGTGGCGATGGTGTTTGGTGCCCTGCTGGCGGTTATCAGCACGGTGTTGGCGCGGAGGAGTTTGAAGCGCAGCGCCAGCCCCACAGATGCCTGAAAGCAAATCACAACGCTCCATTGAAAATGGAGGTACGCGTTGTGATTTGCTTTCAGTAAACGATCTTTGACATGGAACGAGGAGAAATCAAACCGGTTCTTGAGGTTGTGATTTGCTTTCAGTAAACGATCTTTGACATGAGCCACAACCGGGGCAATTCAGCTGGCGGTGTTGTGATTTGCTTTCAGTAAACGATCTTTGACATGAGTACTAACATTTTTACCAATCCAACCTAAGTTGTGATTTGCTTTCAGTAAACGATCTTTGACATGTAAGCCAAGAGGAATTTATCCAAGCAATAAGTTGTGATTTGCTTTCAGTAAACGATCTTTGACATGTCGTGCCGAGAGCTTGAGTACAACCGAGTGGTTGTGATTTGCTTTCAGTAAACGATCTTTGACATGGCAGACTCATTAGCCTTGAATTATGAGTTGGTTGTGATTTGCTTTCAGTAAACGATCTTTGACATGAAGCACGTCAAACGGGTTAGGCGTAGAGCCGTTGTGATTTGCTTTCAGTAAACGATCTTTGACATGTGCAACGATCATTTATACGAAGCCTTTATAGTTGTGATTTGCTTTCAGTAAACGATCTTTGACATGAATTCATTGCAGCCATTGCAGCCCTAAACAGTTGTGATTTGCTTTCAGTAAACGATCTTTGACATGTGTAATATCTCTGGTACCTCATAGCCAGCAGTTGTGATTTGCTTTCAGTAAACGATCTTTGACATGGACCGCATTGCGATCAATTCGGAAGCAAGGGTTGTGATTTGCTTTCAGTAAACGATCTTTGACATGTGATCTTTCGTTAGTCGTGGTTGGTACTAAGTTGTGATTTGCTTTCAGTAAACGATCTTTGACATGGTTCGGGTTTAGTCCATTCGTGCCCGCGTGGTTGTGATTTGCTTTCAGTAAACGATCTTTGACATGAACGGGAGCAGCCGTTGTCACAACTTTTAAGTTGTGATTTGCTTTCAGTAAACGATCTTTGACATGGTTGCCGCGCTATCCGTTCCTGTTGTTGGGTTGTGATTTGCTTTCAGTAAACGATCTTTGACATGTGACAGCGATGGCGGTTTGCCATTCATAAGGTTGTGATTTGCTTTCAGTAAACGATCTTTGACATGTATCCTTCCTGTGGATACTTTTAACATCAAGTTGTGATTTGCTTTCAGTAAACGATCTTTGACATGTTGATTTTCTGTTATATGTTTCAATAGTTTGTTGTGATTTGCTTTCAGTAAACGATCTTTGACATGGAAAAAGTGTTTATAATCTGATTCGTATTAGTTGTGATTTGCTTTCAGTAAACGATCTTTGACATGGTTCTCGCGGTTGGCGTTGCGGTCTTCCTTGTTGTGATTTGCTTTCAGTAAACGATCTTTGACATGCGATTGTTTCGAAGGCAAAAGCGAAGAGAGGTTGTGATTTGCTTTCAGTAAACGATCTTTGACATGTCATTTATAGCAAGCCTGCTGTAAACCAGCCGGTTGCAGCCGGTTAAGGATTTAAAAAATGGCCTGTCGCATGTCGAAGAAGCCTCCGTGGCCTCAGAAAAGCTCAAGCTGCTGGGGTACCGGGGGCTTTTCTTTTTCTTCTTTTCCATAAAAAATCTGCATCATGCCGAACTGCTTGTCGGTAATCTTTAATATACCCACATGCCCCTTAGGCGGCAAGTTTTTTTTGATGCGTTTAATGTGTACCTCGGCATTCTCCATGCTGGGGCAGTGGCGCAGGTAGGCGCTGAACTGAAACATGCTGAAACCGTCTTTCATCATCTTCTTCCGGAAGTCGGCATAGTTTTTCCGGTCCTGCTTGGTTTCGGTGGGTAAATCAAAAAGCACCATAATCCACATAACGCGGTATTCGTTCAGGCGCATGGCTTACGGCAGTTCGGGGTATACTATCTTTTTGGCGTTGCCGCCAAAGCAGCGGGCCAGCGAGGCCGTGGTGTGCTGGGCGGCCACCATCAGCGGGCTGCGTTCACCGTTCAGTATCACATCCACCGAAGCAAGGGCCAGCAGTTTCTTTTTTACATCGGGCGAAAGCTGGCTGTAGTCACCGCCCTGAGCAACCAACCCTTTTACCAGCGCATCGGCAAACGGGCGGTAAGGTTCCATCACATCATCGGCCAGGCAATAATGGTTGTACTGGTTGTGGTGGTGGATGCCCAGCGTGGGCAGCAGGCCCGAGCCCACCAGGCTGCGGGCAATAATGGCGCGCAGGATGGCATAGGCATAGTTTAGCAAATTGTTTGGCGGCAGGCCTTCGCGTTCGCGTTTGAAGTTGGGTACTTCGGGGAAAAGATTTTTCCAGTAGTAGGTGGCTGCGCGGGCTTCGAGGTTTTCGGTATCGCCCGAAAGTACATCCCTGCTCCACTTCATCAGGTTGCCCGCTTCGATGCCGTGGCGCTGAAGCAGCAGCGCCTGGTTTTTGATTTTGGCTTTTACGGTTTGTTGCCATAATTGTTTAAGCAGGGGTTGGGAGGCGTTTATTTGATCACTAAACCGGGACGCCTGCAGCGTATGGCCTGAGAGGTTAAGCATAAGCCCGGTAGGCAGGTGGGTGTTATCGCAGGTAATGAAGGCCACATTATTGTTCAGCAGTTTGGCCATGAGGGCCTGCGATATAATGATTTGCGGGTGGTCAAGGATGACCACGCCAACGTCTTCAATGGGTATGGTAGCCTGGGCTTCTTTTTTAAAGGCTTCGGGCAGGGTAGGGTTCTTTTCCACCTCGGGAAGGCGCACCACCAGCTGCTCGAGGTGGGTACTCAGGTAGGCCGGGTTGCCGAAGTAGAGAGTGCGTTTGATCATGGCCGGCAAAAGACATACTGAATGTAACCCAATACCGAGAAAATCCAAAATCGTATTTTAGAATTTCACGCTTTTGTTTTTACAAGGCCTTAATAACCTCATGTAGAAATTGAACAAGGCTGCCCGATTGTACGCGTTTATCCTGCTGAAAGGACGGGTTGCCGGGTGTAACAATATACCCGTGTTTAATTTTTAGATCATCCAATACGGTATAGAATCCTCTTGATACCGAGGGTGTGGATGAATGTTTGATCTCAACGGCAAGAACAGGTTTTATGCCGTCTGCCAGCAATACATCGCATTCGGCACCATGGTGGGTGCGGTAATAATACAAGTCGATAGAGGCTGGTTTGCATTGATGTATCTGTTCGATTACATAACCTTCCCAGGAGTTGCCCACACTTAAATGCAGGGGCAGATCATCGGCTGAATGAATGCGATTCAGCGTATGCAGTAAACCGCTGTCGCGCAAATATACTTTTGGCGCTTTTACCAGGCGTTTGCCTGAGTTTATATGCCAGGCGGGCAACTGCCTGACCAGGAATGCACCTTCTAAAAAATCGAGGTACCGTTTTACGGTAGGGCTGGTAACGCCCAGGGCCCGGGCAAATGTTTCACCATTCCAGATGGAACCATTATGTGTAGCCAACATGTACCAGAAACTGCGCATAATTTTTTCTGAAAGCGTTACACCAAACAGCAATGACAGGTCGCGCTCAATATAGGTTCGGATAAAATTTTCCAACCAGCGCGTAGCGGTTGTATCGTGGCTTGCTGTAAGGGCTGGCGGGAAGCCGCCACGAAACCAATGCCGGTGCTGACTGATGCGGCTTTTTTTTGCTTCGAGTAGATTTACCGGAGCCAGTTCGGCAAAAGCAATGCGGCCTGCCAACGATTCGGATACGCCTTTCATCAGGTCGGGCGAAGCCGACCCGGTGAGGATGAACCGCCCGGGTTTTCTGTTTTTGTCAATCACCGGGCGCAGCTTGGCAAAGAGCGAAGGCATACGCTGCACTTCGTCAATTACAATGCAATGGTCGGGGTACTGTTCAAATACAAAAGTGGCATCGTTGAGCCGCGCCAGGTCGGCATCGCTTTCCAGGTCAAAATACAGCCTCTTTTTTTTGCCCTTTTTCAGCTGGTTTTTAACGAGCGTGGTTTTACCCACTTGCCGGGGCCCAAGCAGCGCAACTACCGGAAACTCTTTCAGTAAAGTTTCTACGTAACCGGTAATGGCGCGGGTAATCATGCCGCAAACCTACAGAATTTAACCGTGAAAATCTAAAATTGTATTTTTGATTTTCACGGTTGCTGATTGTGAAACCGGTAAAAATCCTGAGCTTCTTAAGGGTATATTTAAAATTTTATCAGGCTATTTCCATTTTATTGTTCCATCCCTTTTTACTTCAAAGTCATAACCTTCAACAACAAAATTCAAATTATCTTTTGAGAGTTTTAATTTTGGATATGGGGTTTTCAAATTTACATTTGAAAACCCTTGCCAGATTGCTTTACCGAAGGTTTTCTCCAGTTTTTTTAAATCATTATCAGCTCTGCTATCTATATGATGCCTGAATCTGATACGACCGTCTTTTTCGAAGCCTTCAATCACGTACAGACGATTAGAGATTTCTTTTTCAATGATACCCAGCTCTTTAAGTTCAGCTAAATTTTCTTTAAAGAAAATCACCTTTATTCCTGAGGTAAGCACATACTTTAATTGAACTTTTGTTTTGGGTTTTTGTATTTCTATTTCCTGTTCAAACATTTCTTCTAGAATTTTTGATGTCTTTTTTATTTGAGCAGTGTCAAATAGACTAAGTATTCTATACCCTCTTTGTTTTTGGTCATTTTCGTAAAGCCCGTATGCGAAATTTTCTCCATTAGCTGCATAGTAGCTTTGCTTATACTCTTTACTAGAAAGATTGGTTTGCTTTTTAATTGCCATGGGTTCCGAAACACTTGCATATACCCGTATGTGTCGGATTTTATTTCCGTGTGGCTTGCCATTTTTGTCTAACAGATAGACTCCTTTTTCAAACGCTTCTTTCAGGCCACCGGCTTCGATTATTTGTTTTTCAATTTGTGATTTCAGGCCTTCATCTACTACAAGTTTCCTTACGTCATCCAAGGTTTTAAATCCAGGTGTGTTAGCATCTTTCTTGTATTGAAGGGGAATTCTTACTACATATTTTACTTCTTCTTCCTGAATGAATTCTCCGTTCTCGTCTTTCAATAAATTTCCTTTGTCACCTTTTTTGGCAGGTTTTATTGCTCCATAGAAAGTTTCCTGATGCAGTTGTCCGCGAATACTATCTCCGGTTGCCCACTTGTTCACTTTCGTCCCATCGGGTTTCTCAATAAATACTTCTTTACCGCGCTTGCGCACTTTTCGTCTGGCAGGCGTTAATTCCTGATTGTTGGTAATGTTGTTTATCAAAATAGTATCGTCAATACTCCAAACAAACTCTCGCTTAAAGCCTTTATAGGGCTCTTCTGTGAATGTAGCTTTTGGATTTTTTTCTTTTGCTTCATAGTATCTTTCCAGAATAGCATCGCGTTGGGCGGCTACGGGAATGAGCGTTAATACTGCCGCATCTTTGGCGTGATGCGAATGCTTGCTGCGGTCTTTCTTCTCATCGGCAGCTTGTAATTGGTATATTTTTCTGAATTCTGCTGTAATGCTACCTTTTTGTACATCAACTTTGTCAAAATAGGTTTTCAAATAATGGAATGCATATTTTGAAATAAGCTGTGTGTCCACCTTTTGGCTGTTTTTGAAACCACTGGTGATTTCTGTAATGGTAAAACGGTCCAACTTATTTTGCCAGTAATCCAATTCCATTTGCCACAGGTGTCGTTGCTGAATGGCATCATCTTTCCATTTTTTAATTACCGCTTTTTTGGATTTTGTCTTCCAAAAATCAATTTGCTGCTTGATGCGTTTAACTTTTTCTTCCCACGCTACTAACCTTGTTTTTATTGCTGAACATTTTCCAATGTTCGCGCCAAAGTCATATTCTTTATCATAATTGGGAAGCTGGGTAGGGATTTGATTTCTTTTAATACTACGATTGTAGTCTGCATAACAAACGGTAAGGTTCGCCAACGAATTATCAAAGGATTTACTTCGTGGTAGAGTGTGTTCAAAATCAATGACGTTTTCATTGAACAAATCCGTTAATTTGATAAACCTGCCTGTATATATGCACTGGTATCCCTGTTCTTTCCAAAGGCGAAACTTATCGATTAAGTTTTTACCATGTCCACTCCAACGAATGGCTTCATCTTTTTGATTAGATTTTTTTCTTTTCTTTTTTCCTTTCTCGTCCACTTCTGCTTCTGCAACTTCCGGCAGTGTTTGCTCAGCATTTTGTTCATAAAACAAGCGCACCTTATCAATGTCGTCATTACTAGACGCGTTTGCTTTAATGCTTCCATCTTCATTTAGAAGCTGCTTAATAGCTTCAGCGAACTCCTGATTTTCAGCTTCGCGCTGGCGTTGCCAGGCTTCAATGGCCCAACGTTTATTTGCATCATTTAGCTCTCGTGCAACCTCTACCACAACCCTTGTTTCACTATCAATCTGATTGGTTTCGATCATATAATTCATCAGCTTGCGCAATTCGTGCAACGTGCGCATAGCCATTGGGTTTTTGAACGAACCTGTTTTGGGGCTACCGAGTTTTAGCACTCCGTTTTTATCGGGTTTAGCAGGCGGATAAATATTGATTTCGGAAGGATGATAAATTTTTGAGAGCTTCTTCTCGTCCAGATTTTCAAAGTTGTCCAGTAGAAACTCTTTTAACGTATCAATTAATTTGGGCAACTGGTAATAGCCCGATTCGGTCTTGAAATATTTTTTACCGTTCGATTGAATGGTAACAATTCGTTCTTTACTTCCGGAATCCCTCACAATTCCTTGTTTAGCAAAATAAGCTTGATAACAGTCTTTAACGGTATCAAATATGGGTTTCTTGTTCTCTTCAGTAAAGCTGTTCCATTTACTTTTTCCGATAGTTTCTTCAATGGTGATTTGAATATGCTTTAAATCACCCTCATCGATCACATAATTCTTGCCACCAAACTTTTCATTTGCTTCCAAATTTTTATGTTTTGAAATAAGGTTATTTACGGTGTTGAGAATTGTTTTTTGCTGTCGATTTTCATCAATAACCTCGCTAATGCTATCCAACAGCATTTTTTCGTTTTGTGACCATAAATCTTTACCAAGAATTTCAGGAATATTGGCCAACAAAACCGCCTCCGTGTAAATTAATCCTTTCTGTAAAAACACATTTATTTTGTTGATAGCATTCAGGCTCAACATGCCGTAACCAACGGGTAAAGTGTTCCATGCAATTAAAAATTGTTTAACTTTTTCTGGTTCAAGTTTCAATTTGTTTTCCGCGAATTCAGCAACATACTCCTGGTCTTCATAGCTAAATAAAACGTGCCAAATGTCTTCGATATCGTAATAGTCTTTTCCGGATTTTGATTTTTGGTCTTTTTTGATTTTTACATTCAAATAATCATCGCCAAAAATGTCTTTTAACCGAGCCGAGACAGGGCAGCCGGTTACAGTGGTTTTAGGTGAGTAATTGAGTTGCCAATTTTTTCCTGCTTGCTTTACGAAGTCCTCTATTTCAGAAAACGGAAAATAGACTTTTGATTTTCTAAAGAATAGTTCTGAATAAATCGCGTACTTCAACTCAAGCGGCAATTTTTTCAGCTTTTCGCCTTCTTTGTATTTGATGTTATTCAAAAATGCCCACGCTCGAAAAGTTTCAAAAGCCGGGTGGCTGATAGGTGCACGGTACTTGCTGGGTTCTAATGTACATTTTCCAATTAATCCTTTTTGTGAACGTAAAGGTCGCTTGTAAAAAATGCTTCCGTCATTCTTGTTTTTGGAAGTTTCAACCAATTTGGAATAAAGAGAATCTTCAAACTTTAATCCTTGAAATTGGAAGATGAACTTGATTTCATCTTTATAATTTTCACGAACAAGGTATTGAGCAATATCAAGTCTAATTCTTTTTCCTTCATTTTCTTTGTTTGCCAGGAAGACCCCAACAGGTACTGACAAATCATAATCAGGAAATAATTCTTTCAGTTTGGTTGTTTTCTTTTGTTCTGATTTTTGAAGAGTGGTTACATTATCATCAATACCATCCACTTCTTCTTTTACATCATCTGCAGCTTTGCGGCTGCTTTTAAATCCTCTTCGTTGCGCAATGTGATATAGGGCTCTGCCTAATTTGAAACGGTTTATTACTTGTGTAAAGTCCAGCTTCTTTTCTGCTAATTCTTTGCGCAATTGGTATGGACTTTTGTAATCTGGTTTGCCGTCATTATCAAAATCTAATTTTATCCATGCGTCAAATGCTGTATTCCAGGTTGGATAAACACGTCCTGCATTGTTGTTTTTACGCGCTTCTTCTTTACTGTAATGTCGCCATTTGTTTAAGTCTTCCATTGATAGTGGGCAATAACCTTCTGTTATCAAAACTTCAAGAGTTGCCCAGAGCCGGTATTTTCGGGCTTGATATAGTCTTCTTATGGAGCGTTTTTTTGTACGCTCGGCCGCATAGGAGTATTCGCCAGTTTTTCCAACACCCACACCTTTTTTAAAAGTGATTACTCCGAATTTCTCAATTTGGTTTTCTACAGCATTCGGGTTTCTCAGTGCCCAACCGATTGAATTTGTTCCTAAGTCAAGTCCTAAAATCTTGCTCATATAGTTGCTGATTTAGTTTCTATTACTATTTTTACTCTTGCAAATCACAATAAGGCTATAAGCCGAAGAATTTCTCAGCCCTGCCTCGGTGGGGCTTTTTTATTTCCAACCGAATTTACAGCAATTTCCAAGACAGTTTGTGGCAGCGGCAGGGAAAAGTAACCCCTGGTGTGGGGCAAAATCCTGCAAAAAATGGATTTTTTAAGGCTTTAGCCCTTCAGCCGCTTATACATCTCCAAACACACCCATGCATCGGTGGCGGCATACTGCAGTTGTTTTTGGGTAAGGGTGGGGGCCTCCCAGTTGCTGGTTTGGGCGCTCTTGCTGATGCGGAAACCCAGCAGCAGGGCGGTTAGTTTTTTTATACTCTCCGCTTCGTAGCCGGCCTGGCGGGTAAGGTGGGTAAGTTCCAGAAAGCCTTCGGGTTTAAACCGCTTCAGGCGTTGCAAGGCGGCCAGGTCATCGCGTAACGCAAGACCAACTTTTAATTTGTCTTTATCCTGCAGGTAGTCGAGCAGTTCGGGGGTAAGCCCGGTGGCCTGAACGCGGATGAGAAAAGCCTTGTGCGGCAGGGCCAGTTGCATAAGCGCCACGTTGTACCGCTGACCTTTTACAAAGGCCGGCCGGGTTTCTGTGTCAAAGCCTGCGGCATCGTGTTCTTTAATTTCATCGAGTGCGCGCACCAGTTTGGTGTGTTCCTGCACCACCACAATTTTTCCTTCAAAGGCTTTCAGCGGCAGGGATTGTATCTCGCTGTGCTCGATGGTGGCTTTATGGTTGTTCTTTCTCTCCGTCATCCGCAAGTCGTCTGATTTTAATGTTGGCGTATGCCATGAACACCGTCATAAACGGACTGATGATATTAAAGAAACAATAGGGTGCGAACGTGAAGGTGGAAATGCCCAGCACAGTAGCCTGGGTGGCTCCGCAGGTGTTCCACGGAATAAGCACGGAAGTAACCGTGCCGCTGTCTTCCAGGGTGCGGCTCAGTACTTCAGGTTTTAACCCCCTCTTCTTATAGGTATCGGCATACATGCGGCCGGGCACGGCAATGGCCATGTACTGGTCGGATGCAGTAAGATTAAAGAACACGCAAGTGGCTGCTGTTGAGGCTACCAGCGAGCCTACCGATTTGGCAAAGCGGATAATCTCATCGGCAATGCGTTTGAGCAGGCCCCCCGCCTCCATTACGCCCCCAAAAACCATGGCGCACAAAATCAGCCACACGGTGTTGAGCATGCCGGCCATGCCGCGCGCTTTCAGTAGTTCAGAAACCATGTCGTTATCGGTGGTAAGTTGTACGCCAGTGCTCATGGCGTTCATCACGGCCAGGAATGACGACTTCAAAAAGTTATCATGAATGCCCGATACCTGGTTGACAACATGGGGCTGAAAGATAACGGCACACACACCGCCCAGCAGGGCGCCAACCAGCAGGGCCGGGGTGGCAGGCACTTTGCGCACAATCATGATGATGACCAGTGCGGGAACGACAAACAACACCGGGTTCAGGTTAAAGGCATCGTCAATGGCTTTCAATACAACCGCATCCTGGGTAGCGGATTGGGTCTTGTCAAGCGTAAAGCCCCACACCAGAAAAATAAGTAACGTGATGATAAGGGTGGGTATGGTTGTGTACATCAGGTAGCGGATGTGTGTAAACAAATCTGTTCCGGCCATGGCCGGTGCCAGGTTGGTGGTATCGGATAAGGGCGAAATCTTATCGCCAAAATAAGCGCCTGAGATAATGGCTCCGCCAATCACTCCCTCATGAATACCCAACGCCTGGCCGATGCCCAGCAATGCAATACCAATGGTGGCGATGGTGCCCCATGAACTGCCCGTAGCCACCGATACGATGCAGCACACTACGCAGGCGGCAAACAGAAAGATGGTGGGATTAAGAATTTTCAATCCGTAATAAATCATAGCCGGCACAATGCCGCTCAGCAGCCAGGTGCCCGAAAGCGAACCGATGATCAGCAGAATGAGGATGGCGCCCATGGCCATACTGATGCTTTTTACAATGCTGTGTTCAATTTCCTTCCAGGTGCGCCCAAGGCGCCAGGCCACCACCCCGGCCACGGCTGCACCCAGCAACAGAGCAATCTGGTTCGGGCCACCAGTTGCATTTGCTCTATATATAATAACGTTGATAGCCAGCAAAGCTGTTAAGATGGCAATGGGAATGAATGCCTGAGCCAGCGTAGGCTCTTTGTGGTGTGTCATCCGGTTACAATTATTCGGGCAAGATAGGAATTCTGCCCAAAGCAAAAACCATGTGCGGTCAGGCTTCCGGGTCGGGATGGCCCAGGGCTTTTAGCACCTCGCGGTCGAGTTGATACAAAATGTCTTCGCGCCCTGAGTAGTAGCCGCGGGTAAACCGTTTTGATTTGGTGCCGATTTGCATCTGCTCGCACACCTGCCAGTCTTGCCGGTTGGTCAAGTCCCAGAATTCAACAGCGGAGTTGATGCCGGCCTGTGCGGATGGATCATGGATTACTTCCGGGCGGAACAGCCAGTAACAATCGTTAATGATTTTACCGGGACCAAGCGGGGTAATGTGGTGATACATTACAAAATCGGGGTGGGGGGTAAGGAGCATGTTTGGAAATACGGAATAGTAGTACACGCGTTGCAGGTCATCGCCATGCACGTTGCAAATGGGCGGTGCGGCTGCTTCACCGGTCATGGTCATGCTGCCGCGTTTGCGGGGCAGGTCCATAAATCCGCCAATCACAGCGCCCTTGCTGGCATCGTGCCGGGCCGAATTAACCGGTGTGAGTTGGCTAAGCAGCGGATGCACCCCCGGGCAATGGTAGCACTCCTGGTAGTTTTGTAAGATCAGTTTCCAGTTGCAGCTCAGTTCGTAGCGGATGTGGCGGGCTATTTGCAACTCGGCAATCTTCCAGTCGGCAAATTTCCCGATAAGCGCTACCATCTGCACACCAAACGGTTCGGGATTTTCGGACAGGTTAATGAAGATGAATCCTTCCCATACGTGTACATGGGCGCGGGGCAGAGCGCATTTTTCTTTTTCAAAGCCATGGCCTTCCTGCATCAGCGGGGCAGCAATCAGCTTGCCATCAAGCGCGTACGTCCAGGCGTGGTAGGGGCACAGGATGGTTTTGGATTTGAAATTTCCTTTCGGCTCAGTACACAATTGTGTGCCGCGGTGACTGCAAACATTGAAGAGCGCTTTTATTTCATTGGATTTATCACGTACCAGGATGATGCTTTCATCGGCTACCTGGAGCAATTTATAATCTCCGGGGTTTGGAATTTCTTCTTCGCGACAGGCAAGCAGCCAGAATTTGTAAAAGATCTTTTCAACTTCTTCCTGGTATATTTCCGGGCTGTGGTAATATTTTCCGGGCAAGGTTCGTGCTCCATCAATAATGGGATAGTCAACTCCCCGTTTTTTGAATTGCCGCTGCTCCATGGTACCGAATTTAATAGTTTTCCTGCCTGTTCATTCAACAATTTTTCAATATCGTTTGTGCTCCCAGGTAGCCCGGCATGCACGTAATGCCGCCACCGGGATGTGAGCCGCTGCCGCACAGGTAAAGTCCGCTAACCGGAGTTGCATATTGCGCACACAGCGGGAACGGCCGGGTGATAATCTGATCAACGGCTTCTTCACCATGATAGATGTGCCCGTGGGTAAGGCTGTACCGGGATTCCAAATCAGCCGGTGATAGTACCTCGCTGCCGACAACCGAATTGGCAATACCCGGGCTGTAAATCTCCAGCGCACTGAGAACATTATCTCTTAATTTATTTTTTGGTGCTTCACTCCAACCCTCCTGCAGGTTGTACGGAGCAAAATGAACCAATATGGAAATTACCGAATGACCGGCAGGGGCAAGCGTTGGATTGGAAACGGTTGGTACATGGATGTCGAGTACGGGTTCTGCCGAAACCTGTTTATACTTGGCTGGATCGAACGCCCGCTCCATGTCATCGAATGAATTGCCTGTGCGGTAAAATTCCAATCCGCCAACACCGTTAAAGGTTACGGCTTTGTTTACGGCCAGGTTTACTTTGGCTGTGGTGCCCCGTGCGCGGTAATGTTTCACGGCATGCTCCAGCGCATAACTGATTTGGTTGGGTTGCAGCAATTCATAAAATGTTACCTGCGGTGTGCAGGACGAGGCAACTACCGGGGCTGCAAACGTTTCGCCATCTGATACTTTTACTCCATTTACTTTCCGGCCGGCATCCAGCACAATCTTATTAACCGGTGCATTGGTTTTGATGTCAACGCCTGCATTTTTTGCTGCCTGTTCGAGCGCAGTGATGAGTGCCTGCGGCCCTCCGATAATGTGATCACCGGCCATACACTCCAGCATCAGCAGGTTAAGCGTAGTGTACGATGACCACGGCCCGGTAAAGGAGCCATATAGTGCCGGTGCAGCAATGCCTGCTTTTATGAAATCGGTTTCGAATTTTTCGTTCAGAAAATCGGCCACACTCATCGGGGCTACCTTCAGAAACTCCATCATGGTTTTTTTACCCAGCCGCTTCAGTGCCAACCCTTTTTTGAGCAACCCCCATAGTTGTTTGGTGCCGAGTGCCGAAAGGTCGGGCGGGTGTTCATCGAGCAGGTTTTTCATAAACGGCCGGATGGCTGAAATAAAGGCCGCATAATCCCGGTAACCGGCAGCATCTTTCGCAGAAAATTTTGAAATAGCCGATGCCGTTGCTTCAACATCGTGACTGAGCGTCAGGCAGTCGCCCCGTTTGCTTAGCAGGCCCACCGTTGGCTTGCCTTGTTTGATTTTTAGTCCAAACTTTTCAAGATTAAATTCTTTGATAACCCGGTTGCGAACACCGCTGGTATCGTGCAATAAACCGGTTGTTGAATAGCCCGGATGAAATTCTTCACCGGCCGCGATGCCACCAAGCAGGGGGCGTTTTTCAAGCACCAGTACTTTTTTGTTTTTTTTCGCCAGCGATATGGCTGCGGTCAGTCCGTTGTGCCCACCGCCAATAACAATAATATCGTATGCGTTGCTCATTTTTTTCGGTGTTAGATGGCCCGTGATGTTAACATGGTTTTGGCGCACAGTTCACCACTGGCGCCCATTATGCCTCCGCCCGGGTGTGTGCCCGATCCGCACATCCATAATTTGGGTATGGATGTTTTGTAGCCGGAGTAGTTGGCCACCGGCCGTTGAAAGAGCAGTTGCTCCAAACTCAGTTCGCCCTGGAAGATATTTCCTTCGGTAAGCCCCATGGTTTGTTCAAGATCCCACGGGGTGAGCACCTGCCGGAATAAAATTTTATCCTTCAAACCCGGAATGTATTCGGCCAGCGTATCCACCACCGTATCGCCAAAGGCTTCGCGATACCTGGGCCAGTTTTCGGCACCTTCTTTAATGTGGTACGGTGCATACTGAACAAAGCACGACAGGATGTGCTTGCCCGGAGGCGCCAGGCTTGGATCAGTTAATGTTGGAATAACCGCGTTGATGTATGGCCGTGTACTGAACTCGCCATACTTGGCCTGATCATAGGCTTTTTCCAGGTAATCAATGCCGGGTGCAATAGCAATGTCACCCCGGATGTGGTCGCCATCGCCCGGGCGGCAACTGAATTCGGGCACGCTGTCGAGGGCCAGGTTTACTTTGCCGGAACTGCCGCGCAGTTTGAACCGCTTAATGTCTTTCAGTACATCCGGATCAAGGTGGTTTTCGCCTACCATCTTCAGGTACGTGCGGTTGGGGTCCAGGTTGGAGATGACGGTTTTGGCATACAGTTCATCTCCGTTTTCCAGTACAACGCCTGTGGCCACACCGTTTTTGATGATGACTTGTTTAACGGGTGCTTCGGTTCTGATTTCAGCGCCATAACTCATGGCTGCACGCGCACACGCCATGCTTACGCCACCCGTGCCGCCTTTGGAAAATCCCCACGAGCGGAAAACTCCGTCAAGCTGGCCCATGTAGTGGTGTAACAGTACGTAAGCGGTGCCCGGTGAACGGATGCCCTGGAACGTGCCGATGATACCGCTTACCGACATGGGCGCTTTGAGCACATCGGACTCAAACCACAGGTCGAGGAAGTCTAGCGCGCTCATCGTCACCAGTTTGATGTTCAGGTGCAGCAGGTCGGGGCCAAGGTCTCTGAACGCTTTTCCTAACCGGAGCAGGTTGGCAATTTCTTTTGGATTTATTGAGTTTATGTTTGGTGCGGGGTGATCGATTACGGCCTTGGCCAGTTTGCCCATGTGCGTCATTACGCGGCTGAACTCCGGATATACTTCCGAATCTTTTTTGCTGAAGCGCGCAATTTCCCTGCGCGATCGCTGCGAATCGGCCCAGCGTGCCAGCGAGTCGCCATCGGGCAACGGCAGGAAGGAGCAGTCCATCGGAATTACTTCGTAGCCGTGTTTGGCCAGTTCCAGTTCGCGGATGATGTGCGGGCGGAATAAGCTCACCACATACGAGGCGACAGAGAAGGTAAATCCCGGATACAATTCTTCCGATACGGCTGCGCCTCCGAGTACATGGCGTTTTTCCAGCACCAGCACTTGTCTCCCGGCTTTGGCCAGGTAGGCGGCACAGATGAGGCCGTTGTGGCCGCCACCAATGATGATGGCATCGTATTTTTTACTCATGATTCAGAACGTTTTGGTGTATATGTTTTGCGCTCCGGGTTATAGAACTGGGTTTTGCATACAGTAGCTGAAACAGTGTGCCGCACGTGTTCAACGGTTACTTCAAACTGCAATTTCATCCCGATTTTATCATACTGTTTCTGAACGGTGGCCAGGGCAATGTTTTTTTTCAGAATGGGCGACCACGTGCCGCTGGTGGCATAGCCGGCCTGGAGGCGTTTGTCTTTTGCAGTATAAATAGGAATAGAACTGCGCCAGGCGTGGTTGCTGAGCACAGGCGGAAGCCCTCGTTTATAATAGAGTTCTTCCAGCTCGGGCCAATTAATATCCAACCCTACTATCGCCCATTTGGATCCTTGCTCCTTCTCCATCTGTAAAGCGGCTTGTCCGTTAAAGGGTGTTCGATTAAGATCGACCGTCCAGCCTAATGAGATTTCATAGGGAGAGGATTTGCGATCATCAATTAACGCGTGCAGGGCGTTGAAGTAATCAACATCTTTTAAAATAAGTCCGGCTTCAACGCGGGTAACATCCAGTGCATCGAGCCCGGCCGGGCGGATATCATAGTTTCTGCCGGCCGCCATGATGGTATCCCACAATTCAAGCGCATGGTTGTTTTCAACCCACAGTTCATACCCCAGGTCACCGGTGTAGCCGGTGCGCGAAATATAAATTTCAACTCTGTTAACGCGGGCTTTGCAGGTGGCGAAATATTTCAGCGCATCGAGGTCGGCATCACAAATTTGTTTCAGAATGTCGCGCGAAGTGGGCCCCTGCAGTGCAAGCCCTGCAACCTGGTCGGAGATGTCCGTAAGTTCAACGCGGTAGCCACGCAGAAACCGGGAGAACCAGGAGTAACACGGGTCGGCCGAGGTAACAAAAAATTCCTGCTCGCCACGTCTCATCACGGTGCCATCGTCAACCACTTTTCCGTAATCATCGCACCAGCAGCAGTACGAAACACGGCCTACGGCAAGTTTTTCGATGTTCCGAACCATGATGCGTGAAAGAAAAGCAGCCGCATCGGGGCCGGTTACCCGGTACTTAAATAAAGGAGAAACATCCAGCAGGCCGGCTGAATTACGGAAAGCGTAATACTCCGAATCGTGCAGGGTTTCGTACGAACAGACGGCATAATAGCCGGCCCATTCCTTCCACTTCATGCTGTGGCACAGCGCGGAGGTACGCGGAAAAAAAGGTGTTTTTACTGGCATATACTTGCAATTAAAATCCGGTTATAGTTACCGGCTAACGATTAATTCAGAGAAATTTTGACGGTGTGGAATTGAGCGAATCACAACCCGGGCTCAAGTACCCAGGGAAATTTGGCGGTATCGGTGATGCTCATGTTCATGCGTTGCGTAAATGTATGGATTTGAAAGTGAATTTGAGTAGTATTCGAAAAAATGATTTTTCATCGCTCCTTCCCTTCTCCTTTCAGAAAGGGGTATCCACAGGACGGGTGAGGGAAGGAATTAAAACGTATTCAATCATGCTTAACCAAAACGACATACTTAAACGTGCCCGTACTTCCTCATTCTGGCGGTCGGTGCTCAACTGGTCGCTCGATCGGATGATACCCTTTAACAGACCGCATGGTTTTGCCATCTGTGAAATTGAGGAGTACCGGATTAAGGTTTTGATTCCGTATAAGCGGAGTAATTTCAATCACATTAACGGCTTGCATGCCTGTGCGCTGGCTACCGTTTCGGAATTTACTACCGGGTTTTTATTGGTCTCCAGGTTGGATTCAAAGAAGTACCGGCTTATTATGAAGCGGTTGCAAATGGATTACCATTACCAGGGTAAAATGAATGCGTATGCCGAGTTTTCCATTTCGGAAGAATGGCTGACCGAACAGGTGTACAGGCCGTTGGCAAGTGCTGATGCGGTGGAGGTAAATTGTGTGGTTAAAATTCATGATGAAAAAGGCAATCACCTCACTACCGGAACAATTTGCTGGCAGATAAAGGATTGGGCCAGCGTGCGAACTACAACTTGACAAGTTGTCAAGTTTGATTTAGTTTTACTTTTATGAAAGTAATTTCGGTTGGAGAGTTTAAAGAAAAAATGGCCTTTTTTATCGAAAGGATTTTAAAGGGCGAGGAATTTATTGTTTCCTATGGGCGCAAGAAGAATAAGATTTTCAAAATTTCTCCGATCAGCAAATCAAGGCAGTTCAAACGTAAATTGGGTTCTTTGGAAGGTAAGGCTACGTTGGTTATTGGAAAGGATTGGAAGATTACCGATGAGGAGTTGCTCAAGTTATGAACTACCTCCTTGACACGCACATTTTTTTATGGGCGCTTATAAGTCCCGCCAAATTATCGGAACGGTGTAAGGAAATACTAATGCACTATGAAGAAGTTTACATTAGCCCGATAGTTTTCTGGGAGATTTCATTAAAATATGCATTGGGTAAAATTACGTTGAAAGGAGTTAAACCGGAGGATCTTTTATCGAAAACGAACGATTTAAAACTTAAAACGTTGGATTTTAAAAGCGAAGATGCTTTAAGTTTTTATAAACTACCAAAGCACCACACCGATCCGTTTGACCGGATGTTGGTGTGGCAGGCTATCCGTAATAATTTGGCACTTATATCTCATAACAGCCAGTTGCAGCATTATGAATCTGAAGGGCTTAAACTTATATGGTAATAAGCAGCATTGGTTAGGCAAAAACAAGGTTGTATTTAAAAGTGCTAACTTCCTCTTTAGGATTAATTTTCCAAAGACTTGTATTGAGTACTTATTCATTTCATACTATTGAGCCGTGCGGATATTTCGGTCGCGAATACCCCGTAAGTCTTTTCCATTTGCGGGAGCACCTCGCTTTACAAAGTCTGAATAATCGCTACTCATTTTTTGTCCTTCATGAAAAAAGTAAAAAACTGTTTGCCGAAGTACATTTTCATGGTGATGGCCCGGCAGCCATAAGCCCGATGCGGGCGCCTTTCGGTTCCTGTGTTTTTTCGGAAAAACTGCCTCCTGAAGTTTTGTTTGATTTCATCCTCTTTGCCGAAGAGGAACTCAGAAAGGATAAAATCAACACCATCATCCTCAAGCCGGCCCCTGCCGGATATTTTCCTGAGCAGCATAATTTACTTGTACCCGTTCTGCTAAACCTTAATTACGGTATTCAACAAGCAGAGGTGAGCGCAATTGTTCCTGTAACGGAAAGGCCATTTCCGGAAATTATCGACTCATGGGAAAACCGGAAACTGCGCCAGGCCCGCGAAGCCGAATTGGTTGCGCGGCTCATTCATGATGAAAACCTGGAGATGGTCTATTCCTTTATACTGGAATGCCGCCAGCAAAAGCACTATTCGCTTTCAATGACATTCGAAGAGGTGAAGCTGGTAGTAAGTAAGTTTCCTGAGCGGTTTGTATTGTTTGGTGTGTTCGACCAGGATAACCTGGCGGCAGCAGCCATCACGGTCCGGGTTACGGATGATGTTCTGTACAACTTTTATTCTGATCATCACACTAATTACGATCATTTCAGTCCGGTTGTGATGCTCATTGAAAGTGAATATGAATACTGCCGCCACCAGGGGTTACGCCTGCTCGACCTGGGCACATCTTCTGCAGGAGGCAAACTGAATTTTCCGTTGCTTGATTTTAAGATGCGGTTAGGAGGAATGCCTTCGCCTAAATTCACATTTGTAAAAACTATCTGATATGTCCGGCCCGCTGGTTTCCATCGTTTGCCTGTGTAATAACCAGGGCAGGTTTGTTGAAGAGGCTGTTCAATCGGTGTTAAACCAGACCTATTCCCACATCGAATTACTTATTGTTGATGATGCCAGTACGGATGACAGCGTACAGCGCATTAAAGCAATAGCTGCCAATCAGCCTTCAGTTAAAACACTTTTTTTAAAAACCAATCATGGCCATTGCCGGGCCTTTAACAAAGGATACGGCATGGTTACCGGTGACTTTATTATTGATTTGGCTGCTGACGATGTGCTGCTGCCGGAACGTGTGGCGATTGGTGTTACAGAATTGGAAAAGGCTGGCCCCGGGTATGGGGTTCATTTCAGCGATGCCGAATACATTAATGCATCGGGGGAACATCTTTTTAACCATTCGGAGAACTATCCGCACGAAACCATTCCTTCGGGTTATATATATAGAGAGTTGATCAGGCGGTATTTTATATGCCCGCCTACTATGCTGTTCAGACGCAGTGTACTGGAGGCGCTGGGTGGGTATGACGAGTCGCTCAGGTTTGAAGATTTTGATTTCTGGATACGGTCATCGCGTCAGTTCAGCTATGTATATTCTCCGAAGGTACTGGTTAAAAAGCGCGTGGTTACTTCAGCACAAAGCCGCAGGCAGTTCAGGTTATTCAGCCGCGAATCGGCCACGACTTACAAGGTTTGTGAGAAAATTATGAAGCTGAACCGAACCCGGGTCGAGCAGGAAGCCTTATCGAAACGGATTTTGTATGAGATAAGACTAAACACGCGGTTGCTGAATTTCGGCTTAGTAAAGAGGTATTTTCAGCTGTGGAATAAAAACAGGGACCTTGTTTACCCGGAGTAGAAGCCATATTAAAAATAACCACAAAGTAGCACAGAGAAAGCACAAAGGTCACAAAGAAAGAGGTCAGTATATTGTATTTCTCCGTGCTCTTTGTGTGTACTTAGTGGCCTTTGTGGTTAAGTTTATTTTTGAGATGGCTTCTAGTTATTTCCGGTTGTCTTCATTCAGCAGCATGCTCAGGTAATTTTCGTACCGGCTCAGAGCAATGGTTCCTTTTTCTACAGCATCCTTAATGGCGCATTTAGGTTCATTAACATGAAGACACCGGGAACCGAACTTACAATTCAGCCGCAGGCCGCGCATCTCCGGAAAATAATCCGATAATTCTTCAGGAGTCATATCGATTAACCCAAACTCCTTTATGCCAGGTGTATCGATGATAAATGTCGAATCGTTAAGTTGAAACATCTCGGCAAATGTGGTGGTGTGTGTTCCTTTTTCGGTATAATCTGACACTTCACTTACCTTTTGGTTGATGGCGGGAGAGAGTTGGTTGATCAGCGTGGATTTTCCTACGCCTGAGTGCCCGGCAATTAATGTAGTCTTACCTGAAAGCACCTCTTCCGCCTCAGGCTGTTCTGTTACCAGGGCACTGGTTACAATGCATTTCACGCCCAGTGGTTCATAGATTTTAATGATGTTGCTTTGATAAGCGAGCGAATCGGTATCGAGTAAGTCTTTTTTATTGAAAACAATCACCTGCGGAATGCGAAACGATTCGGCCGCTACGAGGAAGCGATCGATAAACCCGGTGGAGGTGCGGGGCATCATCATGGTAGCCATCACCAACGCCTGATCAATGTTGGCAGCAATCACATGGGCATGCCCTGTTTTTTTTACGGATTGGCGAACAATGTAATTTGTACGCGGAAGAATTGCTGTGATTACTCCTTCATTGTTTTCTGGACTCACGTCAACCAAATCGCCTACCGCCACCGGGTTGGTTTCCTTGATGCCCTCCAGCCGGATTTTTCCGCGAATGCGGCATTGTAATTTTGTGCCGTCATCCAGCAGCACATCGTACCACGAACCGGTTGAACGCATCACGCGGCCTTTCATGAATTGAGCAGGTTGCGGCAGTACGCCATAATTTTTTCAGTAGCGCCCAGGTTTTCTTCCACGTAAAGGCGGGTTACTTCACAGGCCAGTAAGAAATTCTGCGGCAGGTTTACCATTTCATATTTGGTTTTTAAGTCGCGGTAATCGGCAACCTCAAATGCTCCGCCCCGGTTAATCAGATCAACCGCTTCCTGAAATTTCTGATAATTTTTGTTACCAAAGAAAATCGGGATGCCGTAACAGGCGGCTTCCAGTATGTTATGCAACCCTTTGCCGAAAGCTCCACCCACAAAAGCAAACTCTCCGTAGCGATAGAGTTTTCCAAGCATACCAATATTATCTATCATCAGTACGTGATAGTCATCTGTGTTTTCTGTTGCTTTAGAATAGCGTATGGTTTTGGCATTCACCGCTTTTTCAAAATTACTCATGAAAGCTTCTGTAATTTCATGTGGAGCAATGATAAATTTCAGGTGGAAATAGTTCTCATTAATAAAGGGAATGAGTACCTCCAAATCCTCGGCCCAGCAACTGCCGATAACCATGAGTTTGTCAGTGCCCTTGAATTTTCTGGCAATCGGAACATCTTCTCCCTGTTTAACCAGTTGATTAACCCGATCAAAACGGGTATCACCAGCGCGTGTAACGTTGGTCAGGCCGATGGATTTCAGTAAGCGTACAGATTCATCGTTTTGTACAAAGAAATGGATAAAATTTTTTAGTATGCCGCGGTAAAATTTACCAGGTGTTTTAAAGAAAAACTGATCCGGTCGGAATATGGCGGAAATGGAAAGTAAAGGAATATTGCGTTGCCTGGTTTGCCTGGTATAATGGTACCAGAATTCATATTTCACAAACAGTACCAGGTTGGGTTTACTGATGTCGAGAAAGCGTTTGGCATTGGCTTGGGTATCCCAGGGCAGGTAAAAAACGTAGTCGGCTTTTGGGTAATTTTTTCGTACTTCATATCCTGATGGAGAAAAAAATGTTAGCAGGATTTTATAATCCGGAAATTCTTCTTTGAGCTTTTCAATTACCGGCCGGCCCTGTTCAAATTCGCCCAGCGAGGCACAGTGTATCCATACCAGCGGTTTCGGGTTGGCTCCCAGTGCAGCGGTAAAGCGAGTGAAAAAATTTTTACGGCCGTAGTTGAAGGCATCCGCTTTTACGTTAAAAAAACCGGCAAGGTAGTAGAGCGCCCGGAGCAGCAATATGCTGAGGTTGTACAGAAAGGTGGCCATGAGCGCTCAAAAATAGGAATAGTAAGGCCATTACCCTGTGCCAAAAGATAATTTTAAGTTTTTATCGTATTGTAGTTTACCAAAATTCTAAATTTGGCATCAAGGATATTGATAAACTGAAATTAACAGCTATGAACCGGAAAATAAAGTCCATAATCATTGTAATGACAATAGCAGGCTTACTGCCGGTGACTTTACCAGCCCAAAATGAAGATGACATTGTTCGATTTTTACAGGCCAACCAGCAGGATGGAAATAAACTGATCACTGCTTACATCAATCCGTTTGTGGAGGGATTTTCCTACGCATTAAACGGTGGGTGGTTTCATACCGCTAAACCGCATAAGTTGGGTGGTTTTGATATTAATATTTCGCTGACCCCTGTTTTCATACCCTCCTCACAAGACCGCTTTAATCCTGCTAATCTCCAGTTTGAGAATATAGCCGGCTTTACCAACACCACTAACCCGGGTAAAAATGCACCAACGTTTATTGGCCCTAAAGATCGTACAACTTATTATTTCAACTATGATTTGGATGGAGATGGAAACGTAAATACCCCTGGAAACATTATCGATCCGGATGACTCGTTTAGCGGCCCGGAAGGTTTGGGTTTACGTGAATCCATTAAAGTTGCACCGGTAGGTTCCCCCATGTTGCAAGTGGGAATTGGATTAATAAAGGGAACCGATGTGATGATACGGTTTGTTCCGAAAACTACTCTGGGAAGTACGGAAACAAAGTTGCTGGGTTTTGGCTTACGTCACGACATAAAACAGCACATACCCGCAATTAAAATGTTGCCGTTTGATTTATCGGTGATGGCCGCTTACACATCCTTTGAAGGAGTTACCGATTTATCGGGCCTGGCCACCGAGTTCCCTCCGGCAACGGCCGGAACTACCCAGGAAGCTATTTATAAGTTTAATGCTTTTTTGTTTCAAGCACTGGCTTCCAAAAAAATAGCATTCTTAACGGTGTTTGGCGGAGTTGGCTATAACGGCATAAAAACTACGGCTGATGTACGTGGCAGTTATACTTTTTTTAACAACACTGCAGCTGAATTTGATCTGACAAATCCCTATTCAGCAACATTTAAAAACAGCAGCATGCGTTTTGATGTGGGCTTCAGGCTTAACTTATTGGCCTTCTATATTTATGGTGATTATACCATACAGGAGTATAGCTCGGTTACGGCAGGCTTAGGCTTTACGTTCCGCTAACGGCACTATTGATAAGGCGCGTTAATCAAGGCTGTTCTTACAGCCTTGATTTTTTAACCTCCCTTGTTATGTCAGTTCAACCTCTCCGGTTTCCGACAGCCAGATGGCAATAAATTTGGTTTGCTCAAACCGCGCACAGGTAATTACAATTACCGAAGTAATGGGCACCGACAGGATCATGCCTAATACGCCCCAGATGATTCCCCAAAAAGTAAGCGCTAACAATACACCTAACGGACTAAGATTAAGCGTGCGGCCCATTACCTTCGGTTCCAACACATTACCAACCAACAGCTGAACAACCTGGATGGCCAGAAATACCCAAAGAAAAATCCAGAAGGATTGAAACTGAAACATGGCAAAGGCAGCCGGTAACAGGGTTGCAAAGAATGACCCGATATAGGGAATATAATTCAACAAAAAGATCAGAAAAGCCCACCACACCGGAAAATCAACATCAAACACCAACAGAATAAAATAACTCAGCAAGCCGGTTAATAAACTCATTTGTGTTTTTATTGAAACGTATTTTCGCGTGGCCGTGGCAACCTGATCGATTATAGTGGTTATGTTTTCAAGCCGGACAGGATTTTTTATCCACAACTTTAGTTTCTTATCGAAAAATTTTTCTTCAACTAACAAGAAGGCAACGTAAATGATAATGATGAAAATATTACCGGCAATGTTGGTCAGGCTGTTCAATAAAGCGGTTAATACGGGCTGTATGTTAAACGAGGAGACTACCGTTAACATCCGCTCCTGAATAACTTCAAATCCCTCCAGTGTTTTGAGGTTGGCTATCATCGCCCTGAAGTTGGCAATGTACTGAGGTGATTTTTCGATTATCAGGTTAAGATTGATGACCACAATTTCATAAATGCCAATCGTAACCAGAAAAATAATTACGAAGGCCAGTATTGTTAGCAGCCAGTTGGGGAGTCTTCGGTTTTTAATCGAGACTTTACCGAATAAGCGTTTAAGTTCATAAACAGCGTACCAAATCATGCCGGCTATAACAATGGGCTGCAAAAAATTGCTGAAGTACACCAGGCAGAAAACAACAATAGCCAGGACAATCAGCCAGGCCGCGGCCCGCTCAACACGAAATCCGTGAGCTGCTGTGTTTTGATCCATATATTATTTGCCGGTGTAGGTGGGTTTTCGCTTTTCAATAAATGCCTGCATGCCTTCTTTCTGATCGGCCGAAGCGAACGTGAGGTAAAAGTTTTTGCGCTCAAAGGCAAGTCCTTCATCAAGCTGGGTTTCGAACGACCGGTTAATCGCCTCCTTGGCCAGTTGCACCGCCACCGGTGACATTTGTGCGATTTCTTTTGCCAGTTCCACCGCCTCGTGCATCAGCATCTCCACCGGTACTACTTTATTTACCAGCCCGTAAAAGTGAGCCTCTTCGGCCGACAGGAACCGGCCGGTTAAAATCAGTTCCATCGCCTTGGCCTTGCCGATTGCTTTGGTTAACCGTTGTGTTCCGCCCGCTCCGGGTATGGTTCCGATTTTTATTTCCGGCTGACCGAATTTGGCGGTTTCCGAAGCGATGATCATATCGCACATCATGGTAAACTCGCAGCCTCCGCCAAGCGCAAAACCCGAAACCGCTGCAATAATAGGTTTCTTGGTTCTGCGTATCTGGTCCCAGGTGCTGAACTGATCAATCAGTAACATATCGATGGCTGATTTATCGGCCATTTGCTTTATGTCGGCCCCGGCTGCAAAGGCCTGTTCGTTACCGGTGATGATGATAACCCGCACGCCCTCGTTTTTATCCAGGGCCTGTAAGGCATCGCGCACTTCCTCCATCAGTTTTCGGTTAAGTGCGTTAAGTTCTTTAGGGCGGTTTAACTGAATGAGGGCAATACCCGGGTAGTATTGTTCGGTTACAATGATGAATTCCATGTCTTAAATCAATTATTGGTTGAGCGCCTTAATTTCGTTCAAAAAAATGGGTCAGCGAAAGGATATAGGCGAAAGGACTCTAAAAAGACTAAAAAAGAAAAGCCCCTCTGAGCAGGAGGGGACTTTTCAAACCAAAAGGCGGTAAAAAGTGTGCTATGCGTCCATAAATACGCGGGCGGTAGTCGTTTGTAACCTGCTGCCTTGCTATTTTTGACCTCTTTATCCGGCTGTTCAACCGGGCTTTACGCTGTTGGCCGGTAGCAGAACTGCAATGAAAAATGTAAAAGTGTTGTTTGTGTGCCTCGGTAACATTTGCCGGTCACCGCTTGCCGAAGCCCTGTTTAAACATAAACTAAAACAGCTGGGATTACAGGATACTATTGAGGCCGATAGCTGTGGCACCTCCAATTATCATATTGGTGAACTACCGGATAGCCGAACGATGGCCAACGCCAGGAAGAATGGTATCGTTATTGAGCACCGGGGGCGCCAGCTTTCAAAAGATGACCTGAACTTTTTCGATTACATCCTGGCAATGGATGAAAGCAATTACGAAAACATTCTTTACCTGGGGCGCAATCAAACTATTCTTCACAAGGTTTCGCTGATGCGCAGCTATGACCCGGTAGGGAACTGTCGTGATGTACCCGATCCGTATTATGGTGGCGAACGCGGCTTCCAGGAGGTGTTTGAAATACTCGACCGATCGCTGGATGGATTCCTTCAGTTTCTGATACAAAAAGAAGGAATTACGGTTTCACCAAAACCTGCAGGGTAGAACGCGAAGATTGCTCCAGCAGGAGATTGTTTTGTTTCCGGTAGGTTTCAAAGGTTTGCGAATCGTAGTTTTTTACTGTAATCAGCACCAGCCCGGTGTTGTAATACACTTCGAAGTGATGGCGCAATTTTTCAAGCAGAGCTGCCAGCTTGCTCTCGCGGTAATCAATGCAAAATGAAAATGAGATAGCCGAGTTTTGCATCACGTTAATTTTGATGTCCAGTTCGGATAGGGCCTGAAATAGTAAACTGAGTTGTTGCTCATTAATAAAGGTATAATCGGTTACACGGCACGATACCAGGCACTGATTTTCTTTAAACACAATAAGCGGAGGAAGTTTGTCAACATGGCATTCGTGGATGCGCGTACCGGGCAGGTGGGGGTTATCAAAACTTTTAACCAGTAACGGAATGCCTTTAACGGCCAGCGGTTTTATGGTTTTCGGGTGGATAACCGAGGCCCCGTAGTACGTCATCTCGGCTGCCTCTTTGTAGGGAAGTTCGGCAAACACAACGGCCTCAGGAATTCGCTTCGGGTCGGCACTCATTACACCCGGCACATCCTTCCAGATAGTTACGGCATCCGCATCAAGGCACGAAGCAAAAATAGCTGCTGTATAGTCTGAGCCTTCGCGTCCCAGGGTAGTAGTTAATCCATCAGCCGTACCACCGATAAAACCCTGTGTAAGGATAATTTTATTTTCAAGTTCAGGTACAAGCGATTGAATTTTTTTTCGGGTGATTTCCCAGTTTACTTTTCCTTCGCGGAAACAATCATCCGTCAGAATATACTGGCGGGCATCTTTCCAGGAGCAGGCCACACCGGATTGTGCCAGAAAATCGCACACGATAACCGATGAAATAATTTCTCCGAAACTAACCACCTGGTCATACACCTGATCTTCCGGTCCGGGTTTTAGCTGTTCAACAAGCCGTTCAAAAAGGTCGTCTATCTTTTGCTCAACAGATTTTTCAGTAAACAGATCCCGGGCAAGATTTATATGGTACGTTTTAAGTTCGGTTAGTTCTTTCCGGAACGACAGCCCCTGACGATACAGGTTAACAATATGTTCGAGTGCGTTGGTGGTTTTGCCCATAGCCGAAACCACCACCACCAGCGGTTTTTGCTGATGGGTTTTAACAATGCCAGCCATGTTGCGCACGGCCGAACTGGTTTTAAGTGAGGCACCCCCGAATTTAAAAACGTTCATTTTGGTTGTTCTAAATCGTTTGCAACTTAAATTTGCTTTTCAATAAATCACCGAAGTTGGCAAAAGAATTTTCAACGGCCATGGAAGAATCGCGGATAGCAGCCCCAATCGGCAGTGCGCTTGACCGGTTTATAAAGAGTAAGCAGGACCAGTTTGCCTATGCCAGCGGTGAACTTTCGCAGTTGCTGCGCGACATCGCCCTGGCCTCCAAGGTGGTTAACCGTGAGGTAAATAAAGCCGGCCTGATTGACATTATGGGTGCGATGGGCTCCACCAACACGGCCGGAGATGCACAACAAAAGCTGGATGTGCTCGCCAACATCCGCTTTTCGCGGGCCCTGATGAAGGGGGGAGAAGCCTGCGCCTTGATTTCGGAAGAATCTGAATCGTATGTTGATCTGAACAACTCCGGTAAATATGTTATTGCTATTGATCCGCTGGATGGGTCGTCAAATATTGATGTCAACGTTTCCATCGGTACTATTTTTTCAATCTATCGCAGAAAGAGTAAAGAAGGAACGCCTATCCAGGATCAGGATATTCTGCAAAAAGGATCGGAGCAGGTGGCAGCCGGTTATATTTTGTATGGTTCTTCCACCATGCTGGTGTATACCACCGGGCACGGTGTTAACGGGTTTACCTACGAACCCACCTTGGGTGAATACTTTCTTTCCCACCCGGACATGAGGATGCCGGAGGATGGAAAAATTTATTCCGTTAATGAAGGTTCGTACAATTCTTTCTCGCAACCTGTAAAGGAGTACATCGCCTATTGCAAGGAAAAAAATTATACCGGGCGCTACATTGGGTCGCTCGTGGCCGATTTTCACCGCAACCTGCTTAAAGGCGGCATTTACATTTACCCGGCAACGGCTAAAGACCCAAACGGCAAACTCCGGTTAATGTACGAGTGCAACGCGCTGGCGTTTGTTGCCGAGCAGGCAGGTGGTAAAGCTTCGGATGGACAAGGACGAATTTTGGATATCCAGCCAACATCGCTTCACCAGCGCACCCCGTTTTATGTGGGATCAAAAAATATGGTAGAAAAAGCGGAAAGCTTCGTTTAACCTTCGCTGGTTTCTTCTTTCTTTTCAGTAAAAAATTCCGGGCAGTATTTATTCAATATGGCGTACCACTTTACCAGTTTTTTAATATCAGAAACGTAAACCCGGTTTTCGTCATACTCCGGTAAAACAGATTTAAGGAAAGCCTTTAATTCTGCAGGGTCGGCTTCTGCATCAATGCCCAAATCAGAATTATATTCCGAATATATTTTTAGAAGCACGTGCTCCAGCGGAACGGTGCCTTCTTTAGTGGTTGTGTATATCGAAATTTCACTGAGTACCGACATGCGGTGATTGGGCGTTGCCACCAGCTTTATTTTCTGATCATCTAATGACTCTAAAATAACACCTGATTTAGCAGGTCTCAGCACTTTAAACAATCCGCCTTTACCCGATACCGTAGCAATTTCGTCTAATTTCATAAGCACTATTTATCGGGCGCAAAGCTAACTAATTTTGGGCGGGCGTTTTTAGTGCAGAGGCAATGAAGGCGAGAATTTCTTTACCGCCTGTTTTATTTAACGATGAGGTAATAAATACGGGAGGCAGCGATTCCCATTGCTTGAGCAGTTCGGTTTCAAATAACTTCAGCGTTTCTTTCAACTGACTTTTGGTAACCTTATCGGCCTTGGTAAAAACAAGCGCCAGCGGAATACCGGCTTTGCCTGCCCACGTTATAAAATCCAGGTCAATGGGTTGCGGCTTGAGCCGGCAGTCGAGCAATACGAAGAGGCAAAACAGGGTGCTGCTCTTAGTGAGGTACATCTCAATGAGTTTGCCGAAGCCCTGTTGTTGCTGCTTGCTTACGCGGGCGTAACCGTAACCGGGCAAGTCAACCAGGTACCAACTCTCATTAATCAGATAGTGGTTAATGGTTTGGGTTTTGCCCGGGGTGGCCGAAATTTTGGCTAACTGCTTTCGGCCGGTAAGCAGGTTAATAAGCGAAGACTTGCCTACATTGGAGCGGCCGATAACCGCAAATTCGGGCAGGCCATCCTTTGGTAAGGCCGCCATCGAGGTGGCGCTGCAACTAAATTCGGCCTCAGTAACCCTCATGATTAGGCAGTTGAAGTAATGCTTTCACCCCAAAATACTAATAATGTAAGATATGGGTACTTTATGAGCCTAAATTTGCACGATTTAAACATCAGTTTTTCCTATATTGGCAGGCTTTGTTGATGGTTTTATTTCTAACTTTAATTGTTAACCCACTTTAAGACATGTACAGTATGCGCAGTATACTGATTTTTTTAGCTGTCGCGGGAACTATCCTAACCGGTTACAGCCAAACCGAAAAAGAGCAGGCAAAGGTTTACATGGAACAGGCCGAATTAATTATGGCCGAAACCCGTGCTATTGACGATGCCCGCGACCTGATGGTAACGGCTGCAAACCTCGATCCCACCAACATCAAGGCAAACTTTGAGGCCGGCCATTACCATATTAAAACCATTGGTAAAGATCTGGCCGTAAAGTATTTTCTGCGCGTGTATGAACTTGATCCCAATTACCGGTTCGACCTGGAATTCTGGATTGGCCAGAGCTATCAGTACGGTCTTGAATTTGATAAAGCCATTGATTTCTACAATCGGTATAAACAGCGGTTGGCGAAACGGCCCAATTACCTGGGTAACGATCGGGTAAGCCCTGCAGTAGTTGACCGCGCTATTTATGAATGCGAAAACGGAAAAGAGTATGTGGCTAATCCGAAAAATTTTTCCATTGTAAACATTGGTCGGGAAATTAACTCCGAATGGGACGACTATGCGCCCGTGTTCAACGAAAGCGAAGACCAGGTCATCTTCACCTCCCGAAGGCGCGATGGCAACATGAACCAGAACGTGGATCTGGACAACAAACCCTTTGAAGATATTTTTATCGCACGCAAAGTAAATGGGCAGTGGACGGCCGCAGAGAACATTGGCTCTCCAATTAATACACCTTACCACGACTCCAATCTTGCCCTTTCGGCTGATGGTCAGACGCTGTTCATCTATACCGATGAGGGCGGTGGCGACATTTATTACAGCGACCGCCAGCCTAACGGCACCTGGGGCGCACCGGTTCCGCTGCCCGGAATCATCAACTCATCGTACGAAGAAAAGTCCATTACGATTTCATCGGATGAAAAAACCTTGTACTTCTCTAGTAACCGGCCGGGTGGCTACGGTGGGCTTGATATTTACCGGGCCACAAAGGATGCGAAAGGAGAGTGGTCAAACGTGAAAAATATGGGGCCTAAAATAAATACGGAGTACGATGATGACGGCCCCTTTATTGATTACGATAGCAAAACGCTCTACTTCAGTTCGAAAGGAAGGAAGGGTATGGGCGGCTTTGATATTTACAAATCGGTGTTTGATGAGGCCACCAACGAGTGGAGCGAACCCGAAAATCTGGGTTACCCCATCAATACACCCGATAACGACATCTACTTTGTCAGTACCAAGGATGGAAAGCGGGCATACTATTCATCGGTGCGCGAAGACGGCCTGGGCTATGATGATATTTTTATGATTACCATTCCGCAACCCGTGATTGCCGCAAAAGAACCTGAAAAACTGCCGGAACCCGAACCGGAAATTGAAAAGCAAAAATTCCCGTTGCGGTACCAGGTTAAAGTGGTGGAAGCAGGCTCGGGCCGGCCGCTGGATGCCAGGGTGAGGTTGCAGGGCCTGCGCGACAACCTGGTGGTACCCGGTGTTTCGGGCGAATTGGGAACAATGGAGTTTATGATACGTGCGGAAGAGCCTAAAGATTACCGGTTATCGGTTGAACTGGAAGGCTATGCCTTTGTAAATCAAAATCTGAAGTTAGAAGGGGCCTCGGAAAAGGAACGCACCATTACCCGTACGGTTGAATTGCGTAAGTTAACAACGGGCGTTGTTTCGGTTTTACGCAACATTTATTTTGATTTTGATAAAGCCACGTTCAGAACCGAATCGTACACCGAATTAAACAAACTGGAGCGCATGATGGCCGAGAATCCCAACCTGAAAGTAGAAATTGCCGGCCATACCGATGCCATTGGTACAGCAGCGTATAACAAACTGCTTTCGCAGCGCAGGGCCGAGGCAGTAAAAGACTTTTTAACGAAAAAGGGCATTGACCCCCGAAGAATAACGGCTGTTGGTTACGGTAAAACCCGCCCGCTGGCCAGCAATGATGACGAAGAAGAAGGGCGCGAACTTAACCGCAGGGTTGAGTTTAAAGTGCTCGGAAATTAAACAGCCGGTTGCCCGGTACTACGAATCATCGTTTTTTTTATTCCTGCAGATTATTAGCAACTTGCCCCGCTTTATTGGTAAGCTAAGCTATTGCGTGTAATGGAAGTTGTTCCGTACAAGGAAGAGAAATCAACTAAAAAGGAGCAGGTTGCCCGGATGTTTGATAACATCAGCCACCGGTACGATTTCCTTAATCATTTTCTGAGCCTGGGTATTGATAACGGTTGGCGGAGGAAGGCAGTTAATTTGTTAAAACCATTAAAGCCCCGGCTGATACTGGATGTTGCCACCGGCACAGGCGATTTTGCCGTTGCAGCATTGCGCCTGAATCCGGATAAGATTATTGGGGTGGATATTTCGGAAGGCATGCTTGAAATTGGCCGTAAGAAGATGCAGAACAGGGGCCTCGATAAAAAAATTGACTTGATAAGCGGAGATTCTGAAAATCTTCCCTTCGAAGAAAATAAGTTTGATGCCGTAACCGTTGGATTTGGAGTGAGAAACTTTGAAGATGTTAACCGGGGCCTGGCGGAAATCAGGCGGGTACTGCGGCCGGGCGGCATGCTGGTTGTACTTGAATTTTCACGGCCGAAACAGTTTCCGTTTAAACAATTGTACAATTTTTATTTCAAATTCATCCTTCCGAAACTCGGCCGCCTGATATCGCGCGATAAAGCCGCTTATACCTATTTACCCGAATCGGTAGAGGCCTTCCCGGATGGTGACGATTTTCTGACTATCTTGACAAACCTTGGATATAAAGAACCCGCATGCAAGCCGTTAACTCTGGGTATCAGTTCAATTTACACCGCACGAAAATAATTCTCCTGGCAGCGCTGCTTGTACCGGGTTCGCTTGCTGCACAGAGTTTTTTGTGGGCGCGTAAAAACAATCCGAACTACGATGAGAGCCGCAAAATCAGTTACGGGTTTCTTATCGGCCTGCACACCACCACCTACCAACTTAACTATTCCGATGCGTTTGTTACACCGGCATTTGATACGCTGCATTCCGTTGAGCCCGACTGGAAGCCGGGCTTTTCACTGGGCTTTATCGTTAACTACCGGGCACACGAATTTCTGGATTTACGGATAATGCCCACCGTGGCGTTTTATGAGCATGCGCTTACCTACCGGTTTACCGATGGCCAGTCGATCAATCAGTTGGTTGAAACTACCATGGTGGAGTTTCCTTTGTTGGTTAAATACAAATCCATGCGCAGAGGGAACATCCGGATGTACATGGTGGGCGGTGTGAGGCCCGGTATTGAAGCCTCGGGCAAAAAGGAGATTGAAAATGTTACCAACAGCCTTGAAGTGGCTGCCTTCAACATGAGCCTGGAGGCCGGTATCGGTTTTGATTTGTACTTTCCGCTGTTTAAACTTTCGCCTGAAATCCGGTTTTCCCGTGGTATTTATAATGTGTTGGATAATCCGGATAACATTTACGGAAAACCCCTGAAGCACCTTACAACCAATACCGTTCACGTGTATTTTCTTTTCCAATAATGAAACGAACTGTTTTAATAACCGGGGCAACTTCCGGCATCGGACTGGCAACGGCAAAACTGCTGTCCCGGCATCCGTTCAGGCTGATTCTTTGCGGCAGGAGGCTTGACAGGCTTCAGGCGTTGCAAACGAAATTGACTGGCTTAACTGAGTGCAGGATTCTTTCGTTTGATGTTCGAGAACCGGAGGAGGTACAGGCAGCCATACAGTCGTTACCGGGCAACTGGAAGGATATTGATGTACTCATTAACAATGCAGGCAATGCCCACGGGCTCGACCCTATTCAAACCGGCAAGCAATACGATTGGGACGCGATGATTGATATTAATGTAAAAGGGTTGCTCTATGTTTCGCAGCATGTTCTACCGGGTATGACCGGGCGTAAAAGCGGCCACATCATCAACATCGGTTCCATTGCCGGCAAAGAGGTTTACCCGAATGGCAACGTGTATTGTGCCAGCAAGTTTGCCGTAGATGCGATTACCAGGGGTATGCGCATGGACCTAAACCCCTATGGTATTAAAGTAACGGGTATTCATCCGGGGCTGGTTGAAACGGAGTTTTCGTTGGTTCGGTTTAAAGGCGATGAGGCCAGGGCTTCGCAGGTTTATAAAGGCTATGACCCGCTAAAGCCCGAAGACATTGCCGAGTTAATTCTCTTTACATTAACCCGCCCACCTCATGTGGTGCTGGCCGATGTGGTTGTTTTGCCGACTGCCCAGGCCTCGGCCACGTTGGTTAAAAAGGATCTTTAAACTTAAGCAACGTCCACCGGCAACTTAAGGGATCTTTTTGGTATACAACTGCCACTCTACTTTAATTCCGTGTGTGCTGCTGCGGTGACATCATTGTCGGTGAAGATAAAATTTTAAAACAAGCTCATTTTTCCCTTTGTTGGATGGGTTTCTTCCTGATCCTATACTCAACACCAAATCGTGCATTGAGTCTGTCGACATAGGGGCTCTTATGGTTTGGATCAAAAATATTGTACAACAGATAGGCTGTCCCTTTTAGTTTTTTGGTCAGCCGGTATTCTTTTTTAAGTCCGGTCATCATGCTGCAAACCCATTCCCATTGCCCGGCTTGCGGGTCAGTCAATGAGTAGTGTATAAACGTCCGCATGGTCTCACCTTCAATATGCGCTATAAATCCTCGTCCTAAATTATAACTGGAATAAACCCTGGGACCGTATAGGTATGATAATTGATTCCATTGGTTGAGGTCAGCATCAAAGGCTACACGCTGGTTCCAGCCTGCACCGGCTGTTAGCTTGCTGGTAAACCGATAGCCAGTATACAAATTCATGTCAAGGAAATGCTCATTCCAGCGCTGGTATTGTAAAGTTAAGCCTGGAACAAGTCGCTCAACAAATGCTTTTTTCTTAATAGGGTCTGGCGCTTTTTTGGGCAGGTCACCCAGACTTTGTACATCCGGAAATTTTTGCTTGTACTCACTTACCTGCTCCATGGACTTTTTTAAAATCTCCTGCTTGCCCCCAAAATAATCCATGGCTTGCTCTTTCATTTCATTCAGCACCTGCTGCTGTGCTTCTTCACCTGATTGAGGAAGCTCCGGTATGCCTGGCATTTCACCCAGTCTGTCACTGGCAAAGGCCGAGGCTTCTTCTTCAACTTTTGCTGCCATTTTTTCCTTCTCCGGTAATTTCATTTCCGGCAGACCGTCTTTCAATTCTTCTACCTGACTGGCTAAATCTTTTATCTTACTAAGGCCATCCAGGTTTAGCTCCGGTATTTTAGGTGATGAAAGATTTAATCCTTTTAGCTCCGGCACGTTCAACTCAGGAATAGCAAACGCGGTACCCGGCAACGATACATCTACATGATCTAAGGCAGAGGTGTACTCCGTTGTTTTGCCGCTCAACTCAGGCGGCAGGTTGAGGCTGTTCAGTTTTTCGCGGACTTCATTTTTAAGTTTCTCGCTTTTTGACTTAAGGGCGTAAAGCTTTTCTTCTTTTACGGCAGTGAGGCTGTCTGTTTTATGGATTAAATCATCAGCCGGTTGACCAAGATGTTGAAGGCTGTCAATTTTCTGTTGTAACCTTTTTGCTATACCTATGTAAGCCTGACCGATGGAATCATATTGGCTGTTTAATTTATTTAATGTGGTATTGGTGGTTAATTTAATTGAATCAATTTTTTGCATTTGGACGGTGATTATTGAATCGCTCAACAGAGAAAATCCTATTGTGTGGAAGGGGACTCCGAGAACTAAAAAAATCAATATAATCCAGGCTTTGCGCATTTCGAGGGCTTTTGTCAAAGAAATTTCATTCCCAGATTGACTTCAGTTCCCTCCAGTAAACAAGTTCAAAAGCCCTAATTACGTCCTCGGGTGTTTGAACAGTTTTATAGTCCTCTAAAAGGAAGAAGTCGAATTCATCAAACTGATTTTGGAGATCACGGGTTCGATCAAAAAGTAAATTGCCGATCGCCTTACTGTCTGCGAGGAACCGAATCCAAGTCCCTTCGATATGAGCTATCTGATAAACATGCCTATTATTACCTTTCGATTTATAAATCTTATTCGAAAAAAGTTTGTCAGTTGAGCAATCAATACTGTCGATACAAAAATGTAATTGAAAGGCATGCTTAAATCTATTAAAACACGGAAGATAAATTTGATTTGATTTTTCAGAAATAATGCTTTCTATTGGAACGACAGAATTATCTATAATGAAGTAATAGTGATCATTTGGATTATCAATAAATACTTTAAAGGGCTTTCCCTTTTTCCTTCTTTTTTGACTTTTTAATTGCTGTTTTATTACCTTTTTATCTATTGCGCGTATAAGGTAGCCATTAGCAGAAACTAGATTTTTCAAGCAATTGATCTTTTGTAATTCCTGTGCATTGACAGAAGTATATAAAATTGTAAAAAATATAACGATTGAACTTTTCATTCTTGTTTTTTCTTGTTTAAATAAGAAACATCTTTCGGCTCCTCGATTCGTCTGATGATTGTTTCCCCAAATTTGGGTGTAACCTTTGTTTTTTCGACATAAGGTTCTGAGCAGCCGTTTCCATAGCAGTTTGGTTTTGTTCTATAACCTAAATAAATATGATCTTTATTAACTGGATTTGGATCACCATGCTCACCTCCAAGATTATGCCCGATCTCGTGGTTAATTGTGCTAACAATAATATCAAATTCATTAAATCCGTTAGTAACGGCTTTTTGAATGTTATCATCATATATTTCAATCAAATTTGAACCACCATTAATGCTGGATCCTCCAACGTCCGCTCCAAAGCGGGACGTTGAGTTATCTGAATTGGTATTTACAATTTTATTACCGTAGGAGCTTTTACCTCCGAATTCATTGGTAAATTTATCGTTGTTCACAGCCTCATTTACAGCTTCATCATTGTCAAAACCTTTTGCCGATAAATCATATTTGACTGAAACGTGGTTTCCAGCTTTATCCTTAAAATTAGATGTAGTGCTATTAAAATTGGAGATCGATTGCTTTATGGCTGCGGCCTGAGATTTTGTTAAGTTATTTGTGTTGTAGTAGTAGTTAGCTTTTATTGTATAAGTTATTGGATCGGTCTTGGAACCACTTCCTGAAACAGTAACCATTCCATCACGTCCATCTTTATCAACAAAAAGGATCGGATTATTAAAGGTATAGTTGTAAGGATTCCAGCTAAAGTACTTTTCAGTCAGAGGGTCAACATGCCACCAACGTCCAACTTCAGGAGAATAAAATCTCGCTCCATAATCGTAAATACCCAGACTCAACTCATCCTGCAACTCCTTCCCATTGTAAAGATACCGCTGCTCATATACCCCTGCCCGTTCACCGGTAGTATGCTGCAACCCAAACGCAAAGTAATCGCTGGAGCTTACGATGGGCGAGGGTGTGTGAGTAACGGTAATGTCATTCCCGCCTTTGGCGGGACAGGCAAAACGCACATCCACGTAAGTCACAGAGGACTTCATTTATAACCTAATTTACCGAATACCTTCGTTCCACCAAAAGTATTCCGCAGATACTATGTTTGAAAGAGCATAAGCCCCAGTGTACTAACTTTAATAAGTTATTGTATTAAAACAAAACACTCGAGGCTTATGCAAAAACAAGTTAACAAAAAATTGGATTTCAGTGGACAAAACATTTACGTTGGTTTAGACACGCACAAGAAACAGATCACGGTAACCATCATGGGCGAGAATTTGCATCTTAAAACTTTTAGTCAGCCTCCGGATGTCGATGTGTTGGTAAAATATCTAAATCGGAATTTTCCGGGTGCAACCTACCATGCTGCTTATGAAGCTGGGTATTCAGGATTTTGGTTGCAAGAAAGACTGCAGGCAAGTGGCGTTAACTGCATGGTTGTTCATGCAGCCGATGTGCCGACCAAAGACAAAGAGAAAAAACAAAAACGCGATCCCTTAGACAGTCGAAAAATTGCCAGGTCGTTAAAAAGTGGTGAGCTGGAGGCCATCTATGTACCCAGCAAAAATTGTCAGCAAGACCGCAGCCTGTTACGGGCTCGTCAGCGGATTGTAGGCAATCAAACACGATGTCGTAATCGCATCAAAGCCTTATTGAGTTATTTTGGGATTAATTACCCCGAACAATTCACCAGGTCGGGCACACATTGGTCTAAGCGATTCATGGAGTGGCTTAAGAAAGTGGACATCGGGAAAAGTGGGAACAACACATTAGCTACTTACCTGGCTGAAGCAGAATTCTGGAGAAGCACACTAACTACCATCCTCAAACAGATAAACACTCTGTCTGGTGAAGAGAAATATGCTAAGCCGGTAGAACTGCTGATCAGTGTGCCTGGCATAGGCCGGTTAACAGCCATGATGGTGTTGACTGAGTTAGAAGATATCAAACGATTTAAAAGTCGTGATTCATTATGTAACTACATTGGCTTGGTGCCCAATGTTTCCTCATCGAGCGACCGTGAACATGTGGGCGACATCACACAACGAGGCAATAAAACGTTAAGGAAGTGCTTCATCGAAAGTGCCTGGGTTGCAGTACGTACCGATCCGGCATTGACTATGAAGTATAACCAACTATGCAGCCGAATGAAGGGTAATAAAGCCATCATTCGTATTGCCCGGATGTTGGTGAGCCGACTGCGTTATGTGTTGATTAACAAAACGGAATACGAACTTGGCGTAGCCGCTTAACCATATAAAAGTTATAAACGGTGGGCACAATGTAAGGGGACTCTTGCAGCCTCTGGATTTCAGAGTGACTGCTTTCCGCAGATTACAGCCCACCTTTATAAAAATATAAAAGGTATCGTGCAGCTTCCGAAAAGGAATGACTGCTTATAGAAGATTGATTTTATACTTGGTAAAGGGTAAAGCCAGGGCTATGTTGGAAACTCTTTTTCGGTTTTCCTAAAAAAGAAAGGACTGCCAATTTTGCCTATTAACAGTCCAAATCTTTTTCAGTGTAAACCCTGCTTGTTCGCTGAGGTTTCCAATCGCAGCCACGCAGGTAAAACAATAACAAAATTAGTGCATCAGGACTTGACTTTCAACATAGAAGAGTCCCCGGAGGGAGACTCTGCGGGGAGCTATTTTTTTCTTATTCGCTTCATTTGATACTCCGGGGTCTCAACTTCAAAGACATAGTCGGAATCTGAGGAAAATAGTCTGCGATACTTTCTAGTGCTCAGATTATAAAGCCACAAAATGATATAGTCTTGGCGTATCCAGCCTGGCTCGAATTTTATAGTATACTCATGTACTTCTCTTTCATTTCTGATATTATTTGTTGAGTAATTAAAGCTGAATATTAACGATTCATTTTCAACCGATAGTATCTTTAAGTAGTCAGATTGATTTGGCAAAATAATTCTACCAGGAAGATATTCAACTTTAATTGTATCGTATGTTCCGTCTTTTTTATTAACAAAAAATTCCACATTATAATAATTGTTAGTAATTAACTGTTCATCGATAAAAATAATAACATGTATTTCATTTGATTGTGAATTGGCTATGAAGCTACAAATAGATAAAATGAAGAATATAATAGTTTTCATAGTTTAGTTATTTCGTAATTCTTTTCATTGCTGTAACAGTCAATCTTAACTGTTCTATGGATCGATTGTTATAGAATACAGCACCTAATGGAGTCTTCGTGGTTTTGTAGCTACCATCTGTGTTAATAGTGACAGTTGACCTACCCAGTCTTCCAACAATAATATTTTTTTCGTAAAACTTGAAGGCTGTTTGGTCGCTAAACATCCCCTTTGATGGCTCTGTTGCGGTCATCGGATAATATACGCCATCAGCAATTAGAATCCCTGTTGCGTGGGAATGAATAGCTGCTTCAACATCTTCATATGTACTACCTTCGGGTAATTTAGGAAGCGAAGCTTTACCGATTAGCTCTCCATTTTTGACTTGCACCTTATCACCAGACTCACCTCTGATTACTTTGTTGTTTTTCATCACTAGCGATGACTCTTCGTGAAATCCACCTTCAGGGTCTTTTGGAGTCTTTTTTAGCGTTCTATCCAAAACATTAAGTGATTCAGTTAATGTCGTTTTTGTAGTTTCATAGCCAGTTTTAATTGAACTCGACTCAGTAGGAGTATTGTTCTTATAATTTTGCTTAATTCTTTTAATCTCAGATTTATCGGTAACTATTCTTACTTTACCGTCAATTCCTTTCTCATCTTCACCAATTTTTTTACCATTAGATTTAAATAGCTCAGTAAACATTCCCGATGGATCAATGAAAATAAGCGGATTGTTTTTAACGTAAGTGTATGGCGACCAATTGAAATAATGTTCTAAGGCTATGTCTTGCGATAGAAATCTACCTATTGAAGCATCGTAATGCCTGGTATTATAATCCAGCCATCCAATGTTCAACTCATCCTGCAACTCCTTCCCATTGTAAAGATGCCGCTGCTCATACACCCCTGCCCGCTCACCGAACTGAAGGACGCCCTCTCGAACGTCCTTTCTGATACCAAGTAAACATCATCCAGTTAAGTACTTTAACCCTTAACTCTCCTCAAAACAACTTGCTGGAGTTTTATCTTTTTTCTACTTAACACCGTTGCTCTCTTTTCCCGTTCAGACATGTAACCACTTGTCAATTTCTCGATAACGTCTTTGACTTCAGAACACTTCAACAAAAGCAGACCATCAGATAAGGACTCCCACGTACCTTGGCATTTTGAAGTTACTTCAAGCTGCTTTTGCGTTAGAATGAATGTGCTGTCAGCATTCAATTCTAACTCATAGAAAAAGTCCTTTCCTTTATTTGAATACTTACCTATTAACTTCTCTTGTGCTGAGCAAGCCGAAAACCCAACCATGAAAAGCAGGAAGAATATTTTTTGAATCATTGCTCTTCTACTCATGGCATGGATTACTATACGAAGACCTGTGATAATACGTAGTGGGTGACGATATCAAAGAATAGTTAGCCGGAACGCCCATAAGAGCACTTCTTACACCTGGATAAGCTTGCATTAATGTACTCCTTGTGGAGCTAATATTAACCGGAACTATTCCCGTATTGGCAGAACCACCAACTGAATATGGTCTACTTCCATCAGATGCGGTTATCCCTTGAACCCAAGTCGCAGTTATAGCTCCATACGAATCAGCTACAGACGTGGATTTAAGTCGAGATACAGACGAAGGGTCATAAGCCCATTGAGCTCTGTACGCATCCATTTCGTCATATACATCTTGGCCTAATGATTGACCATTTGTGGTACTAAAGGCTACATCGCCATGCTCAAACTGGACAGCATGGGTTGACTCATGTACGAAACTTGAGGTTGAACCAAAGCTGATTACAACATTTCCAGTTCCTGGATCATACGTAGTCCCACCAAGTTCATCATTTGTCTTTTGCAATTGATACACTTGGCTGCTACTTTCCAGTCTATCAAGTCCTGCAATAGTTGTGTTTAAACCGTCTACTCTGCCTTGCAAATTGTTGGTCTTGCTTGCAATTTTCTCCGCACTCCATCCCTTCTTTTCAGCTTTGGCTTCAAGTTTATCAATTCTCTTTTGAAGTTTGTCACGCCTATTTTCAACCGATTTCCTTTGCTTATCCCATTCCTTACGGCTTCCTTCTTCAATCTCTCGTCCGTCTGGATCGATAAAATTGATCGGATTGTTAGCTACAAAAGTATAAGGTGAAGATGGATAATACTTCTCAGCTAATTGATCTATGACACTCCATCTCCCTATGGTTGGATCATATTGACGCCAACCGAAATCGTAGGTTGCAAGGGATAGCTCATCCTGCAACTCCTTGCCATTATAAAGATGGCGCTGCTCATACACTCCTGCCCTTTCTCCTGTCGAATGCTGCAACCCAAACGCAAAGTAATCGCTGGAGCTTACAATGGGTGAGGGGGTGTGCGTAACCGTTACATCGTCAAAGTAAATGTCAACGTATGTGGGATGTTCGTTGCTTACAAATACATAGGCAAAGCCCGGCTCGCGCACGGTTACTTCTTTAAACAAATAATCGTGGGGCGGTTGTTTTACGGTGGGGCTGCTTTGTTGCCACATAATACCTCTAATAGAATTTCGAAATGCCGTTAATCAGGGCTACTGTCCAAAACAATTTTAAACAGCATATTATTCTTAAAATAAAATGTATGGTAAAAATATTCTGACGAATCAACTATTATGAGCGGATTATTATCCCATAGATCCTTATTGATTTTTAGTTTTTTAATAAACTCAGTTTTGGATAAGCCAATTTTTATTCCAGATTCAAGAACTACATTGCAATCGGTGATAATAGCCTTTACAAAGAGCACCTTATCAGTTGTTTTCAGCAACACAACTTCATTATTCTTTGAATTATAAATTAAAAGTGTGTCAATTGCTTCTGAGTGCTTATTCTTGGTTGGTTTCTTTTCGATGCTAAAAGGATCCTTTAAAATACTTGAAATATTATCAGGACTGGGATTAGTTTTAAACGGTTTATGCGCAAATCCATCATTTATTGTAACATTGAGTTGTTGACCATTAACACATATTACAACTGAAATGATGAATGAAATCAGAATAAATGTTTTCATTGCCTTACGTTTAGTTGAGTACTAAATTTTAAACTTGAGGTGTTGTCTTCTACAGGCGTTCTAATAACACTTTTTGTGCTTGATGAACCATTTTTCAAGCCAGGATTCTCATTTATTGGGTTCAGTACAGCACCATTCTTAGATCTAACTTCATAGTGTAAATGATTGCCAGTTGAATGCCCAGTATTACCGATTTTTCCTATCTCATCTCCTCTACTAATGTTATCTCCGGTCTTTACGTTATCAGTAGACCCATCCTGCATATGATAAAATCTGTGAATTTTACTATCCTTATTGGCAGTCAAGTGGACATAATTACCTCTCCCTGAATCTGATCCCTTTTCAGAAATCTTACCGTTTAAAGGCGCTGATACTTTGGCTCCTCCTGTTGGACCTTCTGATTTAACAATATCAACTCCAGTATGGGGTCTAATTTTGTCTTGGGTTACGGGATCAAGTCGGGCTGAAGATATGCCCGATGTTATTTTAGGATCTTTTACAGGAGAAATGATTAGCTGATCATCGGCAAAGGTCTCAGCAGCATTTTGATCTTTAAATGGACCATATACTTTTCTGGCTGAACCATCTGAGTATTTAATGTCCCAAGCCTCAAGCCCTTCCAATTCAATATGAGCAGTCACCTTATTCTCACTAAACGCATAAGTCGAGTTGTAATAGTACTTTTCCGCAATTGGATCCACATTAAAAAACCTGCCAATACCCGGATCATGGTTTCGCCACTTAAACTGAACCCAGCGAATGTTGAGTTCATCTTGCAGTTCCTGGGATTGAAAGAGTGTACGCTGCTCATACACTCCCGCCCGCTCCCCGGTAGTGTGTTGTAACCCAAAAGCAAAATAATCGCTGGAGCTTACTATGGGCGAGGGGGTGTGGGTAACGGTAATGTCATTCCCGCCTTTGGCGGGACAGGCAAAATGCACATCCACGTAAGTCACAGAGTACTTCATTTATAACCTAATTTACCGAATACCTTCGGAGGGAGACTCTGCGGGGAAGGAAAAATAATCATCTGTGCCTGTGTTTCCGATAATGATTCCTGTAGTGGTATCCCAAAGTGGGAACAAGGACTGAGGTTGCTTAGTAATACGATGGATAGCCCTCAATAAACTCCACAACCAACAATTTTCTATCCACGAGATAAACTCCTATAACATTATCAGTTGGTTTGATCTCGATATATGCTAAACTTCCATTATTTAATCTGATCCCTAAATTTTTAACTTCTTTTTTCTTACCAACATTAATGTACTCTGCTAACCCCAAAGCCTCGTCTGTTGAAATAGTCTTGTTAATGATTACTTCATTGTTGATAATTAAGGTTATTTTATCTTTAAGGAAACCGGTTTCGAAAAACAAATGTATATCGTCCTCCAATTTTTTACTTACCTCCTTATCCTTAAAAGATGATCTCGTCTCTACTCTACGTTTTTCAGAATAATTAATTCTGATATCATAAGATATTTTCTGTTGCTCTTGGGCATAAGAACAACTATTAAAATATATTGCCAGTGCAATTAGCAACTGCGGATTTGCCTTTATCATAATTATTACTGCTTTTGTTGTTTCTTGACGTTTGAATAAATGTGTTTGAGTTGCCTGCTGTTGATGTTTGTTCTCTTGCTAACGTCATCATGAGTTCCAACAACTCCAGTTTGTCTCATGAGATTGTTTGGTCCAACCGGTAAGCCGTTTCTATCAACATTTTTCCCTGGTTCATTATGGTGCAATCCACCAGTATGACCTATTTCGTGAGCGCCAGTTCTATTGATTTCATCGGGAGTATCTCCGCTTCCAACACTAACCTGAATTCTGTTTTTTTGAGTGTCTCCAATTTCATCAACTTTACCCGGAACCCAGGAACCCAATTTTTTCCCTTCTTTATCTTCAACCTCCTTAACCATATCAAGATAAAAATCAGAATTTGGATCAATATCAGATTCAAAGTTTAAAACGACTACGGTTTTAAAATGAGTATTACTTTCACTATCAAATCCAGAAAAGCTCTTTTCAGTCTGCCTCGCTATTCCAAAGGCTACTTCTTTTACCTTTGATTGATCAAGCTCCGCAGAGTTTTTGACTTTCAATGTAATGGTAAAATTGATCTGGTTTGAGCCATCCTTATTTTTATCTTGAATAGATTCCCATTCCAATCCCTCCAATTCTCTTCCGTCTATTACTCGATTCTCACTAAACGCATAAGTCGAGTTGTAATAGTATTTTTCCGCAATTGGATCTACATTAAAAAACCTCCCAATGCTTGGATCATGGTTTCGCCATTTAAATTGAACCCAGCCAATGTTAAGTTCATCTTGCAGTTCCTGAGTTTGAAAGAGTGTCCGCTGCTCATACACTCCCGCCCGCTCCCCGGTAGTGTGTTGCAGGCCAAACGCAAAGTAATCGCTGGAGCTTACTATGGGTGAGGGGGTGTGGGTAACGGTTATATCGTCAAAATAAAGATCAACGTAGGTAGGGTGCTCGTTGCTTACAAACACACAGGCAAAGCCAGGCTCCCTAACAGTTACTTCTTTAAATAAGTAATCATGCGGGGGTTGTTTTACGGTGGGGCTGCTTTGCAGGCCAACCGTGGTAATTTGTTTCCAGGCGGCATCTAAATTGTTGTCTTTGTTCTGCGAGGGCATAAGCATTAGCGAAAAATGAAAGCCCTTTTATCCCTTAAATAACAGGAAATATCGCACCCTGAGACTTTTGTCTTAGTTTTATTCAATGTCAAAAGGCAGTTCAGATCAATATCCTCAATGTAAAAGTTTCTAATAAATTGACTTTTCTTCTTGTAATACATTTCGACTTTATAATCAACTTTTATCAAACTCTTGATCAGTCTATCGAAGTCATTTTCAAGAAATCCTTTAAGTCGATAGAAAAGATTGTCTGTAAAGTTATACGCTAAAATATAATCACAGTCGCCAAGCACAAGATTAGCTTTGTAATCGGAGATTGTTCTATCACTTGGGGGAATAATGTTTTGATTGATTACTGTATCCAATTCCGTCTTTCTTTTTTCAATCAGAATAAAGATCACAAAATTTGAATTGAATCCTGTTGATTTTAGAATACGTCCATGCATTCGAGATTGAAGAAAATCAACATCATGGATGCTATAAATACCTGACTCTAAACACTTAAGTTTTGCCGTGAATATCAGATTTGTTGTATCCAAAATGTTTTGCTGCGCCCAACTGACATGATTTAAGCATAAAAAGAAAACAAGGTGTATTAAATATTTTTTCATGGCTACTGGTCTTTTTTACTTTTACTAAGCTCTTTTTTTCTCTCATCATATCTTCTTTCTGCTGCTCTTGCAGCCTCTCCATTTGGATCACCTGGTCTATGGCCTATTTCGAAATCATTGGGACCATAAGGATTATTTTCGAGATAGACCCTGTAATAATAAAATAAGTTATGTGCAAGGTACTGGGCGTGCCCTCCTTCATGTGCGAGCATGCGACCAGGTGCGTTAGTTCCGTAACCTGATGCAGGCACAACAACTTTTATAGTCCCTTTTCCATAACTTGAATAAGGAATATAATAGGGCTGTCCATTATGATTTTGCGTTAATGCGAGATTATTTTCGTTGTTAGGAGATGCATGGGTTGTCCCATAGATTTGTTTGCCATCCTGTTTAGCCTGCTGTTCGCTTGTTGCAACCTCTACATAGATGTCAACCTTGTTACCTCCTGCATCAGTGAGATTATCTAATGCTGTGAAGAATTCACCATCAGTATTTTTCAGGTCTTGAATAGCTTTCTCTGCTGAAATATATTTGCTTTTAATGTCATTGAATTCTTTTTTTGATTCCCTGTATTCCGTCTTTTGTTCTTTAGTCCAAGTTTTGCGTTTTTTATCACCTACGTCAGCCTTAGCTGCATCAAATCTTGATTTTGCTTTATTATAGTCGCCTGCATATGCATTTATTACCTCTTTTCCGTTTGGATCAATAAAGATTAACGGATTATTTAACGCATAGGTATATGGACTTACTATTGTAAATTTAGCAGCTAAAGGATCGACTGCATTCCACCTTCCAATCTCCGGCATATACATCCTTGCCCCATAATCCAACCACCCAATGTTCAACTCATCCTGCAACTCCTTGCCATTGTACAGATACCGCTGCTCATACACCCCTGCCCGTTCACCGGTAGTGTGCTGCAACCCAAACGCAAAATAATCGCTGGAGCTTACAATGGGCGAGGGGGTGTGGGTAACGGTAATGTCATCAAAGTATACATCTACGTACGTGGGGTGTTCGTTGCTTACAAACACATAGGCATAGCCCGGCTCGCGCACGGTTACTTCTTTAAACAGGTAATCGTGGGGCGGTTGTTTTACCGTTGGGCTGCTTTGCAGGCCTACTGTTGTAATTTGTTTCCAGGCGGCATCCATTAAGTTATAGTCTTTGTCAAACAGCAAAATGGTAACAAAGGCTTTGGGTGCAGTCTCGTCATCATCGGGATGGTCGCCACCGGGCACGGCCGTGGCGTAGCTGTTCAGCCCGCTGTAGAGTTTGCCCAACTCACCGGTGGCTGTACTGCTGGTACCAAAGGCCGAGGCGAGGGCTGTAATAAAAGAGGTAGTGTTGGAAGTACTGCCCGGGTTCATGTACTTGGCCCACGCGCCAATGCTTACCTTGTCGCCCGGCAGCACGGAAATGGATTTGCCTACACCCACGCGTCCGTTTACGCCACCGTTGAGATGCTGTACATGGGTATAGGTTGTTCCGGCATCCGTATGATCAACCAGATCAAAACTCGTGCGGAAGTAGTTGGTGAAGTTGGTGTTGGTGGAAGTTTCAAAGCTGGCCGTGCTGGTTAAAGGCGTTTGGGTTTTAGCGGTATACGTTAAGTGTTTTACTGACATCAGTTACGAACTCTTTTCGGACACTGCCTAATTAAGTGTGTAAGTGCTGGGTAACGACTAAGCAACTGCGTAAAGGTTTTATATTTTGCATCTGCCTTCGAAGATAGTTAAAAATTGATTTACGATTAGTGGCCAGTTTCTCACGGGCAAGGTCCATTTTTTGGTGATCTCCCGTAAAGCCAGGTACACCGCTTTCACCACCGCCTGGTCGTCAGGGAACGAAAGTTTGTTGTTGGTATACTTGCGGATTTTTCCGTTGAGATTTTCGATAATGTTCGTGGTATAGATCAGCGTTCGGATTTCGATCGGATAATCGAAGAAGTGCGTGAGGTTATCCCAATTCGTTTTCCACGACTTGATAGCATGCGGATATTTTTTGCCCCATGTTACTTCAAGCTGCTCTAAGGCTTGAGCAGCCAGCTCTTTGTTTGGTGCTCCGTAAACAGTCTTCAAATCGGCTACAAATTGTTTCTTGTCTTTCCAGACAACGTAGCGAAGCGCATTTCTGATCTGATGAACTACACAAATCTGGGTTACCGATTGGGTAAACACGCTGGTGATTGCATCGGTGAAGCCCTTCAGATTATCGGTGCTGGTGATGAGAATATCTTCCACGCCACGGCTTTTTAAATCAGTAAGTACACTTATCCAGAATGAAGCACTTTCGCTTTCACCCAGCCACATGCCCAATACTTCCTTAAACCCCTGAGCATTAAGGCCTACGGCCAGGTAAATGGTTTTGTTGATCACCTTCCCATTCTGCCGGACTTTGAATACGATCCCATCCATCCACACCACAAAGTACACCGATGAAAGAGGCCTGCTTTGCCACTCCGTTACCAACGTATGTACCCGCGAGGTAACGTTGGAAATAGTGGCATCCGAAACATTCACACCATAGATTTCCCGGATTTGTATTTCAATGTCGCGTACGCTCATACCCCGGGCATATAAGGAGATGATAATTTCTTCGATGCCTTCTACGAACCGGCTGCGCTTGGGAACCAGGACGGGCTCAAACGTGCTGTTCCGATCCCGAGGTACTTCTATCTGTAGTTCACCTCGCGTGGTCTTGATGGTCTTACGGGTTTTTCCGTTCCGTGAGTTCCCGGAGTTAATCCCTTCTGGTGAATGTTTGGCATAGCCCAAATGGCCATCGAGTTCACCTTCCAGCATTTGCTCCATGCCCTTTTTGAAAAGTTCATCGATAAAGCTGTTGAGGTCTTTCGAATTCTTAAATTGCTTGAGAAACTCAGGGGTGAGCATCTCTTTGAGTAGTGGGTGTTGTTCTTGATTTTCCATGGTAACTGTGTTTAAAGTTAAGTCTTTAAATGCAACCGATTCGGCTGAAAGTGGTACATTCCACATCCCCTTTCAGCAAGGCCGAATCGGGCCTTTACACAGTTGCTTAGTCGTTACCTCTTTTCGATTTGACAAATGGGTAATTTTTAAGATTAAACCCATTATATCGTTTTGTAAAACAGATTGTATCATTTTCTATAAGTGGAAAAATATAACTCCTGTCTCTAAAAGCTAGCTTTGTATTTATTTTCTCACCTTTCCTTGGTGCATTGACTTGGCTATCAATATTAATCTGGTTTGGATTAATCAATAAAATACTTTGGTTAGTGATGCGCTCCCACTTACCAGCAAACGAAAAAGATAAATCTCCGGATACTGCATTTCTCATTACAAAAGTTGAATCGTAATTCAGGTTAATAATTATATTCCTGTACGGAGAATCCGAAAACTTATAGTTGTATTTAAACATTTTCGTTGCCGGATTACAACTAAATAAATAAGTTGTTATAAAAAATACGCCAATTATTGAAGTTAGGTCAGTTTTCATTCCATTCTCTTGGATTATAAAATTGCTTAATATAAAGTGGCTCTTGAAGTCCTACCAGCACTCCTTTCTGATGTGCTATGCGATTGACCATATTTCTGTTGATTTGGAATATGCTATTTATTCGTTCAGTAGGTGCGGATAAATTGCCTCTAGTCTGGTTATAAAGACGTAAATGCTCCTTATTTTGAATTGGAACATAGATGTCAAAATTGATTTTTCCATCATAAGCATACTGTGCTCTGTAAGCACTTATCTCATCATTAACACCGTACAGATTTCCAGCTACCCAATTACCATTTTCGTCTTTTTGAAAATTCGTCTCTCCCCTAACCAGTTGGCCACCATGACGAGATTCATGGAGTTTTGATCCCATTGTACCATCATGGAACAGTCCAACCACGCTTCCATCCTCTGAAATTGGAGTCGTCATTGGTTTCCCGTCTGTTGATTTCATGTATCTGAACTCAACATTTTCGTCTTTTCTCATGGCAGAAATATCACGCGCACTTTTCTCAAGTTCTTCAAGTCTTTCGGTTTTATCAGAAAAGTCTTTCCCCTTTGCTTTCAGTTTATCTACTTTCTTCCCAAGACCCTCAGCTTTCTTACCAATTTTTTTCTCAATTTTCTGGGCACGTTTTTCGTTCTTGTCATCAAACCACATTCCATCAGGATCCAAATATCTTATTGAGTTGTTTGCACAATAGATGTAGGGACTGAATCTGAACCCTTTTTCAGCCAATGGATCCACCACTCCCCACCTCCCAATCTCCGGCATATACATCCTAGCCCCATAATCCAGCCATCCAACATTCAACTCATCCTGCAACTCCTTGCCATTGTACAGGTACCGCTGCTCATATACCCCTGCCCGTTCACCGGTAGTATGCTGCAGGCCAAACGCAAAATAATCGCTGGAGCTTACGATGGGCGAGGGTGTGTGAGTAACGGTAATGTCATTCCCGCCTTTGGCGGGACAGGCAAAACGCACATCCACGTAAGTCACAGAGGACTTCATTTATAACCTAATTTACCGAATACCTTCGTTCCGCCAAAGTATTCCGCAGATACTATGTTTGAAAGAGCATAAGCCCCAGTGTACTAACTTTAATAAGTTATTGTATTAAAACAAAACACTCGAGGCTTATGCAAAAACAAGTTAACAAAAAATTGGATTTCAGTGGACAAAACATTTACGTTGGTTTAGACACGCACAAGAAACAGATCACGGTAACCATCATGGGCGAGAATTTGCATCTTAAAACTTTTAGTCAGCCTCCGGATGTCGATGTGTTGGTAAAATATCTAAATCGGAATTTTCCGGGTGCAACCTACCATGCTGCTTATGAAGCTGGGTATTCAGGATTTTGGTTGCAAGAAAGACTGCAGGCAAGTGGCGTTAACTGCATGGTTGTTCATGCAGCCGATGTGCCGACCAAAGACAAAGAGAAAAAACAAAAACGCGATCCCTTAGACAGTCGAAAAATTGCCAGGTCGTTAAAAAGTGGTGAGCTGGAGGCCATCTATGTACCCAGCAAAAATTGTCAGCAAGACCGCAGCCTGTTACGGGCTCGTCAGCGGATTGTAGGCAATCAAACACGATGTCGTAATCGCATCAAAGCCTTATTGAGTTATTTTGGGATTAATTACCCCGAACAATTCACCAGGTCGGGCACACATTGGTCTAAGCGATTCATGGAGTGGCTTAAGAAAGTGGACATCGGGAAAAGTGGGAACAACACATTAGCTACTTACCTGGCTGAAGCAGAATTCTGGAGAAGCACACTAACTACCATCCTCAAACAGATAAACACTCTGTCTGGTGAAGAGAAATATGCTAAGCCGGTAGAACTGCTGATCAGTGTGCCTGGCATAGGCCGGTTAACAGCCATGATGGTGTTGACTGAGTTAGAAGATATCAAACGATTTAAAAGTCGTGATTCATTATGTAACTACATTGGCTTGGTGCCCAATGTTTCCTCATCGAGCGACCGTGAACATGTGGGCGACATCACACAACGAGGCAATAAAACGTTAAGGAAGTGCTTCATCGAAAGTGCCTGGGTTGCAGTACGTACCGATCCGGCATTGACTATGAAGTATAACCAACTATGCAGCCGAATGAAGGGTAATAAAGCCATCATTCGTATTGCCCGGATGTTGGTGAGCCGACTGCGTTATGTGTTGATTAACAAAACGGAATACGAACTTGGCGTAGCCGCTTAACCATATAAAAGTTATAAACGGTGGGCACAATGTAAGGGGACTCTTGCAGCCTCTGGATTTCAGAGTGACTGCTTTCCGCAGATTACAGCCCACCTTTATAAAAATATAAAAGGTATCGTGCAGCTTCCGAAAAGGAATGACTGCTTATAGAAGATTGATTTTATACTTGGTAAAGGGTAAAGCCAGGGCTATGTTGGAAACTCTTTTTCGGTTTTCCTAAAAAAGAAAGGACTGCCAATTTTGCCTATTAACAGTCCAAATCTTTTTCAGTGTAAACCCTGCTTGTTCGCTGAGGTTTCCAATCGCAGCCACGCAGGTAAAACAATAACAAAATTAGTGCATCAGGACTTGACTTTCAACATAGAAGAGTCCCCGGAGGGAGACTCTGCTGGGAAAGGAGGCTATGAACCGCTAAAGCCCGAAGACATTGCCGAGTTAATTCTCTTTACACTAACCCGCCCGCCTCATGTGGTGCTGGCCGATGTGGTTGTTTTGCCGACTGCCCAGGCCTCGGCTACTTTGGTTAAGAAAGATGTTTGAGTTGGAGCAAAGTGCTTTCATCAATATCATGGCCACCAGTAAATATGACTGGCTCCGGTGTGATGCCCAGTTTCAGAGTCAACTCCTGCATTTCCCTCATCCGTTCCGGGGTAATAAAGGGATCGCTGTTTCCATAAACAACCAAAAACTCTTTGCCAGTCAAGATTCTTTTTCCTGCTTCAAAATCCATGTCGGGAGGCAAAATACCTGACCACAGGATCAGCCGGTGAAAGTTGATCCGGTTGTCCAGCGCCCAGCGTGTTGCAGTTGCAGCGCCTTGCGAAAAACCGAGCACGGTTACCCGAACGGCAGGATACTTTTCTAGTTCGGTTTTGTAAATGGCGGTAAGGTATGCGCAGTAATTTTCAATGTCGGTTAACCTGTCTTCCCGTGTCATCCAGGTAGCGCCAACCCGGTTGTTGCCGGTGCGTGTACGCGTTGGCAAATCTTCAACATAAAACCGCGACAAGCCTTCGGGCGCTATCACACAGGTTTCGGTGTCCACCAGCACGTTGAATTTTTTTATAAAGTACTGGGCCAGCTGACCGTAGCCATGAAGCACAAACCACACGTTTTTGGTTTGCTGGTTCAGTGTACCCGATATATAATAGCGCGCTTTAAACTGAAATTGAATAACCTGCTCTTTCATGCAGTGAAGGTAAGCAATAAAAAACCCTGGCCTTTGCAGGTCAGGGTTTTTCGCAAGTTTGTTTTTCCGTTAACGCTTAAATCCGAGGGCGCTGCCTCCGCAATACGAAGTAGAGCCGTCAAACGTATATTGTATATAATAAATACCGGTGGCATTGCAGGGGTAGGCAATGGCTGCAATGTACTGTCCGTTGATTTTACTGGTGGCTACTTTATTCCGGTTGGAGTCATACAGGGTTACCACAATGCCATCGGTCGGCTGGGAAGGGGCGCAAATGTTTATCATGTACTGTGTTCCTTTGGTGAACACATAGGAGTATTCTACTTTATCTTTTGATCCTCCTGTGCCGTCTATTTTGTAGCTCTTTAAAAAGTTAAACCCGGATGCCAGCTTGGGTATGCACTGATTCGAAAGATTTTCGGAGTTGCACTGTGCAGCGGCATCGGCTGAGACTATAAAAAGCGACAAAGCAAGAATGATTACGTGTTTCATAGGTTGTCGGTTATCTTAGCTAATAATCTTGTTTCTGATTGATCCTGTTATCGTTCTGATGCTGGTAATGTCGTCAGGGGTAATATCAATGGTGGTGGTGCTGTTGTCTTTAATCACCATTACACCATTAACCACTTCAAAGGTCGATTCTTTGTAGGTATAGGTGATGTTTACCTTATCGAAGGCTTTTTTCAGTTCTTCCATATCGGTAAGCAGTGCGGCCATATTCTGGTCAATATCCTTGTAGAAACTCAGCAACAGCAGAATATTTTCAAGAATAACTTTCTGTTCACCTATTTTTTCCTGCAACTCCTTGTTGTTGGGGTCCTGTGCTGCTACGTTACAGGTAATGTGCATGGCTTCGAGCCATCCGCCCGTAAGCAGTAAAACACTCAGGTTTGCCCGCCCCTGGGTTTGCAGGTAGTGGTTAATGTTGTTAAAGTTCTGGGTAGTTATTAACAAAAGTGAGTCCAGATTTTTGCTGTTTGTGGCCAGCCGGCCGATGGTTTCAATGTCAAAAAACTGGCCAATATTGAGCCCATCGGCCAGGCTTTTAATGGCCGACATGTATTTCACGCCATCCTGGTTTTGCTCGTAAATGTTGGTGTATCCCAAATCGGTACCGTAAATTCCAAGATTCAGCGCCTTTTTGTAGTTGCTGTTGTATTTAGGCAGGTTGTCGGCCGAATTCAGGTAGTTAACGTTATATTTTTTTCCTGATTCTTTCAGCAGAACGGAAATCTCCAGCGGACTGGGTATCTGCTGCAGGATGTCTCCGATAACTGCTTCCGAAATGGAAGGGCCGGTTATTTTGGTTGAGTCAAGGCTTTCCATAAAGGCCTGTTCATCCGACTTTTTGCCCGACCCGCAACCCGCTAACACGGCTGCGATTAGGGTGTATTTGATTAGTTTCATAATGCCTAAAATTAAGCGGTTACAAAGTTATAAATTCAGCATTCCTGACCAAAACAGTACAAGCCTGCTATTTTTTCTTCGGCAGATTCACTTTTCCAAACAGGTTCACAAATTTCCTGAGTAACTCAAAGTATAACGTTAAATAAAAGAATACAGCCATTGCCCAAACCACCAACAGGTTAAAAGCAAACGTGCTGAATTCGATATTGAGAAAATATTTTTTAGGTGCGAAGAAATGTGTGCGGTAGTTCAACAGGCCGGCCGGTTTTGGATCTAGAAATATCGGGTTGATTTCCTGGATGAGTTGACCATCATACTCCAGTATCCGGTTTTTCGTTGAAACATTTTTTACCAAATCAGCGAGGCTTTCGTTGTAATACCGGTTTTTGTACTCGTTCAGGTTGTAAGCCGATCCTTTTTCGTTTTCTTTTTTAAAGATGATTTGTTCGCGGTAGGCAACGGCTTTGTTGTATGCATCCTGGTAAAACCTGCGATAGGCTATTAAAAATTCTTCCAACAGGGTGCTGAAGGTTGGTGTAAACAGTTCAAGGGTCCAGGGCTCATTCAGGTTAACCTGTTCAAGCCCTCGTTTAAAGTAATCATCCTTTAAGGTATTGCGGATGATTTCAAGGTCTCTGGCCATTTGTTTTCGTACCGAATCATCATTTGACTGGATGTTATCGGCAATGAACTTGCGTTTTTTCTCCAGCTCATCAGCCAGGAAAGAGGCCCGGAAGTCGGCCTGCGATTCAATTTTTTCGTACGGGTAGTAGGGTTTTTCGTACGAGTTGTTCATGAAATTATAAACAGCCAACGCCTCATACGCCCAGCGCGATGCCATGAAGTCAGCTACCAGCGGCACTTTGCCTTTTGTGCTGATGATGTTGTTGAGCTTATCGAAGCGAAACAGTAATCCACTCAAGATCATCTGCGGGATAAGCAGCAACGGAATCATCACATATACCGTAACTGCAGAGTTGAAAGCTGAGGAGATATTGAGGCCCAGTACATTGGCCATACATGAAACGCTGAACAATACAACCCAGAAGGGCAGGATCATCCGCCACTCTACTTCCAGTATCAGGTGGCCAATGAGCACAAAGGTGAGTGTTTGAATGGCCGAAAGACTAAACAGGATGGTGAGTTTCGACATCAGGTAGCTGTTCCAGCTCAGGTTCAAAAAGGATTCACGCTTAAGTATTTTCCGATCGCGAATGATTTCTTCAGCGCTAACGGTTAACCCCATAAACAAGGCCACTACAATGCTCATCAGTATAAAGGCCGGAAAATTGTCGTTAAAGCGGAACAGGTACTCTTTTCCGCCAGGTGCGCTTTTGTACTTGATGATGAAGGCAAGAATAAGCGCCAGCAGCGGAGCCTCCAGCATGTTAATGAGCAGGTACTGCTTGTTGCTGAGTTTTGAAAGCGTATCGCGGGTAATGAAAATTAATGTTTGCCTGATTTTGTTGGGCAGATTTAACGAGTGCGGTGGTTCCTCTCTAACATCCTCAACCTTACTGAGTTTAAATCGCTCTTTATACCACTCGTGCCATTGTACCGGGGTAATCTTTCGTTTGTTGGTGGGCTGGCCGTATTCATCCACCACCTTCGCTTCGATGATGTTGAAGATTTGCTCGGGGTTAACGTTACCACAGGTTTCGCACTGGCCGCGGTTGCTGTCAACCTGGAGGGTTGATTTTTTGAAGTAGGTTACCGCTTCAACCGGAGGCCCGTAATAGGCCGGGTAGCCCCCGGTATCCATAATAATCATCTTGTCGAACATTTTATAGATGTCCGATGACGGCTGATGGATTACCACGAAAATCAGTTTGCCCTTTAGTGAAAGCTCTTTGAGCAGGTCAATTACATTTTCCGAATCGCGCGAAGAGAGGCCGGAGGTAGGTTCATCGAGGAAGAGAATGGCCGGTTCGCGAATCAGTTCCAGTGCTATGTTGAGTCGTTTACGCTGCCCACCGCTGATGGTCTTTTCGAGCGGGTTGCCTACTTTCAGGTCCTTGCGTTGATCGAGGCCCAGGTTTTCGAGTACTTCCATTACCCGTTTATGGATTTCTTCTTCCGAGAAATGGGCGAAGCAAAGTTTTGCGTTGTAGTACAGGTTTTGGTAAACGGTGAGTTCTTCAATGAGCAGGTCATCCTGCGAAACGTACCCGATTACACCATGTATTTTTTCTTTCTCTTCGAAAATGTCAAACCCGTTGATGAGAATTTTGCCTACTGATGGTTTGGCAAGTCCGGCCATTACATTCAACAGGGTGGTTTTGCCGGCACCGCTGGCCCCCATAATGCCAATCAGGCGGCCGGGGCCTTCCGAAACCTTTACATCACGCAAACCAACAGTTCCGTTGGGAAAGCGGAACTCGTCAATAACTGCGTTGAACGAAAGCTTGGTAGTTTTTATTTCCTCATTAAAATCGGCAATGATGTCGCTGTAATACAACGCATCGCCTGCCTGGGTTTTAATAGTACTGCCGTGCGAAAACAGGTACACCCGGTTGGGCTGCATAATGAAACCGTTCATCAGTGTTGACTCTTCGCCAGCGTACTTTACGAAGTACATATCAACGCTGCGCACGCGCATGCATACCAGATCACCGGTTAGGTGGATATGCACGTGCTTATGAAGTTTACCCGGTTCGGCTTTTTCTTCGCTATTGCCGATAAGGATATCGGCATAGTTAAGTGAACGGGCTTCTGTTGCTGTAATAAAATCTTCAATCAGTTTATACTCATCGGGCTCAATATTGAATACAGTTGAAACTGTATTTATGATTTCCATCCGCTGAGCCGAAAAGTTTTTATCGGTAGCAACCAGTTCCAGCAATTTTATCAGTACAACAACTTTTTGTTTCTGGGTAAGGGTTTTGTTGATTTTTTTACAAATACCCAAAACGCGCACTGATTCTTTTACGCTGGTGAGTTTGGCGGCACCTTCGGTTGTTTTGCCGTATCCCGATTGTTCATCGTACTGTGCCAGGTATTCCTTAAGCGAATCCTGGTCCAGTTCGGTCTGGAAGAAAGTAATTACATACTGGCGCTCATTAGCGCTTACTCCGCCATCCTGTTTGGTAATAATGGCAAAAAGCTGGGTTAGCGCCTTGAGAATTTCCTCACTCATTCAGGATAGAATTGGTTTGGGCTGCCGGTTTTCGTTTCAGTATGTTTTAAATTCAAAAGGTATTTCAACCAGTTCAGAAAATTCCTGCCCGGCTTCTTCCATGTCTTCATCGTCTTCGTGATAGTACCACAGTATTTTCATGCCTTTGATGTCTTCCAGGGCGGAGAGTACATCCAGAATTAATTTGGATGACGCGGTGTTAAAATACTCCAGCTTAAATACAAAGTCGGTAGTAGGGTTAGGATCCGATCCGTAGTTGCCAATCCACTCCAGTACCGGGCGATAAAACTCGGCTGAATCTTCGGGCAATGAACGGCCTGATATTTCAAAGATGCCATTCTTTTTATCCAGGATGATTTTCGGGGTATCTTCAGTTCCTTCGAGATTTAATATTTCCATGGTGATTAGTTTAAAACGTTCAACATTAATTTTCGCCAGCTTCGCGTGGCACGTTTACCTTCAGGCAAAAGAAGCAGTACTCGGCATTCATTTCCGGAAATGCGAATTCAAGTTTGGCGCCTGATTTACGGGCCATGTCCACAAAGCCAAGCCCTGCACCCCCTTTTTCGGAGATGGTTGTATTCTTGATGATCTCTTTATACAGATCCTTCAGGCCGTCTTTATCCAGGCTGTTGATTTTATCCAGGGCGCCTTTGAGTTTGTCAACATTTACTTTGCGGATGGGGTTGCCGCTCATAATGGAGTAGCGGTTCGCTTCTTTACCGATAAGGAAGATGGCGGCATGGCTTCGGGTTTGGCCGTCAACCAGTTCATCGCTGTGTTTAACAATGTTCTGTAAGGACTCCACCATTACATTGAACACTTTTCGCTTTATACTTGATTCTTCTCCGGAAGAATCAAGGTTGCGCTCGGCCATGGCCAGTATGGATTTGGTGGTTTCCTGGGTAAAATCGCCCTGGTACACCAGAATCAGTTTCTGCGACATCATGGTACGGTGCAGATCGTAAATGAAATTCATTTCAGTTGCTTATTTGAGGTTTCGAATTTATTAAGTTTTACATCAATATCGGCTATGCTATTTCTTCAAAATGAGGAATTTTCATACATCTAAAATTTTATTCCAATCAACAGTACGTCATCAGTTTGCCGGGTATCGCCCCGCCAGGCTTCCCATTCGGTTTCGAAAATCACGGAGGCTTCGCGCATGGGCAGGGTGTGTACCCGCTCGATGATTTCGCGGGTTTTTTTAGGCCCAAACTTGCGGCCCTCCGGCCCGCCAAACTGGTCGGGAAAGCCATCGGAACTGAAATAAATGGAGTCGCCTTTATCCAGTTTGATTTTGGTGTTGGTGAAGTTGGTTTGGTTTTTAAAAATGCCGCCACCTATCGGGAATTTATTGCCCTTAACCTCGTCCATAACACCACCCTTCATAATGTACAACGGGCGGTGTGCTCCGGCATACTCCACTTCGCGGGTGTTCATGTTTATTTTACACAGGGCGATGTCCATGCCGTCTTTTGTGGAAGCGTCCTCATCCTGTCTTAGCGTTTTTGTAACACCTTCATCCAGTAAATCGAGAATAACACCCGGATCAGTTACTTTTCGGCTGCGCACAATATCGTTCAGCAGAAAGTACCCAATCAGTGAAAGTAATGCACCCGGTACTCCGTGGCCGGTGCAATCCACAGCAGCAATGTAAATATCATCTTTAACCTGCATGTACCAGGGGAAGTCACCGCTTACCACATCGCGCGGTTTATATAGTATAAAGGAGTCTGGCAGTGATCGGTTAATAACCCGGTTGTTTGGAAGGATTGCGGTTTGTATGCGCTTGGCGTAATTAATGCTCTCGGTGATCTTTTTGTTTTTAGCCTGGATTTCAAGTTCAATCATTTTCCGTTCGGTGATATCGTGCGACACGACCAGCACGGACTCTACTTTATTCGTTTCGTCAAACTCCGGAATGGCGTTTACCTGCATTACGCGTTTGCCCATCTCCGAAGGGAAATCCATTTCGGTGGCTACGGTGTTTTCGGTTGAATTAACCTGTTCAACAATCCGGAGCCAGGTTTCAAGTACCGATTTGTCAAGTTCAACGTCCTGCACTTTCCTGTTCAGGAATAAGCTGGGGCTCTTGCCCGTGTACGATTCGATAACCGGGTTAATATACGAGATGGCCTCTTGTTCAAGGCGTGTGATGAGGTCGGGCGAGTTTTCCGAAAGCGCCTGCATCTTGCTTCGCATGCGCTGTTCCTGTTCGGCTCTTCTGCGTTCGGTAATGTCGCGCGAGTTGAGGATGAACCCGTGTATGGCCGGGTTCGACATGCAGTTGGTTCCGGTGGCTTCAATCCAGATGTAGTTGCCGTCTTTGGTTTTGTACTCAAACTGTGCGGTAACTTTTTCATCCGGATTTTCTTTCATTTTCCGGAACAGCCCATCAAAGATTTCGCGGTGGTCGGCATGTACGTTGTTCATGTCGCTGCGGCCGATCAATTCTTTCTGACCATAACCGAGAATGGTTTCTACGGAAGGAGAGATATACCGGATGGTTTCGTCTTCTTCGTAAATGGTGATGACTTCCGAAGCATTTTCGAGCAGCAACTGCATGCGCTTTTGCGTGCGGTTAACTTCCTCAACCTGGTTCTCCAGTTCGCGGTTGGTGCGTTCCAGTTCCTCCTGCGTGGCCTGCATCTCTTCGGCATTTTGCCTGAGTACTTCCTGCTTTTCTTTCAGTTCGTTACTCATGGCCTGCGATTCTTCGAGCAGCCTGCGGGTGCGTTCGTTAACCTTAATGTTGAAGATGGTGCGTGCCAGGATTAAGCTGAGCTCCTCCACAAATTTTACCTGCGAGGGATTGAAGCGCTTCAGCCCGGCAAATTCCAGCACGCCATACACTTCTTCGTTGGTGATAAGCGGCACAATCAATATACAGGTCGGTCGTTGTTCGCCCAGCAGGCCCGAAGTAATGGTTACATAATCATTGGGTATCTCGGTGCGCAAAACTGTATCTTTTTCGATGGCAGCCTGCCCTACCAATCCCTCGGCAAAACGAAAACTTTTTTGCAGGTATTTTTTTCGCCCGTAGGCATAGCTGGCGCGCATTTCGATAAGCCGTTCGCTGCCTTCGTCATTTACCGCATAGAATGCGCCCTGAATAGCGCCAATTTTTTCAAGAATAAACCGGATGACGTCATCACCCAGTGTATCGAGTGAATCGTGCAGGCGGAGAATTTCACTGATTTCGGCAACGCCCCGCACAATCCAGTTGCGCTCGTTATCGCGTTTCTCATTTTCGATAAGGTTGTTGCGCATGGTAATGAGTGACAGCCCAAGCAGGTCGTTTTCGCCTTCGGCCTCAAACCGGGTATCGAATTTCCCTTCGCCAATACGCTGGGTGAACTCTGCTTTTTGTTTGAGCGATTCTACCAGGTGATTGACCTTTTCGGTTATTTGACCGAATTCATCACGGCTGGTTACTTCAATGTTTTCTGGCAGCACCCCTTCAGCAACCATGCCCAGCAGGGTGCGAGTGGTGGTAAGCGGGCGCGTTAGCGAACGGGCAAACAGCATGGTAAGCAGGGTAGTAAGCAATACGATGCAGATGCCTGCATACAGATAAATCCGGAATAAGCCGGCCGTATTGCCATCGGCTTCGGCTATATCCATTTTGCCGATGAGGCCCCAACCGGGCAGGGCCAGTGTTTTACCCGTATAGTAAACGGACGCACCCCGATAATCTTTTCCGGATATGGTAGTGGCATTTGCACTGCCCGACAGGATACGATTAATGCCATGTATAAAGGGGTCATCGGGATTGTAGATTTTAATGGCAGCGTTGGGTTCGAAGCGCAGCGGACTGACCAGCAGGATTTTTTTATTGCTGATATCCTGTTTTACCAGCAGGATTTCGCCTGTGTTGCCCATACCTTTGGTTCCGGCCAGTGTTTTGTAAAGTGGGTTCAGGCTGATACGGGCAACCATAAAATGTTCGCCACCGGCTGTGGTTACAGGCGCAAAGCCAAACAGGTAGTAACCATTTTTGTCTTTGAATACCGAGGAGAAATGGATGCCTTTCTGGGCGCTTGAAAAACTTGATCCATCCGGATCGGTGAATAATTTACCCGGCTCATAGTTTCCGTCTGTTGAATAGATAACAGTGCCGGCCGGAGATATGATGTAAAACTGTTCAAACCCAAAGCGGCTACCTTCTTCCAGCGAGTCGAATGCATTCAACAGGGGTGACTGCTGCAGGTTTTTTAATTCACTTTCCTGCCTTGTAAAAAAGGCAGCTACATATTCGGCCCGCGTGTCGGTTATGGCGGCCAGGCTGTACATAAACTTATCGCGGCTGGCTTTCTGGTTGTATTCAAAAGTGAAAAAGCCTATGGTGCCCACTGCAACGATGGCAATAAGCATAACCAACAGGGTAATTTTTGTGCTAACCTTAATTCCTTTCAGCATAGTTGTTCTTCTTCACTGTTATTCGTTAACTGCTTAATTTTTCTGCTATCTGGGCGGCAGCCTCTTCAACAAATTTTCGTTGTTCGGCTGTAACCGGGGTAAACGAGGCTATTTCAACAATCCCGGTAATAGTGTCATTTTTTTTGGCTGCAACTATCAAAACATACCGGGGTGATGAACTGCCCAATCCGGAAATAATTTTTACATATCCTTCAGGTATTTCGTCCAGGTATACGGTTTGGCCGGTTACGGCCGCCTGCCCGATTAAACCTTCGCCTGCTTCGTATTCCACCGAGTTTGCTTCTGTTAAGGTAAGGGCGTAACCGGCTTTCAATAGAGCTATTTTCTTATCGTTACGGGCCTCAACACGGTAAAAAGCACCCTGGCCGGCTTCCAATTGTTTGCAGATAGCTGATAACCCGCTTTGCATACTATCTTCGGGATTGCGGGCTGATTTGATGGCCGCCCGTACCGCTTCAACGGCATTGGATTTTTTGGTTGATTCTTTGCTCTCCTGATTTTTCTGATTTTCAGTAATTTTCTTTTCGCGGTACACCACCATGGCTTCGGTGTTGGTTAAAGCCACAATCATTGCGGCAGTGCCCAAAATTATGCTGATGCCCAGCAACAGATAAAACCGGTTTGGTATGCCTTGCGCTTCCGATTGAAATAGTGTAAAAAATGAGTACACAATTCCTGCCATAAAAAGGATTACCAATGTGATGCTGATATGTCGTGCTTTAATTTTCATTACCGGTATTGCTTATCAAGTTCTTTAAAGAAATCAACAATCTGATCGACCTTTAAAACCTGGTCGATTTGTGTGAGTGCCATGGCTGATTTAGGCATGGTGTCTATCATGCATTCGGAGGGTTCCTGTACGATGGTAAGCCCGCCCCTGTCTTTAATATACTTCATCCCCAGGGCGCCATCTTTGTTCGCGCCTGAGAGCAGGATGCCGATGAGTTTGTCTTTGAAAACATAGGCGCAGGTTCCCAGGGTGATATCAATGGCCGGCCGTGAGTTGTTGATCATTTCCTCGGTTGAGAGTGCGAAGTAATGGCCCAACTCAACCGAAAGGTGATAGTTTGCCGGAGCCAGGTAAACACCGCCTCGTTTTATAGTTTCTTTATCGTATGGTTCTGTTACCTGCACAACACTTTTTAAGGATAACGCTTCAACGAAACCGTGCCGCACATGCTTAAGCCGGTGCAGGCACATGATGATAGGCAATGGAAACCCTTTTGGCAACTGTGAGAGGATTTTAACCACGCCCTGAAAGCTGCCTGCCGACCCACCGATAACAACGGCCTTGTAGCTGTTATTTAGGTTGTACTTGTTCATGAGCCGCGAGCACCTTCGTGTTAGTCTTTTATTTTCTTATATATTTTTTCTTCATTATTTACCACAATAAAGCGGTTGGCATAATCGCACCAGATGAGTGATTCTTTCGACCCGATGGCGAGGTAGCCGTATTTAAATAAGCTTTCATGAAATTTTTTAAGTACTTCATTCTGCAAAGCCTGGTTAAAATAGATCATCACATTCCTGCACAGAATCAAATCGAACTTGTTAAAAACTTCGCCCAATACCAGGTCGTGCTTGCGAAAGGTTACGTTGCTCATCAGGTCTTTATTAAAAACGGCCTGTCCGTTTTCTTCGCGGTAATAATCTTTTAGTGAACCTGCTCCCTGAAAGCGGATGTAATTTTTCTCATTTAACTCCATGTTCTTTATGGAGCAGGTGCCGGATTTTGCCCGTTCAAGAATGTTGGTGTCCAGGTCGGTAGCGTATAGCTGCACATCCTGGTGGATACCCATTTCCTTGAGGAGGATGGCCATTGAAAGGACTTCCTCGCCAGAGGAACAGCCCGCATGCCATATTTTAAATTGCTTGTGGTTGAGCAGGATGGCCGGTATAATTTCTTCGCGCATAATCCGCCAGAAGCTCGGATCGCGAAACATTTCGGTTACGTTAACAGTGAGTTCATCCAAAAACTCGTGAATGAATTCGGGGGAGTCGGTGAGTTTGCGGATAAGGGCCTCAACGGAAAGGCGTTTTAATTCCATTATCCGCAGCACCCTGCGTTTAAAGGACGACATGGCATAATTGCGGAAATCGTAGCTGTATTTCTGGTATATCAGCTCCGAAATCCGTTTCAAATCGGCTATGTCAATGTCCTGCATGGAGAGGTTCTTTGGTTATGTTACAGGGCCTCAAAAATAGCTGACCCGTTAGTGCCGGCCTTCCCGTTTCCCTGTAAAATCTTACATGTGTTTAAAGCACGGGATCAAACGTTTCAATAAAGCCACCTCAATCCTTCGGAAAGTTTTGAGGGCTTGAAATTTAGCGATTTAAGTGGGATTTTGATGAAAAACCTGATTTTCAATAGGCAGGCAGGGTCTGTTCAGGAATGTTTATTCCTAACGGTTTCCCGGGTAATTGCCAGGGCTTCGAGGTTAACCCGGAACAGTTGTTCCAGCTCGGTTAATGATTCATCGCTTGTTTTGGCCGAGGCAGCTGCCAGTTGCTGTTCAAGGGTTTTAACCCGGTTTTCCATCTCCTGCTGTTCGCTCAAATCGTGGGCGTAAATGGCTGCCCCGATAATTTCACCGGTGGATGACAGCAAGGGCTTGTAATTAACCGAGTAAGGTTTTCCAAAGTACTCTTTTTCCACACTCAGGGTTTGTCCGCTGAATACCTTATCGTATATCGCTTTGTGGTACTCAAACTCCTCTTCTTTAAAGAGGCTTAACACATAGTACCCTTTTTCATAAGGAATGCCCGAACGGATAAACTGATTAAACAACGGAGCATTATTGCGAAGCACTACCCGGTAATCCAGGCCAATGGCTACAAAGGCATCGGTCGTGGCGTTCATCAGGTTGCTCAGGTAGGTTTCTTTTTGCTGAGCTTCTTTCATTACCCGCTGCATTTCTTCCTGGGTGGCGGTAAGTTCTTCCATGTTTTGGCGCATTTCCTCCTCTTGTGCACGCATGGCTTCGGTGGTCATGCGGCTCTCCTCCAGCAACCTGCGGTTGTTTTGTGCGGCTTTCACGGAAGCCAGCGTGCTGGCAATGGTTTCGCCCAGTTTTTCTACAAACGAAATTTCATGAGGGTGATACTCCCTGAATGACGCGAGTTCAACCATGCCGTAAACAGTATCATCAACTTTTAAAGGAACAATGAGTAATGTTTTTGGGTTGGCATCGCCCAGACCGGAGGTGATGCGCACATAATCTTCTGGCAGTTCTTTCAGATAAACGGTTTCTTTTTCAAGATAGGTCTGCCCCAATAATCCTTCGCCCGGCTTTACTTTTTGTTGCTGGTGCTTTTTAATGTTAAAGGCAAACAGTGAGATTAACTCCAGGTGGTGGTGTTGGGGGTCGTCCTCATTTAATACGTAAAGTCCGCCCTGGTTGGAACCGGTGTAGTGCACCAATGCCGAGATGATTCTATCGCCAAGTTGGTGGAGGTTGCTGGCCGATGAGCGCAGGATATCAACAAATCGTGCAAGGCCTTCGTTTGCCCACTTGCGTTTTTGTTCCTCATCGTTCATGGCCAGCAGTTTTTGTTGCATGGCAATAAGCGAATCGGCCAGGTTGTTTTTGCCCGGTTGATATTCGGGTTCCAGTTCCCGGTAATCTTTCGTTAGGTTTCCCTGGCCAATTTCCTTTACAAAATCCGAGGCATCGCGCAGGTTTTCAACCACTTCGTTAATTTGGCGCGCTACCGCACCAATTTCATTGTGGCGAATTCCGTTGGTGTGTTCGTGTCTGGCCGTATTGGTTGCCAGTAACCGCAGGGGTTTAACGATTCTTTTTCGTATAAGGATTATGAGCCAGCCAATAAGTAAGGCATCGGTTATCAATGTCAGACTCACAGTCCACGCAGCCGTATTTTTCAGCTTGCTCTCTTCGTAACTAAAGTCGGCAATTAGTTTATCAAACCACTCGAGCAACAGGGTAGTATGGGCTTCCAGCCGGCTGGTGTCGGGCGATGCGGTAATAAGCGATTGAAAGATGGTCCAATCAGTCAGCAGCCGTTCAAGCGTAATGGCGGGCAGGCGCTGAATGGGTGGCAACATTGTTTGAGTCCCGGAAATGCGGCCGCCTTGTTTTAAAAACTCAAATGCTTTATCCGTTTTAGCCAGTTGTGTAAGAAGGGCTTTCTTATCAACCGTATTCCGATCGAGAAAAATCCGGTGGACCTGCAGTTGTAGGTTGCGCGTGTAGTCAATTTGTTGTTGTACACCGAGGATGTTCGAGAATTTATGCTGAATCCAGAACACCTGTATAACAATAACCGCGAGTAAAACCACACCGGCCAGTAGACTGGCTTGCGCGATAGTGAGGTTTTTAAGGCCCTTCATGGGGGCAAATAAACGAAAATTCATCAGGTGCTGAACTCCTTAAAAATCATTTTTTGCCGTGGCTGTCGAGGTTTTGTTTCGAAAAAGAGTAAGGCAGTAAATCAGCGGCTGAAGAGGCCTTTATCCAGTGGTGGTCTTCATTTTGCATAATGAGCGTAATGGGTTTTTTCTGGTTGGTTTCAAATTCCAGGATAACCTGCCGGCAACCCCCGCATGAGGTAGCCGGTACCAGGTCTTTGCCGCCCTTCTTTTTCGCTACCACGACCAGTTTTACTACACGTTTATCCGGATACTGCGCGGCAGCCGCATACAAGGCAACACGCTCGGCACACATGCTTAGCGGATAGGATGCATTTTCATAATTGGCACCGGTTACCACGGTTCCATCGTCCAGCACCAGGGCAGCGCCAACACAGAATTTGGAGTAACTGGCATGTGCAAACTGGGCGGCATCTTTCGCTTTATGCGCCAGGTATTTCGATTCCTGATCCAGGTCATCAAAATGCTTGAAGACGGTTAATTCATTCATGGGATTTCGGGAAAGGTTAAGAAAGATAAAAATTTTAGCCGGACTCTTCTACCGGGCAGGCAATTGAATTACTTTGCCGATATGAAAACGATTTTGGTTTTGGGTGCCGGCCGCTCGTCATCGGCATTGATTGCCTACCTGCTTGAGTTTGCCCGGAAGAGTAACAACCGTGTTGTTGTGGGTGACCTTTCGTACGAACTGGCATGCGAGAAGGTACGCGATGTTGAAGCAGGCAGGGCCATCGCCTTTAATATTACCGATGACCGGCAAAGTGCCGAAGCCATCCGTACAGCCGATGTGGTTATATCGCTGTTGCCGCCTCAGTTGCATCCAACAGTAGCCCGCCATTGTTTAACCCACGCCAAACATCTGCTTACCGCCAGCTATGTTTCTGAGGAGATGCAAAACCTGCATGATGCAGCCACACAAAAAGGACTTTTATTTTTAAATGAGTGCGGTCTGGATCCGGGCATTGATCACATGAGTGCCATGGAGATTATCCATCGTATTAAACAAACGGGAGGCAAGCTCAAGTCGTTCGAATCGTTTACCGGAGGCCTGGTTGCACCGGATACTGATCCGGAAAATCCCTGGCGCTATAAGTTTACCTGGAACCCCCGTAACGTGGTGATGGCCGGCCAGGGAACAGCAAAGTATTTACACAACGGAATTCATAAGTACATACCATACCATCAGCTATTTAAACGAACCACAGCCATTATGGTGCCTGGGTATGGCCAGTTTGAAGGGTATGCCAACCGGAATTCGTTAACCTATATTAATGCTTATGGATTAGATGAAATAAAAACCATGTTGCGTGGCACGTTGCGCTACAAAGGGTTTTGCAAGGCCTGGGATATACTGGTTCAATTAGGTTGCTGTGATGACACCTACACGATGAAACATGCTGCCGGCATGACGCATGCCGATTTTATTGAAGCATTTCTGGTTGACGGTTCGGGCCCGGTCCAGCAACGGCTGGTGGAACACTTCGGCCTTCATCCGGATGGCGATGAAATAAAACGGTTGTCCTGGTCGGGATTTTTTTCGGACGAAAAGATTGGGTTAACCGAAGGAACACCTGCGCAAATCACCGAGCATATATTGAATAAGAAATGGAAGCTGAATGCAGCTGATAAAGATATGATTGTGATGTGGCACCGCTTTGTTTACGAAACAGGCGGAAAGCAACATGAAATTCAATCCTCGCTGGTCGTTACCGGAGAAGATTCCGTGAACACTGCCATGGCTAAAACCGTAGGGCTTCCGTTGGGCATGGCTGCACGATTGCTGATTGAAGGTAAAATTAAAGCCACGGGTGTTCAACTTCCGATACGGCCGGAGATTTACACGCCTATATTAAAGGAGCTGAAGGAATATGGAATAGGTTTTAAGGAACAGGAGCGCACACTATAGCCCGTTGGTTTTCTCATAGACCTCATCCACCAGCAGGTTAGGGGCATGGGCAGCCTGTACGGCCAGTTCATCGCAGCGTTCATTTTCCGGATGCCCTGCGTGCCCTTTTATCCACACGAATTTAGGTTTAAACGTATGGTAAAGCGGGATGAACCGTTTCCATAAATCGGGGTTGGCCTTGTTTTTAAAGTTTTTTTTCTCCCATGTCCAAAGCCATCCTTGCTTAACTGCCTCAACAACATATTTGGAATCGGAATAAACAGTAACGGGTATGCCTTTTTTGCGGATGGCTTCCAGCCCGGCAATTACAGCCAGTAATTCCATGCGGTTGTTGGTTGTTAGCCGGTAACCCTGGCTTAGTTCCTTAACATGATCATTAAATTTTAGAATCGTGCCATAACCCCCTGGCCCCGGATTGCCCTGTGCTGCGCCATCGGTATAAATGCGGATCATATGCTGAACCCGACATTATCTTTAAAGATCTTTACTGCGATGGCCAGCAGGATAACCCCAAACACCCTGCGCAAAACTGAAAACACCGATTTGCCGAGTTTACGCTCCAGCCACGAAGAGGAGCGAAGCACCAGGTAAACAAAGATGAGGTTGAGTAAAATACCGATGAGGATATTTACTTCCTCATACACGGCCCGCAGCGACAGGATGGTGGTGAGCGTGCCGGCTCCGGCAATTAGCGGAAAGGCCAGCGGAACAATAGATCCGGAGCCTTTGGCCTCCGGATCATCTTTAATCAAGGTGCGGCCCAGGATCATTTCCATCGCTACAATAAAGATGACGATAGAGCCGGCCACGGCAAACGAGGCAACATCCAGACCGAACAGTTTTAGTATTGATTGGCCGAGAAAAAGAAAACCAACCATCAGCACAGCCGAGATGAGGGTGGCCTTTTCGGCATGGATGCGCCCCTCGCGCTGTTTAATGATGATGATAAACGGAATGGAGCCAATGATATCAATTACAGAAAACAGGATAAGGGATACGGAAAAGATTTCCTTGAAATTGGCCATGGGGTACGGTTTATTTGGCAAAACTAAATAACACTGGGGAATGACAAACTTCCGCTTATCAACTATTATTCTAATGTCAAAGCCTGATAATTATCGACCTAGAAAAACTAGTCCAATTTGAAAGCACCGGTTTTTTGGTTCTGAAGGATCATCGGGGGATAATTTTGTAAGGCCTATACCGTAACGGAGATCTAAAATAGTTTTTGGGCGTACAGAATACCCGAGGCCAAACTGCAATCCAAAATCTGCTTTTTTCTTCACGGTATAATCTTCACCTGCATAACCTACTAAATCCGAGTCAAAAGAAAATCCATTATGGCTAATCTGGGTAATTGTTCCTTGATTATTCTCATAGTATGAGTATTCGTATTTACCACCAAGTGCAAAAGCCAGGTAAGGACCTGCAGCTAAGTAAATGCGATTATTCTTTTTGTCAAGATTAAGTTTAGCTAAGATCGGAAATTCAAGGTAGCTAAGCCTTAACCGTAACTTTTCATCGACAGTAAAGCCAAAGCCATTAGGTGTTTCATGAATTTTAAATCCTTTTTGAGTGAAATTCATTTCTGTTAATAACGTAAGCTTTTTGGCCTTGAAAATACCGCCAATCCCAAGGCTTGCTCCCCATAACGATTTAGGGTGAGTTAATTGTGGGCCTGATTCTGCATCAGAAACAGTACTGAGGTTTGCTGTTGTTCTAAAATAGAATTGGCTTATGCTTACTAATGGAATTAAAATAAATAGAGTTAAGACAGGCAGTTTCATAGGTTATGTGCTATACGTACATATAAAAAGATAAATTAGTAAATTTCAATGTGTTAATTTACTACTTTTTCGAAAGTCGGCATTGTAAGTTAAGCTTACCTGCAACGTGTGGTTCCGTTCGGCCTTCAGGCCGTCTGCTTTAACAATAAATTGCTGCATGTACCCCAGTTGCACGTTGCCTTTGGCTGAGAATTGGTATCCAAGCGCTCCGTACAACCGGTTTTGATCAAGATAGTTCCGATCGAAATTAGGACCGAACTGGATAAAGATTTCATCATAAACGCTGGCAAAAAGCGTATTAGCTCCCATTTCTTTTTTGGTAAGTGGGTAATTTATAAGGAACCGGTACCGCATGCGGTTGCGGTATACCCAACCCTCTTCACCAAACACGTTGCCTTCAAGCCACCGTTGTTCTGGGCGAAACCTGTGATTGAAATAGAATCGTCCTTCGCGTTGCGTAAGGATAAAATTCTGCCAGATGCGGTGTTCGGTAAATTTTGCCGGCACGGGCTGTTCGCCATACGGCCAGGTTACAATATGGCCGTAACCCAGTGTAACGAGCACATTGTTTGTGACCCGATAGTCCAGTCCCAGTCGTAACAGCGACTGCTGCCAGGTGGTAATCCAATCGGCCCTGCGCCATTGGTATTCGGTGTGCAGGCTGAATTTCTCCGTCAGCCGGTGGTTGCCAAAGTACATGTACCAGCCGTTGTACTGGTTAACAATTTGTTTCTGGGCAAGATTGATATAGCTAAGGCCCACGCATAAACTAAAGAGCAAAAATTTTTTCATTTAAAGAGAGGATTAAATATGCCCATACAAAAAATCCATCAGCCGGGCAATTTCCTTACGCTGGATGGCCGGGAAGTTGGCAATTCGGAAAGTTGTGTTTTTCCATTCACCATAGCCATTACCCAGCTGGAAGCCGGCATTTGTTGCGGCCGCCTTTACCTGCTGCACTTTAGCGGCCGGAGCCTCAATGGCCAGCACAGTATGCGAACGCACAGTTTTGTTGTGTGCTAAAAAGTTGAGTTGGTCACTTTTCGTATCAAAAAATGCTTCCCACTTTTTATACCGCGATTTTATGGTGCTGCTTACTTTATTAATCGGCCTCACAGATTCCAACACGCGCATCAGCAGGTAAATGCCCAGCACATTAGGCGTGTACGAAGTTTGGTAGTGCTGCATCATTTCGTGCAGGTATAGCAAGCTGTTGTAATGCAGCCGGTTATTCACCTCTTCGGCACGTTCCAGGGCTTTCGGGGAGCATATCATTAAGCCCAGACCGGCCGGCAGACCAAAACATTTTTGCACAGAAGCGAACCAAACATCGGCTGTCTCAATATCCAGTTGGATGCCCGCCATCGAAGAAGTGGCATCAACGGCAAGCAAAGCGTGCGGATTTTTTTTTCTGATTTGACTGATAATTTTACGATTAACCTGGGTTCCATTTGATGTTTCATTTTGGGTTAAACAGATAACATCGGCTTTGTTGTAAACCGAAGGTTTCAGACGGTCCTGGAGATGGAAGGGCCGGGCAATTGCCCCGGGTTTTATACGATTGGTGTACGCGTGCCACTTTTTTCCGAAGGCCCCGTTAAACAAATGGATGCTTTGTTCTTTAATTAATGATTGAGCAATAATCTCCCAACACTCGGTTGCCGATGAAACAAAGTAAATAGTGTAGTCGGCCGGCACAGCCAGTTTTTCGTGAAGCAGCCGGATTGTGCTTTTTGAAATTTCAACAAATTCATCGCTGCGGTGATTAATACTGACAATGTTGTTGCGGTATGCATCCTGCAGGTATCGTTTAACTTTAGGGTAAACCCGCGAAGGCCCGGGGTAAAAGGAGACCATGCCCATTGTAGATTTTAGATTGTAGATTTTAGATTTTGGATTTTCGATTGACCAGGTATCGGATGGCCATCTCATAGCCGGTTAAGCCAAAACCTGAAATCAACCCGATGCATTTGGAGGTAATCAGGTTTTTATGCCTGAACTCTTCGCGCGCGTAAATATTCGAAATGTGCACTTCAACTACCGGTGTTTGTATGGCCGCAATGGCATCGTGAAGGGCTACCGATGTATGTGTGTATGCCCCGGCATTCAGTACAATGCCATCGGCTTTAAAGCCTACCTCGTGCAATTTGTTAATCAGTTCGCCTTCCACGTTCGACTGAAAATATGCAAGGCTGAGTGCGGGGAACTGTTCTTTCAGTTCTTCGAAATAATTCTCAAAATCCCGGCTGCCGTAAATTGCTTCTTCGCGCACTCCCAACAGGTTAAGGTTTGGTCCGTTGATAATGTGGATGTTCATGTTATTCACCTAAGCGGGCTTTATAAGTTTCAATCTGGCGGATGAACTCCTGTTCCTTTCGCTGCATTTCTTCCTGTGTGGCGGCAAGCTCTTCCATGTTTTGCCGCATTTCTTCTTCCTGCGACCGCATCATTTCGGCTTGCTCCTGTGAGGCCTGTAACAGGCGTTTGGTGCGTTCGGCATTTTTTACATTTTTAAATACCGTGGCTGTGCTTTCGCATACTTTTTCAAGAAACTCCAGTTCGTGTGGTTCAAAGCGCCTGAATCCGGCCATTTCAATTACGCCTTCAATGCTGTCTTCTGTTTTTAACGGAAGTAAAATCAGGCAGGTTGGGTTGGCATCGCCAAGGCCGGATGTGATGTGTACATAATCGTCTGGCACTTTATACAGCACTATCTTTTCGCGTTCCAGGTAGCATTGCCCGATTAGTCCCTGGCCGGGGTCGATTCGCTTCTGTAAAAATTTCTTTCGCTGGTAGGCGTAGCAGCCCTTCAGTTCAAGGTATGGAGCATCTTCTCCGCCCACTACAAAAATACCGCCTTGCGTGAGATTACAATACTCAACAAGGTTCTTCACAACGGCATACCCAAGCTCATCCAGGTTTTCGTGTGCCCTTAGTATTTCGCCAAATTTGGCAAGGCCTTCATTTACCCACTGCCGTTTTTCCGATTGCTCTCGATCGGCAAGTAGCTTATCTCTGAAGGTGTGGAGTGCTTCAAGCAGTGGTTTGTTTTCGAAGTGATCCGGAAGGCTGGTGGTAAGGTTGCCGTTGCCAAGTTCAGTAATATAAGAGGAGATCAGTTGCATTTGCTCCTTTTCTTTAGCGGCAATGTTGAGCAGGTAATTTTCGCGGTTGGCAATGCGCTTGGCCAGGTAATAGAATGAGCCTCCTAATACAATTGGTGCTGAAAGAATAATCCAATGAAGCGGGTTTAGTGAATACAGGCTCGCCAGGTTTTTGAGTGAAATGGTGAGGTCCTTTGCCCAAAGATCAATAACCAAAGAGCCCAGCGGAAACACCATACCAAGCCCAATACCGATGCGCGTTAGGTTGTTAATGATGCGGGAGGATTTCACAATTGCTAAAATAGCACGCTATTGACCGATTATCTAAATACCCTTCTATTTTTGTTTGAAAATATTGGAAATGACCTGGGAGAGTTATACTAAGCAGTTTGCACATTACCTGAAGCTGGAGCGCTCGCTTTCCCAAAACTCCATTGAGGCCTACACGCATGATATTGAGTTACTGGCCCGGTTTTTAGAACTAAAAAAGGAAGTAGTCGCTCCGCCTGCGCTTAAAACAAAGCACATTAAAGAATTTTTAAAATATGTAAATGACTTGGGGATGAGTGCCTACAGCCAGGCCCGGATACTTTCAGGAATCAAGGCATTTTATAAATACCTGTTGTTTGAAGAACGGATTACAGCCGATCCCACTGAATTAATTGAAGGTCCAAAAATTGGCCGCAAACTGCCGGACACACTCAGCTATCCTGAAATTGAAAAGTTGGTTGACGCAATAGACCTTTCTAAACCTGAAGGCGGAAGAAACCGGGCTATGCTGGAAGTGCTGTATGGTTCGGGCTTGCGGGTATCTGAACTGGTAAATCTGCAAATGAGCAACCTGTATTTCGATATAGGCTTTCTGCGGGTAATCGGTAAAGGCAATAAAGAGCGACTCGTACCGATGGGCCGTGATGCACAGAAGTATTTGAAAATCTATATAGAAGAAATCAGGGGGAAGTATCCGCACAAAACACCTCAAAAAGGAAGCGAATCGTTTGTTTTTCTGAATCGCCACGGAAAAAAACTAACCCGCGTGATGGTGTTTACCGTTATTAAAAACCTGGCAAGCGCCATTGGCCTGAAAAAAAACATAAGTCCGCATACGTTTCGTCATTCATTTGCCACGCATTTAATTGAAGGCGGTGCCGATCTGCGGGCCGTGCAGGAAATGCTGGGTCACGAATCAATCACTACCACTGAAATCTATACACACTTGGATAGGGATTACCTGCGTCAGGTAATTACGGAATTTCATCCGCGTAAATAACGGCCCGGCAGATATGGTTGCCGGGTTTTATAGTTGTATAATTTTCTGCTTACTTTGACGGCAAATACAATTAACCAATACGTACTTATGAAAAAGTTAATTTTTATTTCACTGGCTATTATGGCTTTTGTCAGTACATCCATTGCGCAGGCCCCACCGGGTAAGGGCGGCAAGCAGTTAAATGCAGGGCTGGGCTTTTCAGACTGGGGGATACCGGTTTATGTGGGTGCCGATTTCGGTGTACACGATGATGTTACTATTGGTCCTAAGGTATCCTACCGCAAGTGGAACTACCGGGCGTTGGGAACAGATTACAGCCAGACATTAATTGTGCTGAGTTTTAACGGGAACTACCACTTTAACAAGCTACTTAACCTGGAGAACAAGTGGAACCTGTATGCCGGTGCAACACTGGGCTATTATATTTGGTCGGATAGTGAGTTTTCAGGTGCTGAGTCTTCCGGCATTGGGTTGGATCTGCAGGTTGGTGGCCGTTACTTCTTCAACGATAAACTGGGTATTAACCTTGAGTTTGGCGGAGGCTCGGGCGTTGGAGCCGGAAGCATAGGCATTACCGTAAAGCTATAATATGCACTAACATTAGTTAACTATTCTCTTAAAGCCACGGATGCGTTCGTGGCTTTTTGTTTTCCTGGCCTCGCTCGAGGCCGTCAACTAAATCACTTACTGCAGGTAATTACCAAATTGTTCACCTGTGAAGCTGATTTGCCAGGATTTTATTAGTATTTTTAACAACTGGTTGTTATCCGATGAGAAAGACAGTTACAACTGCGTTGGGTGTTATGCTGAGTATACTTGGTTTTGCTCAGGATTTTGAGATTGCCGTAGAAAAAGGCATTGATTTAAAAAAGTACCAGACATTTACTGTAGTAAAAGGAGCCGTTGTTTCGGGGGGTGATCAGCCCATTGATGCGAATAGCCTGTATAATGAGATAAAGCCAATCATCATCCGCGAATTGCAGCGAAAAGGATATACGTATCAGGATTCGGCCGCTGAGCTTACCGCTACATACGTAATTGAATCGATGATGCGCACCGATGTGCAGCGGCTCGGCCCGCTGGGGCAGGCACCGGCCACTAATCCAGCTATGGTTGATCAATCGCAAACCTGGTCGCGCGAATTTCGTCAGGGTTCGCTTATCCTTAACCTGGTGGATACCTCACGTAAAACAACCGTATGGTCAGCCGAAGGAACGATGGACATTTCGCGCACCCGGGGCGGAAACCTGCTGGATTATGCGGTGAAAAATGCGTTCCGGAAATTTCCCGATAAAACAAAAACCGATAAAAAGTCTAAAAAGAAAAAAGGCTGAGGATTCCTCAGCCTTTTATGATGTAACGAATTGATTACTTTCTAAGCTTAAAACGTGCTCCAAAGAAAAGCCCCAGTTGGTCGGCATCGCCCAGCACAAACTTAAGCTCAGTAAACGGCTCCCAGTTTTTGCCGATATTAAAGTTGGCGCCAACACCCAGGTTAATCCCCACTTCGCTGTTGCCATCAAAACCTTCAACTTTTGCACTAAACAGGTTAATCCCCGCGAGTCCATAAAAATCGGCTGAACCGGATTTGGTAAAGTAGTACATGGCGTTAGCATTAAACTCCCACCAGCTTACCGGATCCTCCGGAAACCAGTAAATGAAACTTGGCGCAATAGCCACTTTGTCATTAATGGCGAACTCCCCATTTACCCCAAGGCCCAGTTCTTCCACTTCGGTGCCATAACCAAGAAACACCCCGATTTTCTGTGCGGCAGCATCCTGAGCGGCACCAATAAGGCCAATAATAAACAATACTCCGAATAGTCTTTTCATTTCTTAATATGTTAATGTTTGAATACAAAACTATTATTTTCTAACTATCGGAAAAATGATGTACCGCATTCTTATTCGGCCAATTCTTTTTTTGTTTGATGCCGAGCGCGTTCATCACCTTGTTTTTCAAGTGCTTCGGTTTATAGGAAACATTCCCGGTTTTAAGAATCTGTTATCCGCGTTATACCGGATTCGTTCATCCCGGCTTGAACGAACCGTTTTCGGATTAACGTTTAATAATCCGGTAGGCCTGGCAGCCGGTTTCGATAAGGATGCCCGACTGATTGATGAACTGGCATGTTTTGGATTTGGATTCATTGAGATTGGAACATTAACCCCGAAACCGCAACCGGGAAATGAAAAACCCCGGCTGTTTCGCCTGCCAGCCGATAGCGCATTAATTAACCGGATGGGATTCAATAATGAAGGAGCGCTGGCAGCGGTTGAACGTTTGAAGAAACGAAAATCGCAGGTTGTTATTGGCGGGAACATCGGGAAAAACAAAACTACACCCAACGAAAAGGCATTGGATGACTATGCCTATTGCATAGAAGCGCTCTATCCGTATGTGGATTATTTTGTGGTGAACGTAAGTTCACCTAACACACCGGGTCTCCGTGAACTACAGGAAAAAGAGCCCTTGAGGAAGTTGCTTGCCTATGTGAAGGCGCTGGCAGGTTCGAAAGAAAAGGTGAAACCCGTTTTACTGAAAATCGCCCCGGATTTAACCGTTGAACAGCTGGATGATGTGATTGAGATTTTGAAAGAAACAAAAACTGACGGAGTTATTGCCACCAACACCACCACATCGCGCGAAGGATTGGCGACTGATCAAAAAACTGTTGAAAAAATCGGTGCAGGCGGGTTGAGCGGCAAACCGCTTACCGGCAAATCCACCGAAGTAATAAAATACTTGCGCAGGGAACTCGGCCCGGATTATCCCATCATTGGCGTGGGAGGAATTATGTCGGTGGAGGATGCCCTTGAAAAACTAAAAGCCGGTGCCAACCTGATTCAGATCTACACCGGCTTTGTATATGAGGGGCCGGGGTTTGTGAAGCGAATAAACAAAGCTGTACAAACCCTGTGGGATTCTCTGTAGCCTGAAGATGAACCGGTATTTAGTGGTTTTTGGTGTTCCGCTTCGTTTTGCGATGGAATGGTTTTTGCAACTCACCAGGTTTTACATTTATCCATAATCCGTACCTTTGGTATGGTTATTCAAATTTGGTATGGTTATTCAAAAATGAAACGGATTGAACTAATCAGATTGGAAGAAAAAAAAGCAGCGCAACTAAAGCAAAGCGCTGCCATGACACCTGGCGAACGCTTTCATTACATGTTGGAGTTGATTCATTTATCTAATGTGTTGTTGCCCAACCGGCCACCTAAAGAAAAACCGTACTTTAGGATTTTCACATTGAAGCGCATTCATGATTTTCACGGGTGATGTGCTCTCCTTCTTAAACCTGCTGAACGAGCATCGTGTTGAATACATGATTATCGGTGGAGCGGCAGTTAATATTCATGGGTTCTCCCGGGCAACCGGAGATATGGACATCTGGTTCGATGGTGTACGTTGAAATTAAAAATTCCTGATGGTGCCGGCATCGTGGAATTTAAGTGCTTTCACACGGGCGGCAATCATAAATTCGTGTGTGGTGAACCGCGTGCCTACCGATTGACCGGTTGGTAGTTCAAACGCATACCCCAGTCGGAACTTATCGCCCAGTTCAATCTGTGCCATGAAGCCCAGCGTACCCATGTCGCGGGTAAACAGCGCCAGGGTGTAGCTGTTGTCGGCCGTCATGGCCACACCCACGTCATACGAGAGCGGTGCGCTGGCTTCACCACGTAACAATACCCAGGGCTTTAGTTTGATGCGGTAAGTCATCTGCCATACATATGCCCCCAGCGCATAAAAATTCTGGTTATACAAACCGGTAGCCACCGAATCGGCATCGGTTGACCGCTTCAGCATTTTGGGTATGGCCATACTGAACATCAATTTTTCATTGCTCAACATTATGCCTGCGCCTATGGTTGGCCGCAACTCGCTTTGGTTGCTGAACTTCGGATCATCGGGGTTAATGGTAAGCCCGCTGTAATCGGTGCGGTAGTTTACCAATCCACCCTGCAATCCGAACGACAGACGCATGGTATTCTTAAGAGGCACATGGTAGCCGTAGGTGAGTTGCATTTCGGTGGTATTGTCCGAACCGATTTTATCCTGCAGCATAATCAGCCCAACACCCATGCGGTTATCGGCCAAAGCAATATGCCCGGCAGCGTTAAATGTTTCCGGGCTGCCGTCAAAGCCTGCCCACTGCTTGCGGTAGGCTACCGACCCGGTAAGGTTGTGTGAGAAGCCGGAGTAGGCCGGATTGATTAGTAGCGGAGTAGTAAGGTATTGTGAATACAACGGGTCCTGTTGTGCATAACTCATTGTACAACATCCGGCAAACAGAAGTGTAAAAAGTTTTTTCATCGGTTCAGCGTTTTAGGGTAAGGTACCCGTTATAGGATTTGCCATTGGTAAGATCAACCTTGTAGAAGTATGTGCCGGCCGGCAACTCTTTACCATCGGACGATACACCGGTAAACACGCGGGTGAGGTTATCGTAGTTTTCGGTTTCAAAAACGGTTTGTCCCCACCGGTTAAAGATTCGCACGCGGTTGTTTTCAGAACCTTCTACCACGCCAATGTATTTTATCAGCATAAAGTCATTATACCCGTCACCGTCAGGCGTTAAGCCGTTATACACCACAATTTCACCCACTACCTCGATGTCAATAATCTGTTGCACGCACAACCCATCGAGATCACAAACTTCCAGCGTAATGCGGTCAATACCGGTAAACGGATTACCCGAATAATCAATAATCAGATTGTAGGATGCATCAACAAATGCCGCAATACCGCGTGAAGTTTCGTTGTTGATCACGCGCAGGGTGGAAAAATTCAGGTTGTTGTCCGGGTCGCTTATCATTTGCGTCAGGTCAACCTGTACACGCCCCTCAATCTGCGAAGCCAGCGGTGTGGTGCTGATTGCCGGAGGCTGGTTGGTTGGATTGCCACCACCACAGGGTGGAGTGAGCACCGTTACCACCACCGGATCAGACGGCAGGCTGGGACAGTTGGCCCCAGGTGCTTTAACAATCAGAAAATACACACCGGTAGCATTTACCGTAATGCTTTGCGTGGTGCCGCCATTGGACCATGTGTATTCAAAGTTTGCCGGACCGGTCAGTTCAACCGAGCCGCTGCCGCAGATTACTGTGTTACCGGTGATGGTGATGGTGGGTTTGGGAGGAGCGGGTATTACCGTAAGACTTACCGCATCCGAAGGATCGCTTACGCAGGTGCCGTCACCTACCTGCACCGTATAGCTACCCGACTGGTTGGCCAGAATTTGCTGCGTGGCAGCGGTAAGCGGGGCGCCATCTTTTGTCCAGATGTATTGCGCAAAACCTGCCGGTGCAGAAAGGAAAATGAAACTGCCTTCACAAAAACTGATTGAGCCGGAAGGATTGATGGCGGGTGTGGGAATGATAACCACCGTTGCCGTTACCGCTACACGCGAACTCTCGCAATTTGTATCGGGGTCAAAGATGCTGACGTAATAATTTTTTGTAACGCTGAGTGAAGGCGTTTCAAATGTGGGGCCGGTATGCACCAGGTTATTAAGAATCGGATCGTCATACCAGCGGTATTGTTGTGTGCCAGTTGCACCGGTAGCGATTAACGTTACAGTGCCTGGCCCGCAGCGGCTCACTCCCGGAGCTGTAGGCGAAGGCGGTGGCACGCAGGGCGATACGGTAAAGGGTGCAGACAAAAGCAGGCTCCATACTCCTTCCGAATCTTTAACGCGTATGCTGAGCAGGTGATTGCCGGTGGGAACACCGGTCATGTCGAGCGCCACCAACTGGTCAAGGGTTGCACCCGGCACAATGCCGGGAATGGGCGTACCCGTGCCGGTGCCATGTTCATCATCTATAAAATACTGCGCTGCTACGATCTGCCGGTTGGGTAATGCAGCGGTATTCATGATATAAAACGTGCGTATTTCGGCATGGCTCCATCTCCCTTTGTTATCGCGGTAGCGGAAACCGATTTTGTGAAAACCGGGTGTGAGTGATGGCGGAAGATTGATGGCAAATGAGTTGTTCTGCGGACTGCCCGGAGTGATGGTAAGTGGCGTGTTGTTGCCCGCTCCCAGGTCGGTATTGAAGAAATATTCAACACGGGTTATGCTGGTGGCCGCGTCAGATGTTACAGGTGGAACAACATAAAACGTTCGGGCTTCACCGTGCGTCCAGCGGCCGCGGTTATCGCGGAAGCGGAATACTATGCGGTGAAAGCCGGGAGATAGTGCGCTTATGCTGATTGGAAGCGCCAGGTTAACAGAGCTGCCGGGTGTAAACGCTATGGCCGTGCCGTTGCCAAACCCGGGATCATTGTCAAAGAAATATTCTCCGGCTACAAGATTGGAGGCAGTTACAGGTGGAGTAAGAATATAAAATGTGGTGATGCTCGCATGGCTCCACGTGCCGTTGTTTTGCCGGATGCGGAAACCAAGCCGGTGAAAGCCCTGACTCAGCGATGTGGTGGGCACAGTGAATGAAAAAGATACATTGGTGGCCGGTGCAGAAACCGTAACGGGTGTTCCGTTGCTGTGGCCCGGATCGGTATCAATAAAATACTCAGCGCGGTTGATGGTCTGAGTGAAAGCTGTTACACTGAGTAAGCAGCACAGAATAAAAAGTCCATAGTTTTTTAGTCGATGGTCGATAGACGCCAGTCTGCTATGGACTATCGACCATGGACTTTTATTGTCCGACCTAAACGATGCTATTTTCATAGACATGTTCTTGCTCCACTGATCAAATCAATTATTCACTCTTCCTTGTACCTGCACGTTGAGTGTGCCGTTGGGTGCAATGGTGGAGTTTAGAATATTAACCGATGTAACCTGCGGTATGGGTGGCATGGGTGAAGTATCAAATCCGCTTCCGGCAGCACCACCTGAAGGAAACGGATAACTTCCACCGTAAATACCAACATCAGTACCATCGGTGGCGTAGTTCTTGCCGGGCGAAGAGGACTGCAGGCGGTAATTGTAGGTATTGCTATAGGTGCTATTGTCGGGAACATTTATAAATAGCGGGTTAGTGCCGGTAAGGTTACCACTGCCCGAATTGGCTCCGCCTCCGGTTCCGAGATAGGTAGCTTCAAAAATGTTGGTGGGATTGTACTGCGCGGCAGCACCAATGGTATTCTGGTTGGAGATGTTTTTGTTAAACGTGCAGAAAACTACTTCATTGGCGAAAATATTTCCGGAGGAGCGCACAAATATGTTATTGGTTATAACCGCATTCCAAACACTGTTCAAATTTGAACTTCCCAGGAATACATTATGGTCAATTGTTACTGAGGGGGGATTAAAATACCCCACTTGGCCGGTTATGATATTATTGGCTATCAGCAAATTTGATGATGAAGAAGAGATTCTGCTGGAAGCGCCACCCAATATTCCGTAAACTATGTTATTGTATATAGTCCATCCAGAACCCAGGTTGCTTGAATTTAAATACGTATAGATGTAGCTATTTATACTGTTTCTGAAAATAGTAATGTTGTTGGTTGCCAGCGTGCCGGTACAGTTAATATTTGAACTTACCAGCAAGCCTGCAATTACACTACCCGAAGGGTCAGTTGAACCATCGCGGAAGAAGCTTACATTATCTGCCCGTGTGGGTTGCCCGAACTGGTTGTTTGGGCCGTAACCCGCGCCAATCACCACCAGGCGTTTGCTGATGGTAAGCGTTCCATATGAAAACCGGGTTCCATAAATATAAATCGTATCGCCTGGTGAAGAGGCCGTATGCGCAGCATTGAAAGATGTATTACCCCCTTCGCCAGTTGTGGTAAACTGTGCCGGCACGGCCGGGTCATTACTTACCGTGCGCACGGTGGCGAGTGATGCAAATGAAACAAGCAGCAAAATAAGGTTAATCAGGGCTTTCATGGCTATTGAATTTTGTTCATCAAAGAACACTTCGAAAACTCTTTTATGCCTCCACGAAAAAGGGGATTTTTCAATGTACCTTTCGTTGCGCTGATATTTCTTTCAGGCAGACCATTAGCTTTGTATAGCTATGCGCTTGCTACTGATTGGAATGGTTATGGCATGTACTTGCCGGTTGCTGCCGGCCCAGGAGTTGTACGACCTGGATAGTTTGCAGATGGCGTTTGCGCAATCTCAACCCGATACCAACCGGGTTAAACTGTTTATTCAACTGGGGCAGCAGTATGAAAACAACCAACCCGATACGGCCATCTGGTTTTACGAGCAGGCGCTGAAATTGAGCGAGCAACTGGGCTATACGCGCGGTATTATCAGTTATTACACCAATGTAACGTACGTGTATAACATGAAAGGCCGGTACGATACTTCGCTGGTGCTTAACCTACGCTCAGTTGAAATTGCCAAGCAGTTGGGCGATCCTGAACGTATAGCCGCCTGCATCGGAAATGTGGGGGCAAGCTATATGTACCTGGAGCAGTACGAGAAAGCCATCGACCAGTACCTTCAGGTAATACCGATTATCGAAAAACTTAACGATAAGTATAAACTCTGTATCGTATCCGATAACCTCGGGCTCTTGTACCAGAAAATCCTCCAGTACGACAAAGCCCTTCAGTATGGCGAACAATCCGTTAAGCTTGCCCGTGAAATTAACCGGCCGCTGGCTTTGATCAATTCCCTGATCAATTTGGCAGTTACTTACAATTCGCTGGGAATGATGAAGAAGGCCATTGAGCAACTGGAGGAAGCAAGCGTTTTGTGCCGGAAAGCTAACCACCAGTACGGCTTGCTGGTAGCCACGCTCAACCTGGCTGATGCACATATCAAGATGGCCAATTTTGCTCCATTAAAAGGATTTTTTGAAGAAGCGTTGAAGCTTTCTGAACAATTAGGTGAGCCGGAGTCGCACGCTATTGCCCTGCGCGGCATGGCCATTTATTATTTTAATCACAACCAGCCAAAGGAGGCCGAACGCTTTGCAAACCTTTCCTTGCAGGAAGCTCAACAAAACAACATGCTAAGTCACATTGGTAAGGCATATACCGTACTGGCCGAAGTTTCCATATTGAAAAGGGATTTCAGGATGAACTCGGTTTACTCTTTTAAGAGCGATTCCATCCGCAATGTGTTGGTTAACGAATCGGTAGTGCGTAATGTGCAGAGCCTGGAAGCTTTGTACGAATCAGAGAGAAAGGCGCAGCAAATCAAAGACCTGCAACAGGAATCGGAGATTAAGGATTTGCAATTAAGCCGCGGGCGGCTTGTCAATTATATTTTAGGAGGTTCCCTGTTTTCTCTTTTGCTGATAGCCCTTTTTGCCGGGCGAACTTATTTGCAGAAAAAGAAATTGCTGGAGAAAGAAAATCAGATTCAGCAAGCCCGCATCCTGCAACTGGAAAGTGAAAAACAATTGATGGCCAGCGAGGCCATCATCAAAGGCCAGGAAGAAGAACGCGGCAGGCTGGCAAAAGACCTGCACGATGGACTTGGCGGATTATTATCGGGAGTTAAATTTACCTTAACCAATATGAAATCAAACGTTGTACTGGATGCCAACAGCGCGCTGCTCTTTGAGCGGTCCCTCGATATGCTCGACAATTCTATTACTGAATTAAGGCGTGTTGCGCACAACATGATGCCCGAAGTGCTGGTGAAGTTCGGGCTTGCCGAGGCCCTGAAAAGCTATTGCCAATCCGTTAGCGAGTCGGGGGTATTTCAAATAAATTTTCAGGCTATCGGCATGGAAAACAGGATTGAATCGAATAAAGAAATAATTCTTTACCGTGTTGTGCAGGAACTGCTCAACAACATAGGCAAGCACGCTAAGGCTACCGAAGTTTTAGTACAGGTTGCCCGCCAGAATGGCGAGATTATAGTAACCGTAGAAGACAACGGTTCAGGTTTTGATGTAGCCTCCCTGCAACAGGCCAAAGGTTCCGGCTGGACGTCCATCCGGTCGCGGATTGATTATTTGAAAGGAAAAGTGGACATTCAGTCTGTTCCAGGCCAAGGCACCTCCATCAACCTAACCGTGCCGGTATGATTCGGATTTTCATAGTTGATGATCACCCCATGGTAATTGAAGGCATGCGCAGTATGCTGCAACAAGTAGCCGGTGTGCAGGTGTGTGGCTATGCCATGAATGCGGCTTCCTGTATGGGATATTTTGTCAATAACCAGGCGGATATTGTTTTGCTGGACATCAATCTGCCGGATCAAAGCGGTATTGAGGTATGCCGGTTGTTACTCAAGAAAAATCCCCTGCTTAAAATAATTGCGCTTACCAATTTTGATCAGCTCACCTATTTACAAAGTATGCGGGGTGCAGGTGCTAAGGGCTATTTGTTAAAGAATGCTTCGCTGGAAGAATTGGAAAGAGCCATCGGCCAGGTTAGCAATGGCCATGAATACTGGCTGGGTAAAGAAAATGTAAAAGAAAGCATCAGCGATCATAACAAACTGCTGCTCACGCGCAGGGAGATTGAAGTGCTGCGGTTAATAGCCGAAGGATTAACCAATCATGAAATAGCCGAAAAGCTTTTCATCAGCGACAGCACCGTTGACTCGCATCGCAAAAACCTGATTTCAAAACTGCAGGCCAAAAACACCGCAGCGCTTATCCGTACGGCATTTCAGAATAAAATTATATAACTATGAAAACTGTGGTTCAGGCTTTACTGATAGTGGCCTTTCCGTTTGTCGAAATAGCAGCTCAGCAAAAGGAGACGTTGGATATCATAACCTTTACCCCGCCACCGGGGTGGAAGCGCGAAGCCAAAGAGGGACTGGTAAGTTTTTCGATTGTCAATCAGAAAACCGGTACGTGGGCACAACTGGAGTTTTACAAAAGCATCGGTAGTTCTGGTGATGCACGGGTTGATTTTGAGCATGAATGGAAAGAAATGGTGGCAAAACGCTTTGAAAATATTCCGTTGCCGGCTGCCGAAGCAGTAACCGAAGACGGATGGACAGCCCATCAGGGTGCCAGCGTATTTACCTGGCAAGGCAAGCAATCGTATGCTGTGTTAAATACCATATCCGGGTATGGCCGTGTGGTTACGGTTGTGGTGCTTACCAATACCGATCAATACAACCCGCAGATTGACCGGGTTATACAATCCATTGACCTGCAAAAGCCAGCAGGAGGAGTAAATACTCAACCTTTATCGCAACCCCTTACACAACCGATGGTGGTTTCTGATAAACCCGGTAATTCCGGCATTAGTACTTCTACAACCAATTTTGATGACGGCTGGGTGGCCAAACCGTTTGCCGATTACGTAAAGATTACCAAGGGTACCATTACCGTGTTGCTGCACTATGCCATTGAATTGGATGATAACCTTCGAAACGCAGGAAGTATTGAGGGTGCATTATTCGACCGGTTCATGCAGCCCCGGTATGTGGTAAGCAACCTGCGCAAATACGACAACAACGGACCATGCTACTTTTGTATTTACTTTTACGAAGCCGATGTAGTGGATAAAACCACCGGCCGGAAATACTATGCCGGTTTCCGCATACTGATTGAAAGCGGCATTGCCCGTTGCATCGAAATAATAGCGCCATCTGCACAGGAGTTTCAGAAAGAATTTCCGAATCAGGAAAAAATTGCCGGTATGCTGGGTTATAACAAATTTGCCGTTACGCTGGCCGACCTGGTGGGTACCTGGGAGGAATCGTCCGGTGCAGGTGTTAATATGTACAGTGTAGTAACCGGTGCGTATGCCGGCATGGCTACGGCATCGTCTTCCAGTTCATTTACCTTTAATGCCGATGGCACCTACACCAGCAAGCACCAGGGCGCTTCAGGGATGGTGGGTAACATGACCTTCTTCGATCAGAAATATGAAGGCAAACTAACGGTAACCAACTGGGATATAACCATGACCAACCGCTGGCAAGGCAAAACGGAACATTGGTGGGCACAGTTTGAAGCTGTGCGGGGCGGCAGGGTTTTACACATTACTGATAAAGCGGCATCGGCTATGCATTATGCATTAGTCAAGACCAGGTAGTGTTAAGTCGTCTTAAGACTTCAAGTCGTAGGACGACTCTTCTCACATACTTGTTATGCGCATCTCCACCCTCCGGTTTTGCGCTCTGCCTCCGGGTGTATCGTTTGTTGCCACCGGACGGTCGGGTCCGTATCCCACCGCTATCAGCCGGTCTTCAGCTATGCCCGCGGCCACAATATAATCCTTACAGGCTTTTACCCTTCGGTAAGAAAGCGTCTTGTTCAGGCTGCGTTCACCTTCTGACGAAGTATGTCCGGATAACTCAATCTGCGCAGTTGGATTTGCCTTCAGGAAAGCCACCACCTTATCCAGCTCAGGTTTTGATTCATCCTTAATAGCAGCCTTACCCTGGTCGAACAGGATAGTATTTAATGTAATGGCTTCGCCTACCTTTACCTGCCGGTTATCAAACCGGGCCACTTTGCCTTTTGCCAGGTAAATTACCACCTCGGGATTATCATCACCCTCACCAACATCTGCCGTGGCGCTTCCATCGGCATACCCGTTGGCCGAAGCGCCAATAACTTCAAATCCGGTGGGCACCTCGTTGATGACAAACTCACCCCTGGCGTTTGTGTTCACGGTTACTTTATCCACTGTAAATACCTGTGCTCCGGCAACCGGGGTTTCGCTGTCTTTAATTAAAACACGACCACGCACAGTTCCTTTGCAGCTATTTTCACGCTTACGGTTTACCAGTAACCGCACGAAGTCGATTGCAAAGCCATCCGCACTTCCGGTGGATTCATCAATCAGCAACGAAATACCGGTACCTGTTGCCAGCACGGCATAGAACTCTTCGTTTAATGGAATCGACACCAGTTTACCCACCGGCCCGGTTTGATCAATGGCATTCAATATCCGTTCACCTTCTACAAAGCGTTTACCATTAAGAAGCATTTGAAATTTGGAACAAAAGGTAAGCGGTTGAAAATCGTCCATGAAAAGCTGAAGAAAGGCATTCTGGATAACAACATCTTTAAGAATGGTTGTTGGGATTTTCCAGGTTACCGGTTTGGATGTTTTTGGGTCGTAGGCTTCGCTGTATCCGTCACCACCACATGGTGCAATCTTACCCTGCACATATTTGGATGACATCAGGATGCGGTCAAAGCCCGGCATATCGCTGGCATCCGGGCTCCACGGATACCCATGCGCCTGTGTCATACGGCCACAGAAAGGATCAAAGTCATCCGGCCATCCAAAGTTTAAATTGTCGGCATCACCCAGCCGAATAATGTAATCGGCCTCCATGGTGTTGGTTAATACCACCAGTTGACTTTTCCAATCTGTATCGGAAGACACGGTTTTAACCTGGGCCTGAGCGGGTGAGCAGAGCAAACCATAAAAGAGGCAGATAAGAGAAAACGAGGCGTTTTTCATACAAGGTCTTGTTTCGAAGATTAACAAGGTAAAGATAGACATAAACCTCCCGAATTAAAGTCGTCCTGCGACTATAAATCGCAGGACGACTGCTTGCCTCACATTTTCTCAATCTTCGGTTTGGTTTCCAGTATTTCCTTCATTCCAAGGATATCGAACACAAAGGTGTACTCCAGTGCTACCTCGCGCAGCCTTCTGAACCGGCCGCTGGCACCGCCATGTCCTGCATCCATGTTGGTATATAAATAGAGTCTGTTGTTATCGGTTTTCATGGCACGCAGTTTGGCAACCCATTTGGCGGGTTCCCAGTACTGTACCTGTGAGTCGTGAAGACCTGTCGTTACCAGCAGGTTCGGGTAGTTTTTCTTTTCCACCTGGTCGTATGGCGAGTAGGAGAGCATGTACTCATATTCTTCCTGGATGTTCGGATTGCCCCATTCTTTCCATTCAAACGTAGTTAACGGAATGCTTTCGTCCATCATGGTGGTGATTACATCCACGAAGGGCACGGCCGCAATAACCCCGCGGTACAGGTCCGGTCGCATGTTGGTAATGGCGCCCATCAGCAGGCCGCCCGCGCTTCCGCCTGAGGCAAACAACTTATCTTTTGCAACATAGTTGTTTTGAATCAACCACTCCGAACAGTCAATGAAATCGGTAAACGTATTTTTCTTGTTCAGCATTTTACCGTTTTCATACCATTGGCCGCCCATTTCCTGGCCGCCCCGGATGTGTGCGATAGCGTAAACAAATCCGCGGTCAAGCAGGCTGATGCGGTTTGAGCTAAAGGTTGCATACATCGTAGCGCCATAGGAGCCATACCCATAGATCCATCCCGGCATGGAGCCGTCTTTCTTGAATTTGTCTTTGCGGTAAACGATGGACAGCGGTACTTCTTTTCCATCGCGCGCTTTTACCATCACGCGTTCGGTGGCGTAGTTATTTTTATCAAACCCTCCCAATACGGGTTGTTCTTTTTTCAACTCCTTTTCACGGGTATCCATATTGTAATCAAATGTGGAATTGGGTGTGGTCATGGAGGTGTAGGTATACCGGATGATGTTGGTGTTGAACTCCGGGTTGTAACCAAACCCCGCATAGTAAGCAGGCTCACCAAAGTCAACATAGTGTTCCGATTTGTCGGCTCGTTTGATCAGCCTGATTTTAACCAGCCCGGCATTCATTTCGGCCAGGGCCATGTAATCGCGGAAGAAGTCCACATCCTGCAGGAATACATCTTCACGGTGCGGGATAACATCTTTCCAGTTTTCCTTTGAAGGTTTAGCAATTGGCGCTTCGGCTAGTCTGTAATTTTTAGCATCAAGGTTTGTGTAAATGTAAAACTTATCGCCACCGGCATGGTCAACCGAGTACTCCACATTATCCTGCAGGGGTTGAATAACCACCGGCTTGCCGGGTTTGTCGGCATCCAGGTATTGCGAGAAACTTGCATCCGTACGGCCCGAGCTGATAATGAAATACTTCTTTGATTTGGTTTTGCCGATGCCCACATCGAGTGTCTGGTCCTTTTCTTCATAGATAACCGGATCAGATGAAACAGGGGTTCCCAGTATGTGCCGCTTGATTAAATAGTTGCGAAGTGTTTTCGGATCGGGCACCGAGTAGAGAATGGACTTATTGTCGTTGGTCCAAACATAACCACCACGTGTATCAGGTATTTTGTCGGCCAGCAGTTTGCCGGTGGTCATGTCTTTAATTTTAACCGTGTAGAAATTCCGGCCCACCGTATCCATTATAATAGCCACCAGGGTATGGTCGGGGCTTGCCGAGGTGAAAAAATTAAGGAACGATTGCCCTTTGCCGAGTTCGTTTCCATCGGCAATGATTTCTTCAGGGGCATCCAGCGAACCTTTTTTGCGGCAGTAAATGGGGTACTCGCCACCGGTAATGTAGCGTGTGTAGTAATAGTAATCATCCAGTTTGTAGGGTACTGATGAGTCATCTTCTTTAATCCTTCCGCGCATTTCTTCGAACAGCGCATCCTGGAATGCTTTGGTGTGCGCCATCATTGTATCCAGGTACTTGTTTTCAGTCGTGAGGTATTTGATTACGGTTGAGTCTTCGCGGTTTTTCAGCCAGTAGTAATTGTCCGTGCGTTTGTGCCCATGCTTCGACACAATTTCAAACGGCTCAACTTTTGCAACAGGCGGCTTTACATCGGGCAGTTTAACTTCTTTTTCGGAAGGGGAACAAGCCAGTAAAAGAGTAAAAACAAGGAGCGGGAATAACCGGGTTAGTGGACTTTTCATAAGTAGGGTATTAATCAAGATAAAAATAGTGAATGTATTGTTTTAGTTAGTTTACAATTTTTTAAAGGTGAAGATTTATTACCAACGGCTGATATGCACATTCCTACAGGTTTGCGGCTTTGCAATAGCGGGCAAAAAACCGGTGGTAGCCAGCATTCTTGGCTTTTGTTTAATTCCTGAAATTGTAAGCAAATCCGATACAGAGGAAGACCGGTAGTTTTTATCCGTACAGGTACGGAGTCCACAGCTAACTCATGCACCATACTTTTGAAAAAAAGTAGTTTATGGTTAAACAAAAAGTGGTATTGATACTGGCCTGCTTCTTTATGATGTTACGCGCGGCCATCGGACAGTCATTGCAGGAATTTAAAAACGGCAAGGAATATTTTTACAAAGAAAAAGGAGGTATTGGCGATCATGGAACCTGGGGGTTTGCCTTGAGTGTTTCTAATTTATCCAATCCGGCTGCACCAAATAGTAATGCGCACAGCATGACTAAATTGAGTATGCGGATGGATTATAAGCGGTATCGGAAAGAAAAAGGCAAGCCGCGTATGTTTTATCAGAATAAAAGCCTGGGTGATGTATTTGCCATCCTGGGAAGCGAGTTGAAAAGTAATACCGGTGTCAATCAGAAAGAAGGCAGTACAATATCCACATTTATCGGGTGGACCTCATGGGGTTGGAATGTGCTGGTAACTGACAGAGCCATTGTTGCCATGGGGTTTAATATTAATGATTATGTGGTGGGTACCCGGTATTATTACCGCGATATTAATGGGGGTATCATCAGTCAGGAGTCAAAGGAACCTCAGGGGCTTTATTACGGCAGCGGGCTTTCGGTTTTTTTTGATTATGCCCTATCGGAAAAAGTAATTCTGCAAACATTAACCAGTTACACCGCTTCGTTCTGGCGGCCGGTTTCGTTAAGTTATGCTACGGTAGATTCATCGTATCCGAAACCGCAATTCCTGCATCTGAATGCCGAACTGCAAACTTCATTCAAACTGTTTGTAGGTTTTGATTTCAGTATGCTGATTAATCGGGGCGATTTACCCAACGATACCAGGCGACTTGACATTCTGCTGGGGTATCGGTTTTAAGTGCTGTATTTTTATCAGCAGCCGGCATCGGGTTTAAACGGTTATCGTTTAAGCGACAGGAATCCTGTTTTGGCGGGCCTGCCGCTGTTAAACTCGATTTTATAAAAGTAGGTGCCGGTGGTCAGTTCCTTGCCTGAGTTGGAAATACCCCTGAATACCCGTGTATCATTATCGTAGTTGGAAATAGAAAACACCTCATCGCCCCAGCGGTTGAAAATGGTAACACGGTTTTGTTGGGTATCGGGGAACAGGTTGATGTATTGAATGAGGAAAATTTCATTCTTTCCGTCTCCGTTGGGAGAGAATGCATTATAAACAATAATATCTCCTGCCACTTCGATGGTCAGCACTTGTTGGGTACATTCGCCAAATAAGTCGCACACCTGTATCGTTACCTGATCGGTACCCGAAAAGAATACGCCCCCATAGTCAAGTACCAGTTGCAGGGAGCCGTTGATGCTTGCGGAGGCGCCCTGTTGTGAGGTGGAGGTAACAACGCTTAAGGAAGCAGGATCCAGGTTATCATCCGGATCATTAATGAGGTCGAGAACATTGATGGTTATAATTCCTTCTACAGGCACTGCAGCTACCGTTGATTGAATAACGGGTGCCTGGTTGTTGCACGGGGCGGGTACAATATTCACAGTAAGTGCAACTGATGCAGGACTGCTGCAGCCGGTGGCATTGGTAACCGTAACAGAATATAGGCCGCTTGCTGTAACGGTTATCTGTTCGGTGGTTTCACCGGACGACCAGCTGTAGGTAGCGTAGCCAGTTGGGGCAGTCAGTGTGAGCGTGTTGGTGCTGCAGAAGGTGATGGTATTACCAACCGGAGTAATGCTTGAAATAATTGCAGGTTGAGGTGGCACTGAATTGATTATCGCATTTACAGGTACCCGGGCGCTTTCGCAAAATGCATTGACCAATGAAACATAGTACTGAGTAGTAACAGTGAGGGCTGGTGTGGTGTACGTATCATTTTCTTCTCCCGGAATGGGTTCGCCTGCAACCAAATCCGGGTACCACCGATAATCACCAGGGGATCCATTGGCTGCTGAAACAATAACAGGTCCCGGGCCGCAGCGTGCCCCGTCAGTTGTTATGGGGGCGGGTGGAAGCGGGTTGACGATGAGCGTTGCGATATCGGTATACACGGTAGATGCCAAATCGCCATCGATCCTGCACCTGTAATCACCCGATTCAGAAAGCTGCATGTTGTTGATCTGAAGGTTTTTGGTCGTCACATCGGCATAGGCGCCACCATTGGTCAAATCTTCAAACTGAGAACTGATGGTATTGAATTTCTGCCACTGGTATGTGATGTTGGTTGTACCGGTGGCATCGGTTGAGAAGGGATAGTTGTCGCCTTCACACCGGTTGGTTGTTCCACCGGGTTGCGTAGTAATAGTGATACTCGCTCCTGACGTATAGAGTACCCGGGCAAAGCCGTGTATGGTAGTACCATCGTACGAAACAAAGTCACCGACAATCAATATCTTTCCGTCTGGCTGTATGGCCAAATCACGTATCTGGGTATCAACACCGCCTACCGGGTCGAATTCACAAACCAGGTTACCGTCAGGATTCAGCAGAGCCAGCTGGTGTCGAACTTCGTCATTGTACAACGAAAACTGACCGGCTGCGACCATGTTACCATCGGCCGTTCGCTTGATTGCTCTTACCGGTCCATCAAACCCATTGCCGCTGTTGAAGGTAAAGGTTAGGTCCACGCTGCCATCCGGGTTCAGACGTGCGATATTCTCGCAAGGCACCCCATGAATTGAGTTAAATGTCCCGACAATCACAATCTTGCCGTCCGGTTGAATAATCAGGTCGCTGATTTCATCATCTGAGAAAAGTACTTCTTGAAAGGAGGGATCGGCATTGCCAAATTGATCCAGCCGGGCTAACCCATGAGAGCCTCCCAATACAATTTTACCATCGGTTTGTTGCCTGATGACATTGGAGGCCATATTGTCTCCGCCTGCAAATGAACCATCGGGTGTTCCATCCGCATTAAGTCGGTACACGAGAACTTGTCCCACTCCATCATCATAGATAGAGAGGAGTACTTTTCCATCGCTCTGCTGCCCCAACGCATAAATGGTGCTGGCGTAGTAAGCAGGTGAATTAAATGAGTTGTCCAGTGAGCCATCGGGGTTAAGCCTGCGCACATACGATTCAGTACCCGACTCCACGACCAGTATTTTGTCGTCTGGCAGTACAAGCAAATTCCCTTTACGGGGATAATAAACAGAATTGGTAAAGGTATTATCAACTGTACCGTCCTGGTTAAACCTGAGTATCCCCTCATAATTTGTTCCACCTATTATGATCCCGGTTGTGGCAACTATACTTTTTCCATTCGATTGCATGGCAATGGTTGTGAAATCAGCGGGATCTTCAACTGCCGGGTTAAAGGAGGTATCCAAAGCGCCTCCTGTCCGCGAGGTTGGCGGACAATCAAACGGTACTACAGTAAAATCTGTCGCACTGGTTGCCGTGTTGCCCAGCACAAGTACTGTAATGGGTCCTGTTGTAGCCCCCGGAGGAACGATGGCTGTGAGTGTAGAGGAAGTGCTTGAGGTAACATAAGCGCTAACACCATTAAATTCAACGATATTGTTTTCGATTACTGCGGAAAAGTTCGTACCGGTAATGGTGACCAAAGTTCCTACCGGACCACTCGCGGGGCTAAAAGAACTGATGGTAGGGGTGGCTATCAGGTTTTGGTATACAAGCAAAAACCCGGCCGCGCGGGTAAGAATTATTTCCGGTGCGCCATCTTCATTCAGATCACCTGTGGTAATGCCTCGGGGTGCAGTCACTGTGGTATTGAATGGGGAGGCAAACGATGCCGGTGTAAGCGCTCCGCCCGAGTAAATATTTTTAAAAATTGAAAAACGGTTTCCCGATTCGCTAACGGTAATAATTTCCGGTTTTCCATCACCATCCAGATCGGCTACGTGTGCTACGGTGGTGGCACTCGGATTAGTTAGATCAACGCGGTTGAAAGTTAAGCTTCCAGGTGTACTTTGGTTATGGAAAACGGAAAGTAAAGTTGGATTGGTGCCGGTGCCGTGATAAATGAGAAAGTCGAGTTTATTATCGTCATCAAAATCACCGGTGTAAACACGGCCGGGATTGTCGCCCGTGGCAATATCTATCCGGGTTCCTAACGTGGACGCATTTACCCGAGTGGCATTCGTACCCGGAAAAATGCTGAGATTATCGGAACTGGGATTGGTTGCAATAACATCCGGAAATCCATCGGCATCAAAGTCGGCTGCTGCTATTCCTCCACCTGGTGAAGGCTTTGCCGTGCTAAAATCACCCGAAAAAGAACCAAACATACCCGCAGCACTCAGTGTACCTGCAGTACTCCGGTTTTCCAGTAACAGCAGTTGGGCACTTCCGGCATGAGTTTTTGCTAAATCGATTTTTCCATCGCTATTGAAGTCCGCCTGGGCAATATTGGCTGCGCCAGTTCCAATGGCGAGTTGAGGCCCGAACGAAATGAGGCCCGGGGTGCTGTTATTTTGAAACATGGCGCTCAGTCCAACAACGTCAATTAGGCCATTGCCGTCAATATCAAATAATTTTGGGTTAGTGGCATTACCGGAGGTGGTTCCGGCCGCGGTGAGTGATGCAGTTGATATGGGGCCGGTTGCATGCGAATTGATAAAAAAAGCAGTTTGATTGGTTCCCGATACCTGTGCAGCAACATCCGGTTTATTGTCATTGTCCAGATCGGCCACTTCAATGTCGTAGTCAGCATTTGCTAACGCGAATTCAACCGGAGGTGCAAAGTGGGTGTTATCAAACGTTGCCACCGATGAGAATGTTGGATGAAACGGTAAATGATAGACAGAAGTGAGTTCGCCTACCCGTACTGAAACAGGACCATGCCCGACACCCGGGGGTACGCTTACGGTTAACAGCGTTGAACTGGCTGTCAGCACTATGCCCTGTATGCCGCCAAAATAAACATAGTTTTCGAGCGTATTGGGCGCGAAGTTGTCTCCGGTAATGGTTACCGTAGCCCCAACAGGAGCGGCCAGAGGCGAAACCGTGGCTACAGAAATTACGGGTGCGGACACATTTTGATTCTCATAAATAACAATTCTGGCAGGTGTTGTGTTTGTAGTTCCAAAAACCATGTCGGGTTTTCCGTCTCCATTCAAATCAGCCGCCTGCATTGTGGTTGGGTAAGTGGTGGCACCTATTCCTGGAAACATATGTCCCTTGATAAAGTCTGATTCATCCAATGAACCTGCTGAGTAGTTATTTTCGAATACGCCAACTTTATCACTATCAGTAGCCAGTAGATCGGGATTACCGTCCCCATTGATGTCTGTCATACTTAATCCACCATAATAACCTGTTTCTGAATCGAGTATAATTTGTGTTGAAAAATCAGAAATGCTCAACGGGCCTCCTGAGTTGGTGTTTAACCGGATGTAGATGTCATCGTTGCTGAATCCTGCTTTCCACGCCAGATCGTTTTTCCCGTCCTTATTAAAATCGTATACCACCATGCTACCCTGAATTCCAACAGGTAATGTTAGCGCAGGTCCAAAAGAAATTGCCCCTGGAGTGGATGAATTGACATGTATGTTTTGTTGATTGAGTGCATTTTGGATTTTATGAATAAACTCAGGTTTGCCATCACCATCCAGGTCAGCCAATGTAGCCCCCTGGTGTGAAATACTTCCACCAATAAATGTCACCTGTCGATAGCTAAATTCAATGTTGCCCGGAGTGCTGATGTTTTGAATGATCCACGCTGAACCGGGTGAGGAACCTTCGCCACCGACTAAATCTATCAGACCGTCTCCGTCAATATCTTCTGCTGATGTAACAGGGCTTTCATCGGATGCTCCATTCCAGTGTTCCACCGCTTCGAAACTTAAATTTCCAGGTGTGCTGATATTTCGGAAGGTAGCAAAGGCACCGGGCCCGCCTGTCCAGCCGGAAGTTACCATGTCAAGTTTCCCATCATTATCAAAATCGCGTACGGCTAATCCCGCTCCATTGGTACCCGATAATAGCGTGGGGAAGAAAACAGGAGTGGCAAATGAAGCGGCAGAAAGTGCCCCGCCATTGCCCAGGTTTCGATAGACTCGAATGCCTGTGTTGTCCTCGTTAGCTACAACGATATCATTCCAACCGTCTCCATCTATATCCGCTAACAGTAGGCCGCCCATACCTCCGGTATGATCAATCGAAAACCGAAGCTTGAATGAGGCAGGAATAATTCTTCCGCCACCATCAAAGGTTGGAACAAATGGCTGACGCGAAATCCCGGAACGTCCTGTCGTCTTGTTTACAACTCTTATCGGTCCATAATGTGCACCTGAAGGAACCGTAACGGTTAATGTGGTGGGGCTGGCAGAGGTTACGCTACCCTCCATACCTCCAAAGAAAACTGTATTGTTGGTTAGGGTTGGGTCGAAGTTGCTTCCATTTATGGTAATGGAGGTTCCTGGGTTTGCAGATGTAGTAGACAAGGAACTGATTAATGGTGCTGGAAGAATTGATCGTTGATTCAGCACAACATTGTCGATAGCACCACCAAATGTGTTATTGGTGGTGTTGGTATAATCAATGCTGAATCTAAAGGAGTGAACACTGCTCAGGTATTGGAGCAGTTGAGCTTTTGTAGCAACTGGTCCGCTCATTCCTCCCACTCTCCAACCGGCAGTTTCATCCAACCGAATAGTATGATTGGACCAGGCCGGAGCCTGTGCGGGAAAAGTTGGCAGATTCGCTGATAATATCTGACCGGAGGATGTCCTTATTTGCACATCACCAAGGGTGCTTGCACCATGGGTGGTAGGCACATAGGTTAGTTGCAGGTCAAAACTCAACTCTTGTCCATAACAGAAATAGGCTACATTACCACCGAAAGCAGCAGGCGAAGTCCAGAAAAAAGGCTGGGAGGAAGTGGTTCCTGCGGAAATGTAGCCACCCGGATTGCCACCTGATGCGTTGTAATTTACCGTGAGCGGACTACCCAGGCTATTATCAGAACACGTCCATCCTTCAGCATCAATATCAAAAGTGCTTGTTATTTGTGCAATTGCTTTGGCACACAAGCAAGCAAAAACTATAATAATCAGGAGAACCCGAGCCATAAGAGAGGAGTGAGAAGTGAAGGTAAAAATTCATCTGCTCTATTGCAAAAAGTAATGGTAGCTGGGCTACATAGACTCAGTATTATATTATTTAAATAATTCTCTAAATCGAATTTGTATAATTAAAGAATATGGCCAGTACTCCAAGAAGTAGGGTACTATTTCTTCAAGGTCAGATACCCTGTTTTTGTAGCACGTCCGCTGATAAATTCAATTTTGTAAAAGTAGGTGCCGGTGGTCAGTTCCTTGCCTGAGTTGGAAATACCCTTGAATACCCGGGTGTCATTATCATAATTTGTAATAGAAAACACCTCATCACCCCACCGGTTGTAAATGAAAACCCTGTTCTGCTGGGTATCGGGGAAGAGTTCGATATACCGGATATAAAAGAACTCATTTTTACCGTCACCGTTTGGCGATACAGCATTGTAAGGAATAATATCACCAGCCACCTCAACGGTAAACTGCTGGTCGGTGCAATTGCCCAGAATGTCACAGGCGCGGATGGTAAGCAGATCAGTTCCTGAAAAGTTTATGCCGGCATAGTCAATCGTTAATATTCCATTGCCATCAATGGATGCCGATGCACCGCTGGCGGGCGGTATCATTATTTGAAGCGAACTGAGGTCAAGCGTGCTGGATGTGGTAATGAGCGGGACCAGATTAATCGTAACAAGCCCCTCCACCTGCGTTGATAAGGGAACCGGTGTAATTACCGGTGGACTAACCGGAGACACCGTAACGATAAACGGATCGGTTAACAGGGTGAGCCCGGTTACCACTGTGTTGGTAATTTCAACATGATAACTGCCCGCATCGGCCAGTGTTGCCGAAGCAATTGTAAAGGTAGCGCTGGTAGCCCCGGCTACGGGTGTTCCGTTTTTATACCATTGGTATTGGTTGTTTGCACCCGGTGTTGAAAAGGGAATAGTAAGCGGTTGCCCAACAGTTGTGTTAACCGTTCCGCCCGGCAGGTTATCCTGCGGTGCATACACAAACCCTCCCTTGCCCATATTCGGTTCAAGGTGGCCAAAGTGAAGTTTGTTGCCGTACACCCGCAGATCGGTGAAGGAATTGGAAACAAAAAAGGGTATTGACGTGAAGTCGTTATCGCGGAGCGACACATCGGTCAGGTTCGGAAGCAGGCCGATGCCGGCTGGTACATCGCCCGTGAACTGGTTGACTGAAAGGCCGAGTACGGTAAGATTAGTGAGGTTTGCCAGTGTGGCGGGCACTGTACCGGTTAGTTGATTATTGAACACGCTGAACGAGGTGAGGTTATTAAGATTGCCAATGGAAGCCGGTAATGTGCCGGTAAACTGGTTGGGTCCCAAACTCACCAGGTTAAGGGTAGTTGCGTTACCAATTTCTGAAGGAATACTTCCTGTAAGTTGGTTGCCACCAAGAAAAACGGATTGCAGGTTAGGCATACTGCCAATTAAAGGCGACAGGCTACCGGTTAATTGGTTCTGTCCTAAATCGATGGAGCGAAGCGAAGCAATGGTGTACAATGTGTTGGGTATGGAACCGGATAGTTGGTTGTCGTCTAATCGTAAATAAGTAAGCGAAAGCATGTTGCCGATTGTAGCCGGAATACTGCCGGTAAGGCTGTTGGATTGAAGCTCAAGGTCGGTGACCAAGGTAAGGTTGCCGATGGATGTGGGTATGGAACCGGAGAGGGCATTTGAATGAAGCAACAATGTCTGAAGTTTTGTGAGATTACCGATGGTAGCGGGTATTGAACCGGTTAAGGCAGGGTTATTGATTATCTGCAGCGACTCAAGTTCGGTTAAATCTCCCAAAGCTGCAGGGAGGGAACCGCTTAAACCGTTGTTGTTAAGAAATATTCCTGTAACATGGCAACCCGATACCGAAACACCAAACCACGTGTCTTCATCAGCGCTGAGCCAGTTGGTGTTATCCGTCCAGTTTGAACCATCGGTTGCAGAGTATAAGGTAATAAGGGCATTGCGCTCTGTTGCCGGTACGCACGAGCCAACGGTAACTGTGAAATCCGTTGAACTTATTCCCGTTAACCCCGACACGGTAACCGAAATCGGTCCGGTTGTAGCACCGGGCGGTACAGTTGTAGTGATGCTGGTGGTTGTGCTTGCTGTGACCACAGCGGGTGTTCCGTTAAATTCAACAATATTATCTGCCGGTGTGGTGCTGAAATTCAATCCGTTGATGACGACAACCGTACCAACAGGGCCTGAAACGGGAAGAAAGTCGGTGATTACAGGTGAGCATCCCGGCAACGTACCAACCTTTATAGCAAACACGTCAAAATCATCAATGGCCGCCAGATTAAAAACACAGGCAGATGGGTCTGCATCCAGCAAGCCTACAAAGGAACCGGTTACGTAACTATTTCCGGAGGCATCGGATGCAACGCCATACGAAAATTCAAGATTACCCCCCGCACCCAATTGTCCGGCCCAGTCAAAAGTACCGGTGTCTGTAAGCTTTACCAAGAAAATATCCGCACCTCCATTGGCAGTAAGATTGAATGTACCCGGGCCCGGATCAAAATCCACTGTGTTTTCAAAATTTCCGGCCAGGATGATGGCATTGGAAACATCAACTGTAATGTCTCCGTAATAAACAATTCCGGAACCTTCCATGGAGCCGGCCCAGATGAAACTGCCGGTGGGTGTAAGTTTGGTGATAAACAGGCTGCCCATCGGCCCGGCTGTTAGTGGAAAACCTGATCCTAACGGGTCAAAATCCACCGTACCGTCAAACGGCCCACTCACGATTACATTTCCGGTATTATCTACGGCAAGTTGCTCCCCAATGGAGTAACCGGTACCGTCATAAGCAACTACCCAGTCGAAGTTTCCTGCAGGATTAAGTTTAAGCACAAACGCATTATCAGAGCCGGAGCCTGTAACCATAAAATTGCCGGGCCCCGGATCAAAATCAATAGTAACTGATCCCGGAAATGACCCGGAGATCAACACATTTTCACCGGGGTCAACCGCTATGTTGTATCCATATTCATAAAAGGGGCTTCCCACACTTTTTGCCCAGATAAAATCACCGTTGGTATTAAGTTTGGAAATAAAGACATCGGAAAAGCCAACAGCCGTCATCGGAAATACGGATGTGCCCGGATCAAAATCAGCAAGTAATCCGAAGTACCCGGTGGTAAGTACATTACCCAATCCGTCAAGTTTAATGTCGTTGGCATAGTCGGCTTCAGCACCACCTAATTGTTTGGCCCAGATCAGGTTGCCATCATCATCATATTTAGCAACAAACGCATCGCGGTTGCCAAAGGAGTTAAGTAAAAGCGGTTCCGAGGGATCGGGATCAAAATTAGCAGAACCCCGGAAGGCTCCTGCTACATAAACATTGCCGGCTGCATCGGTAGTAATTGCTTTACCTTCATCCGAGTCAGGTCCGCCAAAGGATTCGGCCCACACGAAATGGCCGTTAGGATCGAGCTTTAGGATAAAAAAATCACGGCTGTTAACCACCGAGGTAAGCAGAAATAATCCGGGCCCCGGGTCGAAATCGGCCGTGCCCTCAAACGTACCGATAATATATACATTACCAAAGGGGTCAATGGTAATGCCGTTGCTTTCTTTATAGGCCGGGCCTGCTGTATTTTTTGCCCACTCCAGGTTGGGTACCTGGGCCATAACCTGATAAATTGCCCAACATGTGAATACTGCCGGCAGTAGTCCTGATAACCGCATGAGGTGTACTATGATTGATGATTCAATTTAGCATTAATTTTTTTTCACCATCTAGGATAAACTCATCCAAATAAAATGGCCGCCAGCCAATTCCAGGTGGGATGAAATGGCATGTGGTAAAAGAAAAATATCCCAGTGAGTTGCAAGACGACAACCAAAAGGGATGGCCACACACTGAGTTTTCGCCTGAGATGCAATACAAACAAAGAGAGAAAAACAATCACGACCAGTGCAAACACAAAATTTCCGGCAATTGCATTGAACGGCCACCCGAATGCATCACAGATGTGACCGATCAACCGGTCACCGGCAGGACCCAGAATGGTTAAAGCGGCTGCCAGCATAAAAGTGGCATGCGCCACTACATTTTTTCTGAAGGCTACACCCAGTATGTAGTAAACGATAAGCCAAATCCAGTACACTGTTCCAATAATTGTGAATTCGGCTGCCTTGATGTTGAGCGGAAGATCTTCCGGAAAATAACCGGGTGGTCCAACATCATCACCTTGCAGTGCGCGCTGGTAGGAGTAGCACAGAATAAAGTAGCCAGAGACGAGTATCACGGGCATTACAAAGTAACTCAGTTTTCCGGTAAACCGGTGTGCTGAAAACCTATTATAATGGATAAGTAAAGGCTGTGTAACCACAAGCGCCAACCAAACGACCATCAACAATCCATGAAGGTGCACGATGGGTGGATGCGGGTAGCTTAATTTCGAATAATAAGTAGTGTAGAATCCGACAAACGTAATGGGTATGAGTAGCAGCATGAACCAGGCTGTTCCTGGAGCAAAGACCCGGTTAATAACCGTACGCTTCATTTGGTTTCATTAAGTTTGAGTTCAATATAATTCAGTTTTAGTTCAAAGCTAACTGACACTTGCATTAAGGTAGGTTGGTTAATTGGTTAACAGTTTTTTCCGTAGCTTTGAGTACTTTTTAAACTAATGGCCGAAAACACCTACAAGTCAAACACCTTTCGGAAACCGGACAAAAAAGAGAAGAAGAGCAAAACAGGAAAGTCATCTTTCCAATTTTTTAACGATCCGAAACTCATACTAGCCCTGGGATTCTTTCTGCTGGTCAGCTCACTCTTCCTGTTCATTGCGTTTCTGTCGTATCTGTTTACCGGCAAAGCCGATATGAGCATAGTGGTTCAGTCGGGCGATTCCGTACTGGAGGCAGCCCGTGAAGTTGAAAACTGGCTGGGATTCTTCGGAGCATGGACCTCGCACCAGGTTATCTATAACGGGTTCGGTCTTTCGGCCTTTTTTATTCCACCTATTTTCTTTTTACTGGGTATCCGGATGGTGTTTAAGCGAACCCTGCTATCCATTGGTTCGGTAACACTGTTTTCGGTTTTTGCGGGCTTATGGCTCTGCCTGCTATTCGGTTACCTTACTTTTAGTATTGATGGCCCTGCCGAATGGAGTTACCTGGGTGGTAAAGTCGGTTATGCCCTTGCCGGCATTTCGCATAGCCTGTTAGGATGGGGCACATTTATGCTGCTGGCTCTCTCGCTTTTTGTTTTCATCATCTTCTTTTTTAACGTAACGGCCATTCCTGTATTTGTTAAGGACCCCAAACCGATGGGTAATGATGCACTAATACCCACCGAACCGGTTACCGGGTATACCGATGAACAGGACAACTGGCCCCAGCAGGTTGAAATTGAAAAGCCTGTTGCTGAACCGGTTGTTGTGGTTAAGCCGGAAGAACCTGTAACACCGGCACAGGAAGTAAAACTTGATGTAGAAAAACCCCAACCCCCGAAGAAAGAAACTCCAAAACAGGAACCTGACTTTATCATTGAAGAACGGCTGGAGACCGATGAACTGGCTGAAAAGCTGGTGGAGGAAAAAGGTGTTTACGACCCGACCCTCGACCTGAGCAATTACAAGTTTCCACCCCTTGAGTTGCTGAACGAATACGATACCGGTAAAGTACAGGTGACTCAGGAGGAGTTGAACCAGAACAAGGATAAAATCCTTGCTACATTAACCAATTTCAAAATAGGTATTACCAGCATTAAAGCCACCATCGGCCCGACAGTGACTCTTTATGAGATTGTACCCGATGCCGGCATTAAAATTTCAAGAATAAAAAACCTGGAAGATGACATTGCATTGAGCCTTTCAGCCCTGGGCATTCGCATTATTGCGCCTATTCCCGGCAAGGGTACTATTGGCATTGAAGTACCCAATAAAAACCGCGAGATGGTGGGCATCCGTTCGGTGCTGGCCACTCAGGCCTTTCAAAAAACCGATAAGGAGTTACCGGTTGCATTAGGTAAAACCATTTCGAATGAAGTGATGGTGATTGACCTGGCCAAAATGCCGCACCTGCTTGTGGCCGGTGCAACCGGGCAGGGTAAATCAGTAGGTTTAAATGTAATTCTTACCTCCTTATTATATAAGCGGCATCCCAGCACACTGAAGTTTGTGCTGGTTGATCCGAAAAAGGTAGAGATGGCCCTGTTCAGCAAAATTGAGCGCCACTACCTGGCCAAACTGCCTAACAGCGAGGAGGCCATTATTACCGACACACGAAAAGTGGTTCATACGCTCAACTCATTGTGTATCGAAATGGAAAACCGGTACGAGATTTTAAAGGATGCCGGGGCACGGAACTTAAAAGAATACAATGCCAAGTTTGTGGCTCGAAAACTTAATCCGAAAGACGGCCACCGCTTTTTGCCCTACATTGTATTGGTTATTGATGAGCTGGCCGACCTGATGATGACGGCCGGTAAAGAAGTAGAGACCCCCATTGCACGGTTAGCCCAGTTGGCACGTGCCATTGGTATTCACCTGGTTGTGGCTACGCAACGCCCTTCGGTTAATGTAATTACCGGGGTTATCAAAGCCAACTTCCCGGCCCGCTTGTCCTTCCGGGTAACGTCAAAAGTTGATTCACGTACCATTCTGGATACCGGTGGGGCCGATCAGCTGGTAGGGATGGGCGATATGCTCCTTTCATCCGGCTCGGATATCATCCGGCTTCAATCGCCTTTTGTGGACACACCTGAAATTGAAAAAATATGTGAATACATAGGGGCACAACGTGGGTATGACTCGGCCTACCTGTTGCCTGAGTATGAAGATGAAGACAGTGGTGCCTCAACGGTTGATTTGGCCGAACGCGATGCCTTGTTTGAGGAAGCCGCCCGCCTGATAGTAATGCACCAGCAGGGCAGTACTTCGCTCATTCAGCGCAAACTTAAACTTGGTTATAACCGGGCCGGCCGGCTGATTGACCAGTTGGAAGCGGCCGGCATTGTAGGGCCGTTTGAAGGCAGCAAGGCGCGGGAGGTACTCATTAAAGACGAACTGAGTTTGGAACAATTATTGAATAGTTTGAAGGAAAAACACGGATAAGCACCTATTTTTGCCCTCCGTTTTGCACCAATAAACATCAAAAAACTATTCAGAAATCAATGAAAAAGGCATTTTCCTTTCTTGTACTGTTGCTCTTTGCAAACCTGGGTTTTTCACAATACGACCCCAAAGCCCTCGAAATCCTGGAGGCGATGAGTAAAAAGTATAAGTCATATACCAGTTTTGAGGCAAACATCAGCCACAGCCTGACCAACGAAACAGAAGGAATAAAAGAAGAGTTTAAAGGCAAGATTACGGTAAAAGGAGAGAAGTTCAGGCTGGTAATGGATGACCAGGAAATTATTAATAATGGCACCACCGTTTGGACGTACCTGCCGGCAGCCAAAGAAGTGAACATCGACAATTACGATCCTTCATCAGACGAAATCAATCCTTCCAAGATTTATGAAGTATATAAGAAGGGATTCAAGTATTTATACCTGGAAGATGTTACCGAAGGAGGTGTACTTTGCGAAGTGGTTGACCTGGTGCCTGAAAGGAAAGATGCCCAGTATTTTAAAATCCGGATGAACATTTCAAAGAAAGACCGCAGCATTCAGAGCTGGACGATGTTTGATAAAGGCGGTAACAAATACAAATATGCCATCACCAAATTTACCCCGAACGTAGCAGTAGCTGATAATTTTTTCACGTTCGATCCGAAGAAATACCCCGGGGTAGAGATTATTGATTTGCGGTAAATGTTAATCAGGCGCTATTTCCAATAGTTGTTCCGCTCTGAAGGGTTTTCCTTCTGCCGTAACGCCTTCAATAGTGATTAAATAAGGTCCGGGTGAATCCGATGCAAAGAACGATACGAGGTCGGATCCTGTGCGCGTTGACGAGATCACGGATGGATTCCAGTACAATGTGGTTCTGAAATCAGAATTTGGCGGAATAAAGTAAGCTTTGTGATTTACCCCGTAAAATTTGGCAGGTGTTGCAAAACCATTTAGTTTAATCCGTTTAACGCTTTCGTACTCTTCAAAAGTACCGCGCAGGCCGCCACCCTTGGTGTACACTGCGATAACTCCGTTTGCTCCAGTCGATCCATAAAGCGAATTTAGCCGTGTGGTTACTTCGATGGCAGCAACATCAGCAGGGTTAATGGAAAGCAAGGCCATTTGTGCACTCCCGCCAACAGGCTGATCATCAATTAATATTAGTGGTGACAGGGCTTGCCCAAAAGAAGCCGCTCTTGCAAAACGGATTTCATAATCTATGCCATTAAGGTTTATGATTAGCCCGGGAATTTTTCCCCGCATCATTTCAATAACATTAACAGCCCCGTAATTAAGTTGTGAGCCCTCCATAATATAATCCGGCTCACCAAATGGTCGGAAGATGATAGGTTTATTGACTTCTCTTTTTTCTTCAGCAATTCGTTTGGCCTGAATGATTACTTCATTTAGGAGGGTGGTATTTTTATCGATTTTAAAATCAGCCCGCTCAAGGTTCCTGACTGGGGCCGGCCAGGAAAGCTTTAAAGGAGCAGCGTTGCGCTGGTCAAAAACCAGTTTGCCGGTGTATAGTAGTTTTTTACCCAATGTTGCTGAATACCGTACTGGCATGGAATCATAAAATTCAAGACCGGCCATTGAGAATTTACCATATGGGTCGGTATCAAATTTAAATACCTGCTTTAACTGGTCCCCCATCATGGTAAGGGATACCATGGTGGGTTTGCCGGCTTCATTAAAAAACTGGCCGCTAACAGTAAGTCCTCTTTCCAGCGGATAGTTGATACGAGTAGTTGCAGGAGGGGGCTTAATTGTATGGGTTTTAACAATTACAACAGAATCGTTCAAGAGCCGAACCATTGACATATCGGTAACGGAAACCGACATCCATGCCGATACCTGTTGGTTTAGTTCGTTATTTACTCTGATACTGAACGATATTCTTTCACGGGGTTTGTACTGCCTCTTGTCAAACTTAAGCTGAACAAGGTTGTTGGTTTGTAGTTCACTTCGTTCACCAATGTGATTAGAGCTTCGTTTAATAATCGGCAGGTACTTTAGAAAAAACTGGTCGTCTCCATAGTTGCGTTGCCAGTTGGTGTAAGCCCGTATAGCCAGGTAGTCAGATGAATAGGATTGGGGTATAACAAATTCGCCCCAGGCTTCACCATCATCAATTTTCAGTTTCTTTTCAAAGAGTATGCGGCCGCCTTCGTGTTGCTCAATCAGTTCTACGTGCAACACAGTGCTTAATGACTCAATCAGGCTCAGGTGGTTGTAATTCATGTAGGCCTTAAACCAAATCGTGTCACCGGGTAAATAATAGGGCTTGTCCAGGTGCAGGTAGGCCTTTTCAAAATAGGGCTCCAGTAAGAAAATTTTTTTCTCAACACTGGGCGTGTACTCATTCGGTAATTGAAAGGATAAACTTTTCTCATTAAACACTCCGCCAATTCTTACAGAATCGGAATTCAGTATTTGCCCAACATCTGAAAATACAATACGGCCATCCGCCTCAATCCACGACTCATATCCTTCCTCAATCGTGCCCATGGTAACATTTAACTTGCCCTTAAGGTTAAGGGAGTTCGTCTGTCCGCTAAACCCTGTAGTTAAAAAATTCTCCGGGCTAACCGCGTTGCCATGCTCATCTGTAATTTTATACCCGTTAAGGTGATACGTATTTTGTAAGATGGATTCAAGAAAGTGGTTTACACCATACTGATACGTGATAAACCGGTTTTTCTCCCATAATTTTTGTTCTTCTTCTGTCCCTTTCATCTGATAGAACTGCAACAGGTAAAGAAGTTGCTCTTTGGTGTAGCTGATAACATGGCCTGTAACCTGATAGCCCAGTGCCAGATTATCGGCTTCAAATTTTCCATAAATTCTACGACCATTCTCTTCATCGATGTACTTGAATTGAGCCGTCTTCGTTATGAAACGTTCATTCCAGCCGGGAATAATGTTGTTTTGCGATACAATTGCTTTAAGTACTTCTGCAGTAAGCGATTTATCCGTAAGTTTTTTTCCCGCGTCCTTTTTAAGAAGGAATAGAAGATACTTCTCCTGTTTCTCCAGGCGCACCGTCTGATAGGTAGTTTCACGTCCGTGTGCAGCGCAGCCTACCCGGTAAATTCCCGGTTGAAGCCCCTCCAGCATAAAATAGCCCTTGTCATCGGTTGTAACGTGTACCAGTGTGTTGTCGATGAAAACCTCTGCATTTTTAAGAAATTGTCCGGATTTAAAATCTTTTACCTGGCCTGAAATCTGCGCCAGAAGGTAAGCAGGCACTGTTACTGCAACTAACACAAGCCAGCCGAATGTTTTCATTAGGAATATTGCAATTTGTTGATGCAAAATAAAGCGTGCCTAGTAATAGGTCAAGGGTTTATCGGAGAGGCTACTATTAACAATATTTTTATAATTTCAAGCCATAGTTAAAATTTCGTGAACCGCCAGGAACTAACCGAACAAATCAAAATAAAGAAATCATACCTGTGCATCGGCCTGGATACTGATGTTGGTAAACTGCCTGCTCACCTGGCCTCATCCGAAGATCCGGTATTTGAATTCAACCGCCAGATTATTGATGCCACCCGGCATGTTGCGGTTGCCTATAAACTGAACACAGCTTTTTATGAAGCCAATGGCACCAAAGGCTGGGAAAGCCTGAAGAAAACACTGGCGTATATTCCCAAAGAATGCTTCACCATAGCCGATGCCAAGCGGGGCGATATCGGCAACACGTCTGCCCTTTACGCAAAAGCATTTTTTGAACAACTGAATTTTGATGCAATTACCGTAGCGCCCTATATGGGTGAGGATTCGGTTAAACCATTTCTGCAATTCAAAAACAAGTGGGTTATTCTGCTGGCGCATACCTCCAATCCGGGTAGTGCCGATTTTCAACTCATTGAATCAAAAGTGACTGACCGCAGGTTGTATGAGGAGGTGATAGTGAAAGCCCAAACCTGGGCATCGCCCGATCAGCTCATGTTTGTGGTGGGTGCCACACAAGCTGAAAAAATTAAGCACATTCGTGAACTTGCCCCAGCCAGCTTCTTCCTTGTGCCTGGTGTTGGGGCCCAGGGTGGCGACCTGGATATGATTTCGGTGAACGGCATGAACGCTGATTGCGGATTGCTGGTTAATTCTTCGCGAGCCATCATCTACGCTTCGGCCGAAAGCAATTTTGCAGAGGCAGCCGCTGTTGCAGCCGGGCAGGTTCAACAGGTTATGGAAAAACACCTGCGCGATAAGGGATTGGTGTAGTTATTTAACGGTTAATCGGAATTTACATGACCGAGTCCTTCCTTCATTATGTTTGGCAATTCCAGTATTTCGATAAGAAGGAACTCTTTACCTCCGGAGGAGAGACCATTGAAGTCTTTAATCCGGGTATCAAAAACGCTGATGCCGGTCCGGATTTCAGCGATGCACGAATTAAAATCGGAGCACTGGAATGGCGCGGAAGCGTTGAAATTCATATCCAGGCCTCAGGTTGGGTGAACCATCACCACGATGCGGATGCCGCCTATGAGCGGGTTATCCTTCATGTTGTATGGGAGGAGGATAAAGTCATTAGCCGGTCGGATGGGACACGCATGCCGACCCTGGTTTTAAAGGCTCGTGTTGATCCGGAACTATGGAAACGGTACCGTAACCTGATAACCAGTGCCGAGACCATTCCGTGTGCCCATTCTGTTTTAAAAGTTGATCCGGTTATCCGGTTATCCATGATGGATAAGGTGTTGCTGCAACGGCTCGAAAAGAAAGCCCTGCTTGTAATTGCCTTCCTTGAACAGAATAAAGGTGATTGGAACGAGACAACCTTCCAGTTACTGGCCAGAAATTTTGGTTTTAGGGTAAATGCTGAACCTTTTGAACAACTGGCCAATGTGCTTGCTTATAGAATTATTCTCAAGCATGTCAATCAGCCAATGCAGGTTGAAGCGCTGTTGTTCGGAATGGCCGGAATGCTGGAGAAGGTGGAGGAAGATGAATACACCACAACGCTTAAAAAGGAGTTTGCTTTGCTTGCCCATAAGTATGGCCTGGCAAACAACATGCTCAATAAAGCACAATGGAGGTTTCTGCGGTTGCGACCGGCCAACTTTCCTACTGTACGATTGGCGCAGTTTGCAACGCTGCTTTCGAACCAATCTAATCTTTTTTCAACGTTTATAAATGCTGACCATAAGCAATTAGTTGAGGCACTCGCCATCCGGCAGTCTGCATATTGGCTTTGTCATTATCAATTTGGCAAAGAAGTAAAATCGGTACCCGTGTTTGGTAAAAGCAGCATTGATGGTGTGCTTATCAATACGGTTGTACCTCTGCTGGTAGCGTATGGCAAACAACAGGATGACCAACAGTATATTGACAGGGCTGTGTCAATCTTACAGCACATCCCGGCCGAAAAGAACGCCATTATTAAACAGTATTTGTCTCTTGGGTTGGAAGTGAAATCCTCCTTCGACAGCCAGGCGTTGCTTGAATTGTATGCTGATTACTGCCGTAAACGAAGATGCCTGGAATGCACCATCGGGGCCAGCCTTGTTAAACCGAAATGAGTATTTTGATTACCACAATTAACCTGGCAGCCATTACGGCAATCCTTTATTGGACCTGGCGTAAGGATAACTCTTCAATAAAAAAATTCTATTGGCCGGCAGCGGTTTTAAAGCTGGCGGCCGGAATGGCAGTTGGTTTCGTTCATTACCGGTATTATGCGCAAAGCGATACCATTCTTTTTTATGAGTCGGCACTTCAGTTACGGGAAATGGCGCTGCGGGATATACCAACCTACCTGAAGATGCTCGTTGCTGCGCCTGACGGCTATTTTCTGGGAGAACACCGGACATTGCTTTTTGTAAAACTGGTAAGCGTAACAACCTTGTTTACGGGCGGCAACTATTACCTTAGTTCACTTTTCTTTTCACTTCTTTCGTTTCTTGCTGCGTGGCATCTGGCTGCATGGATAACCAGGTTTAGTTCGGCACTCGCCATCCCGGCCGTGGTGGCTTTTTTGTTCTTTCCCTCATGTGTATTCTGGAGTTCAGGCATCTTAAAAGAAAGCCTGGCCATGGCCGGTTTGTTTTACCTGGCTTCGTTCGCCATTAAAGTGGGACTGCGGCATCAACTCACCTTATTAAACGTTTTACTATTGGTGCCGGCCTTGTGGATTGTGTGGAGTTTGAAATATTATTATGCAGCTGTTTTTATACCCGTTGTCACGGCTCTGCTGTTAACCCAATACATGGCCGAAAAGTTTAAGCAAACTTCTTTTATCAGCGAAGTATTTATTTTTTTGGTGGTGCTGGCGTTGTTCTTATCATTGGGGGGGCTCTTACACCCCAACCTGAAGATCGGCCGGATTTCAACCATTGTTTATGAAACACATCAATTGGTGCAGGCTCAATCCAACCCGGATAACCTTATTCATTACAATAACCTGAAGCCAACATGGGGTGGTTTGTTACAACATATACCACAGGCATTTGTTTCAGGATTTTTCGCCCCGGTCATTCCGAGGTTTTCAAATTTTCTGCAGGTGCTGTCGGTTTTTGAAAACCTGATGTTGCTGGTGTTGGCGCTTTTTGCAATTCCGGCCATGAGTCGCTTACCCGTTGCTTCTTACCGGTTATGGGTTGTGGCGATTCTTGTTTACATGGCCCTGTTAGCTGTGTTTATAGCGTTAAGTACACCCAATGTGGGTACACTGGTTCGCTACCGGGTTGGGTACCTTCCTTTTTTTGTTCTGCTTGTTTCACAGCAACCCTTTTTACAACGGTCGCTTGAACGTTTTTTGGTGCCGAAGTAAGATGGCCGGTTGGCTTGTTCGTTATACCTTTGCCGCGGTTTATCAATTCTGTAATTATGGAAAATCCTGTTATTATTTTGGGTGCCGGCTATCTGGGCCGCATGGCCAAAGAAATTCTTGAGAGTAACGGTAATGTGGTGTATGGTTTTTTGGATGATGACAAGAAGCTGCACGGCCAGGAGGTTGACGATGCCACTGTGCTTGGCAGTATGGATGATAACGGTTTTCTGAAATTAATCGGAAAGAAGTGCGAAGCCTGCGTGGCCGTTGATGAAAATCGTTTAAAGAAAAACCTGGTGACCATGTTGAATGAGCAACGGCACGTACAGCCTGTTAATGCAGTGCATAAGGGAGCATACCTGTCGCCAAAAGCAGTGCTGGGTCATGGTAACCTGATTGATCGTTCCGTACAGGCGGGTGCGGGTGTTGTTATCGGCAATCATGCCGTTATTCATGCGGGCACCATTATCGGAGTGGGTGCGCAAATTGGTGATTACGTACAAATTGGTGCAGGCAGCATTATTAATCCGGGTGCGGTTATTGAAGAAGGTGCATTTATCGGAACCGGTGTTACAATTGTTGCCGGTTTAACAATCGGTAGAAATGCACGGATAGGAGCGGGTTCAGTTGTAATTGCACCGGTAGCGGAAGGAGAAACAGTATTTGGTAACCCGGCCCAGAAAGTAAAGACGTAGCAAGGCATGTAAAACAATAAAGGTTGATCCTGGATCAACCTTTATTGTACATTGATTTAGAAAATCAAGAAGCTTACTTCTTCTTCTTAGCAGCTTTCTTAGCTTTCTTTTTCGCTTTCTTTGCCATAGCGCTTTTGTTTTAGTTAAACATATAGTTTAAAACTATAATAAAGGTAACGGAAGGTTTTGAATTTGCCAAATTTTCGACTATATATTTGCATACTTATGAAGTGGTAGCAGTTCGCTCTATGGTGTTGATGTGGTTAGATTTGTACTGAGCATTCAATTATTCAAAACTTCATTTATTTTCTCCATGCGCATTGATGATCTTGAAAGTTTTTGTATGAGTTTACCTGCCGTAACCGAGGATGTGAAGTGGGACAACGACCTTGTATTCTCGGTTGGTGGAAAAATGTTTTGCGTAACCTCGCTCGAACCTCCGCTGAAGGTATCTTTTAAAGTGCCTGACCACGATTTCGATGAACTGTCATCGCGCGATGGCTTTATGCCGGCTCCTTACCTGGCGCGTGCCAAATGGGTTTTGTCAACCCAACCGGAAAAATTAAAGAAAAAGGAATGGGAATTCCTCGTACGGCAATCGTATGAATTGGTGAAAATGAAGCTTACCCGCCAAATGAGAAAAGATTTAGGCATTGATAAGTAAATCAGCGCAATCTGCTATTTTTGCGCTCCATTGCCCCTGTAGTTAAATGGATATAACGAGAGCCTCCGGAGCTCTAGGTGCAGGTTCGATTCCTGCCGGGGGTACCAAGTCAGGTCAGGCCTGACTTTTTTATTTGAGTTCCTCCAGGTACCGGTCAATATATTCCTGAACACGCTTACGCCTGTACTGCATAATAAACCGCGGATGCGGAAGCGGAATAACCTGTTTGAAGAACTGGTATTCGCTATTAAGCCTGCTTAAAAAGTCAAAGTTTTTACCTTCGCCAAGGCAGTAACATATTTCCCGGTTCAGCCCGAAGTTTATTTGCTGTTGTATAGATTGCACGCAAAAATTATAAACAGCATGTTGCAGTTCAGGAGAGTCATAATAGTTCAGATTTTTACCGTCTTTCACAAAACCCAGCGGGCAAACTGCGCTGATATAAAATTTATCATAAAACTTTTTTTCACCCCCGTAGGCACTAATCATCGTATAGATAAAATCGGCCGAGAGTTCGGCTTTTTTAGGTAATTCATTTTTAATGCCGCAACGTGTTTCAAGTTTTATCGGGTCGGTAAACGGAATGCCGGTAATACCACCACCAAACCGACCCGGGTTGATGCCGAGAATTAAAGTACGGGGTTTGTTATCGTTGTAAAACCTGGTATAAAATGCCCGGCATAAAGCAAAGGCCGATGAATCCTGGTACGGATTCATGGCCTTAATGCCCGCAGGCAATTTAGTTTTAAGGTTTAGTGATTTAAGTAAAGCAAGAATGTTATTGGCCAGCATCACTGTTTTTTCCACCCCGGGCCCCTTACTACCCGGCCAGGCCGGGCCCCGGTGTGCTCTCCGTCTTTCAATACCTGCGTTCCGTTTACAAAAACATGCACCATACCGGTGGAATACTGGTGTGGTTTTTCGAAGGTGGCGTGATCCTGCACCTTGGCCGGATCAAAAATGGCGAGGTCGGCATAATAGCCGGGTTTCAACGAGCCGCGTTTTTGAATTTTAAGGTTGGCAGCCGGCAGCGAGGTAAGTTTACGGATGGCTTCTTCCAATGTGATTACTTTCTCATCGCGAACGTATTTGCCGAGCAGCCGGGCAAAGTTGCCGTACGCGCGCGGGTGAGTGTTGGTTTTAATAAATACGCCTTCGGTAGCGGGCGATTCGGCATCGGAACCAAAGCTTAAATAAGGCAGGGCGATTTGCCGTTTAATGTTTTCTTCGCTCATCATAAAATAAGCCGTACCAACGCGGGTGCTGTCGGTAATAACCAGATCCATTGCTGTTTCTTCTGGCGATTTGCCGTAGAATGCCGCCACTTCGGCCAGCGTTTTGCCGACAAAGCGCTTCAGCGAATCATTGGCAAAATCAAGCAACAGTACCCGGTCAGGGCTGCCGGCCATCAGTAACAAGTTCTCCCATTTGTCAGATGGTTTGCGCATTTCATCCAGTGCCTTTTTGCGGATTTTCGGATCCTGCAGTCGCTTGATCCATTCTTTTATACCACCTTCCTGCACCCAGGGCGGCATGGTAGCATCCAAACCGGTGGCACCGGCAGGATAGGTGTACATATCGGCTGTGATCTTAAGTCCTTCTTTATTGGCCTTATCGATCATCGCCATGACTGAGTCCAGTTTCCACCAGTTTTCTTTGCCGGCCATTTTAAGGTGGTAGATTTCGGCCGGCAGGTTGCCTTCGCGTGCAATGCGGATGGTTTCATCAACCGCACCGAAAATGTTGTTGCCTTCGCTGCGCATGTGGGTTATGTACATACCCCCGTACTGGCCCGCTACTTTGCAGAGTTCAATAAGTTCTTCGGTCGAAGAATAGTTGGCAGGGGCGTATATCAGCGATGAACCCACACCCAGTGCACCTTCTTCCATGGCTTGCTTTACAAGGGCTTTCATCCGTTCCATTTCTTCGGCTGTGGGCAGGCGGTTGGCATATCCCAGTTCATGAATACGCAGCGTTGTAGCTCCTACGAATGAAGCCACATTGGGTGCAATGCCTCTCCGCTCCAGCGATTCGAGGTACTCACCCAGGGTAGTCCAGTCAATATCATATTTCCAGTCGGGGTTGCGCATCATAATATCCTGCTGGTCCGCTTTCATCTTCTCATTCAACGGCCCCATCGACCAGCCTTCACCAAATACTTCAAGGGTAACACCCTGTCGGATGTCGGCCTGCGAGTTGCCATCCAGAATAAGCGACTCTGTGGCCCAGCTGAGCATGTTGATAAAGCCCGGTGAAACAGCCAGGCCGTTGGCGTTGATTTCGGTTTTTCCTTTCGCCCGCGACAGATCCCCGATAAACGCAATGGTATCGGCATTAATGCCGATATCGGTAACCACAGGCGCTTTACCCGAACCGTCATACAGGGTTCCCTGGCGAATGATGAGATCATAGGTTGTTGTTTGACAAGACAGTGTTGCTGAAAGCAAGAGGAGATAAAGCAGGTTTTTCATATTTTTTTTATTTGTAGTTAATAGTACGTGTCACTGAGTGGAGCATAAGTTTTTTATTACCGTTTAATTACCCGACCTGGGCGTGCGGGGGTGGGTATTCCGTTATTCAACACCGGCACGCCATTAACAAGTACGTGCACCATTCCGGTTGCGAGTTGCTTTGGGTTTTCGTACGAGGCAGGATCGTGGACCTTATCAGGATCGAAAATAGCAATGTCGGCAAAGAAGCCCGGCTGAAGCTGTCCCCGTCTTGTCAGCTTCAAGTTGGAGGCCGGAAGTGATGTCATCCGTCTGACGGCTTCCTGCAAGGAAATAAGTTTTTCGTCACGCGTATACTTTCCGAGTACCCTGGCGAATGCTCCAAAAGCCCGTGGATGGGTATTCCAATTCTTGAATAGGGCGGTGGTATCAAGAGAAGCCCCATCTGAACCGAAACTAACATAAGGTAACTGCAGTATCCTCCTTACGTTGCTTTCAGATTGCAGAAAATAGACCGCTGCTGCAGGGGATTTGTCAGCAACGATCAGATCAAGTACAGTTTCATCGGCATTTTTCCCGTGCATTCGGGCCACTTCGTCCAGACGCTTACCCTGATAAAGTTTGTTTAGGGAATCAAGCCGGAAACCAAGGATCAGCACATCTTCTGGTTCGGAGTTCTTGATCGGTATGCCCGCGGCCATTTCATGGAGCACCTTGTTGCGAATGGCAGGGTTTTTCAGACGTTTCCGCATGGTCGATCCGCCACCTTCCTGTACCCAATCCGGTATGCGCTCCTGTAAGGAGGTGTTCGAAGCGGCATACGGGTACATATTGGCTGTGATCTTGAGGCCGGCCCGTTGGGCTCTTTCGATTTTGGCGAGCACGCTATCGAGTTTATTCCAATTTCGTGCATGATTGATTTTAAGGTGGTATATCTCCGTTGGTATAGAAGCTTCCCGGGCTACCCGGAAAGTTTCCTGCAGGGCATCATAAATAAAATCGCTTTCACTGCGCATGTGTGTAATGTAAATACCATGATATTCAGCGGCTACTTTAGCCAATGCGATGAGCTCTTCCGGTTCAGCATAACTTGCGGGCGGATAGATGAGTGAAGAACTCAAACCCAGTGCGCCCTGCTGCATTGCTTCGCGGACCAGTTGTTTCATTTGTTCAATTTCTGTCGAATCCGGTCTCCGGTTGGCAAAACCCAGCACAAAATTGCGGACGGAGGTATGACCTACAAAAGAGGCAATGTTTGGAGAAACTCCGCGCTTCATCATGTAATCAAAAAAACCACCCAGTGTAGTCCATAAACTGTCAGATTCGCTTTGTGTTTTTCTTTTTACAGGACCCGGACTCCAACCTTCACCGAAGATTTCAAGCGTAACTCCCTGTTTGATATCACTCATCGCGCGACCGTCCAGCATGAGTGACAGGGAGGCCATACTGTTCATGTTGATGAAACCAGGCGAAACGGCTAATCCTCCGGCATCAATTATTTTTTTTGATTTCGCATGCTTCAGGTTCCCGATGGCGGCTATGGAGTCGTGGAGTATTCCAATGTCGCCATAAAAAGGGGGTGATCCCGATCCGTTATAGATCATTCCGTTGAGGATAAGCGTGTCGTACTCCGGGGGTTCCTTTTGTGTACAGTGCATCAACAACGCGGGTACAAAAGCAAATAAAACCAGCAACAACCAACGGACGCTATGCATGGATTACCGGATAAAGCTTTTACTCTCGTTGCAACGGTTTGATGGTTCAGCTACCCGCAAATGTCATTACTTTCCGGCCTTAGCATCCGCTTTTTTCGCTTCCTTTCCCTCATGCTTTACGTACGTTTCCAGCCAGCGATCCATTTCCCAAAGGGTGTGCATAATGCTTTCTTTAGCGGCATAGCCGTGGCTTTCGTGGGGGAGTAAAACAAACCGTGCTGTACCACCATGCCCTTTAATGGCGTTGTAGAACCGTTCGGTTTGAATAGGGAACGTGCCTGTATTGTTGTCGGCTTCACCATGAATGAACAGGATGGGCTCCTTTAGTTTATCGGCAAACGAGAAGGGCGACATGATGTAGTAAACCTGAGGAGCTTCCCAGTAGGTACGGGGTTCGGCCTGGAAGCCGAAGGGAGTAAGGGTTCGGTTGTACGCTCCGCTGCGCGCAATGCCGGCTTTGAAAATATCGGAGTGGGCCAGCAGGTTGGCCGTCATAAATGCACCATACGAATGCCCGCCAACCCCAACACGGTTTTTATCCAGCACACCCAGCGAAGCGGCATAATCAACCACGGCCTGTGCGCTGGCCACCAGTTGTTCAACGTAGGTATCGTTAGGTTCTTTTTCGCCTTCACCTACAATAGGCATGGTGGCATTATCCAGCACGGCATAGCCACGGGCTACCCAGAAAATGGGGCCGCCCGAACTTAGCCGGGTAAACGAATATTTAGATCCGCGCACCTGCCCTGCCGCATCGCTGCTTTTGAACTCGCGCGGATACGCCCAGACAAAACCCGGCAGGGGGCCGTCTTCCTTTTTGTAGCCGGGCGGAAGATATAAATCAGCCGTCAGGTCAACGCCATCGGCACGTTTGTAACGCAGCACCTGTTTTTTTACATCGCGCAGTTGCGGGTACGGATGTTCAAAAGAGGTAAGCTGTGTAACCTTTGATGATCCGATGGTGCGCAGATAATAATTCGGGTTTTCGCTGTTCGATTCGCGCGAAGTGGCAAACGTACCTTTCTTCGGATCGAGCAGGGCTACAACAAATTCGTAATAAGGTGCCTGGCATTGCCACAGCCGGCTTTTCTTTCCGGTGGTTAAATCCAGTTTATCCAGAAAGGGCATATCGCCTTCGGGCGAGGAGCCCTGCCCGCTGAAATAAACCGAGTTGTCTTTATTGACCATCAGAACGCTTCGGCCGAAAGCATTGAAAGTTGTTAGTGCATTGCCGGGATCGTTATAGGCATCTTCATAGTTGCGATCAATCAATACTTTTTTGGCAAGTGTTTCCGGGTTGACCTGGTACGTCCGTTCTTTCCTGTCATTAATCCAGCGTTCGTACACCCAGGCTGTACTGTTATTACCCCAGATTATATACGCGTAGCGCAAGGGCAGACTGATAAGTTCTTTTGGCTGAGCGGTAAACGGAAAATCCCACGTAAAAACTTTGTCGCGGATGTCGGCCTTTGCTTTTGGATCACCGCCATCCTGCGCCTGCACCCAGTACAGGGTGGCGGGTTTATCGGCTCGCCATGCGTGGTTGCGCGGTTCTTTGTGTGTGGCATTGTTGCCGATGGGGATGTAATCGGTTAACGGAACATCCACCACATCCTTCACCGTTTTACCATCCCGATCAATTATCTGTACCAGGTGAGGAAACCGGTTTACCGGAACCAGGTAGGAGAAGGGCTTGTGAATCAACTCGACCAGTATAAGGTTGCCATCAGGCGATGGATCGTAATCACCATGTATAGCCGATGGACTGAGTGTTTTTTCTTCACCACTATTCAGGTTTTTCAATATCAAATCGCTGGTGGTGTAGTATTCAAACGCCATTTCATCGTAGGGGTTTTTCAGCAGATCCTGAAAGGTAGGTGCTGGTGTTTTTTTACCCAGGTTTTCTTCCACCACCGGACCGGTTGGTACCCTCGATTTAGCCGGAAGCGGCCTGAGGTTTTGCGGAACCGCGGTAAACAGTACATGCTGTGAATCAGAAAGCCAGGAATAGGCTCCGCCCAGCGTATTGTTAAGTTTGCGCTCGGTAATGCGGGTGGCAGTAAACGATGTTAAATCAATCACCCAGAGTTCAAGCTGGTTAGGGTTGTTCTGTATGAACGCCACTTTTTTACTGTCGGGTGAAAAACCGGCACTGTTTAATAATAATGGAGCAGGAAGATTTTTGATTTCGTATTCCTTGCCGGTTGCAATATGTTTTGCTTTTAACCCGATGATGTAGTTGCCGCGGCTGGGGCCGAAATTATCGGGATTGATACGCAGGCCTGCGAGCCTCAACTCAGGGCGCGATAATTGTTCAATGGTTGGAAAATCCGAACGTTCCATCAGCAGCATCCATTGCCGGTCGGGTGAAAAGCTGACGAACGGGGTAAGCGGGGCTTCAACGAGTTTGGCAATTTCTTCCGGAGGGCGTTGGTAAATTATATTTTCCTGGGCGCTGGCTGCGAAAATGACCAGCAAAAAAAGTAGCCACGTAATTCTTTTCATAGATTGGGAATTTAGAGATGGCCAATGTACAACAATCAGGGGTTGTATTCCAGAGGAATTTGATAAACGAAAAACCCCGGTGTTGCCCGGGGTTTCAATTAGCTTCTCTTCTTTTCTTTCCAGTCTTTCAGTTGCCGTTCCAGCGTATCAACTGCTTTCTGGATTCCCTCTTCGAATGATTCCGTTTGCTTTTTTACAAACAGATCGTTTCCGGGTATGCCCAGCCGTATCTCACACACTTTGTTGTTTTTCTTTTCTGATTTCTCAATACGCAGCACCACCCGACTATCAATAATCCGGTCGCTGAACTTTTCGAGTTTTTCTACTTTTTCATTCACCAGGTCCAGCAGGCTCTGGCGGGGGGTAAAATCCAGTGTTTGAACGTGTACTTTCATTTTCTAAAGTTTTAAATCTCAGCTTGCCATACGGCTACGGGAGCATCGACAGGCCGTGCTTAAACTTAAGCAGAAAATATTTTTCAACAAGCAGTTTGGTCCAGTCGTTAAAAATGTTGGGTATCATCACGGCAAACTTACGCGGTTTAAACAGGTGGTCACCCATGATAATAACCTCTTTGTGGCCGGCATCCATTACACACACGGCCGGAATTTTACCCCAATCGCGTTTTACAAACTTTTGCTTACCACGAATTTCATTAACGATATTCTTCACGGCAATTTTGGCTGATACTTCGGTGGGGAAACCGGTTTTCGGCACCCCGAAAGGCACTACGCAGGCAAAGGGCGCTTTTACTTCAACAGCAAGGCCAACGGCATACACGTTTTTGTACGTAATATGCTGGTAGCCCTCGTTGCAAACCACAAAGCCTTTTTCGTCAACCAGTTCGGGTGAGTGGAACATGGCTTCCGTTCCGATAAACGGTGGCATAATCATGGCCATTTTATAAGGCAGTTCGGTGCCGTCCTTCAGGTAAATAGTTTCTTTTTCGATGCGATCGACAGAGGCGTTAGTGTACCACTTGATGTTGTACATCTTCATAAACATTTCAAGCATGGTTTGGCCGCCTGTAATGCCGCCAATACCAAAGTGCCCGAGGAAGGGCTCCGGTGTAAACCAGGTAAGCGTTACTTTGTCGCGGATTTTGCGCTTACGCAGTTCCTTATCCAGATTAAACAGGTACTCGTAGGCTGCACCCATACAACTTGCGCTTTGTGTGGCGCCTACTACTACCGGTCCAGGGTTGGCCGTCAGTTCGTCCAGTTTTTTAAGGGCCCGTTCACCGTATTTGGGTATCACAATATTTTCTACATACCCTTTTTCGGGATGCAGGTTTTCAATAATGTTAAAGTCCATCTGGATGCCCGTAGAGATGACCAGATAGTCGTAGGTAAAGTTTCCACTTTGTTTTGTTTCCACGGTGTTTTGTTGGGGGTTAACCCGCGTGGCCGCATCCTGTATAAACCGGATTCCTTTTTTCTCCATGATCGGCCTTATCGGGAAGCTGATGTCGTTGAGTTTGCGCCTGCCGAAAGGCACCCAGATGAGGGACGGTATAAAGGTAAAATCCGGGTTAGGCGAAATAACTGTTACGGTGGCCTGGTTCTTCAGTTTGCGCTGCAATTCGAGTGCGGCTGTGGCCCCGCCAAAATTGCTGCCCAGTACGATGATATTTTTTGTTTTCATATGGGTTTGATTTTTGTTGTTCATATCGGTCTTAATTCCGATATGAATTAACCAACAGAATTGGTTAATTCCGGTAACTGCGGTCACAATGCGACCTGATGTTTATCATTTCGATTGCTAAAAAATACTGACGTTAGTCAGCGGGATTTAATACGAGCCGGTTTTTTGATTGGGATATGATTTCTTCGCGGTTCATCGTCATCTTCCGGGTTTTGCCGGTGGCGAACATTTCGGCCTGGTTGCTGTAATGCGGGCTCATTACATTGCCGCTTTGGCCGGTTGGTGAAATGGTAATTCCATTTTCAATATCTCCAAAGTCGGTAACCTTGCGTAAAGCAGGCCCGCCATCAACATTAAAGTAACCTGAGTTTTCAAGTTTGTAATGCAGGTTATTGATCACCTCACTGCCGCCATCAACTACGAAGGGCCCGACATTAAAAAATTTGTCCAGCGGCTTTACAACTCCAAGTGCGTGGACGTGGGTGAGGGTGTGGATCTTGCCCCACGTCCATGATTCGGGTTTTTCACCGCAGCTTTTTTTGAGTAATTCGATTGTTCTGTGCGCAGCCTGCTCAACGATTTCTTCCCGGCCTTCGGTTTTGTCCTTAGTAGTTACATCGTCCCACCAGGGGTTTGCTGCTGATGCGATAAACAGGTGGTACGAATTTTTCGGAACGGAAGTTTTAAGCAGAGAAGCAAGCGCGGTTTCACCCAGTTCATCCAGCATGGCGGCATGCATAATCTGGTCAAGCAGGTTGTTATAGATGGCGGGAGCAACCTGGGTAGCCTGGTGTGAACCATCCCACGCATTGAGTTCCTTAATCAGTATTTCAAATGCCGGCTTGTTTAACGTTGAGAGTACCGAAGCAATCTCTTTAGCTACTTCAACATGCATGGATGAGGTAACGTCCAGTTGCAGGGCGCTGAGTTGTTCCGCTGAAAACTTTTTGTCACTGCTTAGCAATTCTACAATCCGGCCGGCTCGGCCTTTGGGGTAATAGTATCCGGGGTACAAAACACCATCAACCGCTTCAGGCTGGTTGTTGGCCGAATACACAAACCCCCAGGGCGGGTTAACGGCTTGCGGATTTTTTGAAAAATCATAGAAGCCGGTGTATTCATCACGGCCGCTTTCGCCATTCAGAAAGAGTTTGCTCACAACATGGTCTGGTCTAACCGGAAGTTTCGCAGCGGCCCACCAGGCAATATTTTTATCGGTATCGGCATACATTACGTTGAGGCCGGGTGCTGAAAACAGCGAGACCGCTTCACGGGCTTCTTCGAATGTAGAGGCATGATTCAGTTTCCAGGCAGCCTGCAGCGCATGATTTTCAACCTGCAACAAGAGCCATGAGAGTGCGATGGGCTCTCCTTCTTCCGGTGTATTCTCAACAATGCCGTTGATAATCGGGCCGTGTCGGCTTTTTCTTACCTCGAATGCAACATCCCGAGAGCCTTTTACCAGAATATTCTCTTCCCTTACATTAAGATTTTCCCAGGTGCCCATATACATCACCTGGTTTTTATTTTCCGGATTTGATTTTTCGAGGAAGAAATCCACATCGTCATTTTCAAACATAGTCAGCCCGAATCCGCAAAAGCGGTTGTTGCCAAGCAGGCCCACCGGTATGCCGGCCAGGTGATGACCATAAAAACTGAAGCCCGGATACTCCAGGTGTGCCTCGTACCAAACAGCAGGCTGTGAAAAGCCGATGTGCGTATCGTTGGCCAGAATAGGATATCCGCTGGCTGACTTTTCGGCCGATACAACCCAGCCGTTGCTCCCCTGCCACAGCGGAACAGGTATTTTATCAATGGCCTGATGAATGGATGCAATCAGCTTATCGCCCGAATGTGTTTTTACTGTTCCGTTGTAATTCTTGATTTGCACGGCATCGGGCGGAGTTTGTACAGCGAGCGGAGCCAGGTACTTTTCGCCCCATTCCGATTTTATTTTTTCAAGCACCGGGTCGGCATGAAACCCTTCGGCAAACCCAAACGACATAAAGCCGACCGCCAGGTAAATGTCTTCGGGGGTGAACTCCGTTTTCGGAATACCCATGATGGTAAATTCGATGGGTGTTTTTCCGGTTTTGATGTATTGATTGATACCGCGCTGGTATGCGTGGGCCGCCCGTTGGTAATCGGCCGAGTCGGCACTCAGAAATTTTGCTGCATGTTCTTTGGCAAAATGGTTAAGACCCAGTGTTCTGAAAAATTTATCAACAGGAAGTAACTCCTCACCAAGAATTTCAGCCAGTCTTCCGGCTGCCGCACGCCTGAGCATCTCCATCTGGAACAGCCTGTCCTGGGCATGTACATAACCCAGGGCATAATAGGCGTCTTCCATGGTTTGTGCATAGATGTGTGGCACACCGTAGGTATCAAACAAAACCTCAACAGGTTGCTGCAATCCAGGCAGGGTTTGTTCGCCCGATAGTTGCGGCTTAAGGCTTTGCAGGTAAACAAACAGCGCGATAGCGAGCAGAACAAGAACTGCAAACAGGCTGAGAAGAATTCGTTTAACTAGGTTCATGGACTCATGGTATAATAGCGGTACAACTACTTTTCAGCCAGCCACACAAAAACAATATTCAGTACAACATAAAGCACAATAACAATGCGCGAGCCCCAATAGTCAACCCGGGCGCTTGCTTCTTTTTTGTCTTTTTCATAGAGCCGAAGGGCAATAGCCGAAATCAGCAGGGTTACAAAAATACCGAGGAAGGTGATGGTGTGCAGCGTATCCACCAGGGTAAATGACGATGATTCGGGCAGCAGCGAGTCAATGATATACTTGTTGCCCACGGCTGCAAACAAACCGCCAACCGGCAGGCCATAGCGGGGTTCCAGTTCGGTGGCTTTCGGTGTGAAGCTGAGCGCGGCAATCAGAAAGGCGATGTACATGCCGATGAAAATTTTCAGAAACAACCCCCAGGCATCGCGTTCAATGTCAATTACAATATTAAATGAAGCATACTCAGAGTGCATCATATCCGAACGGGGGTCGCCAAATACGGTAATGTACTCGTGCGTGTTGGTGTTCACTTTAAAATCGCGGATGCGCCAGCCGTCAAGTGTCAGTTCACGGTCAAATGTGCTGCCGAACTCATCGGCAACAAATACCAGTTGGTTTTGATCGTAAATGGAGTTTTCAATGTGCACAACAAGCCGTTGCTTATCGAACGGAAAATCACCCACCTTCCAGTTTTGCTTCATCACGCATTTCATCTTCATAAGCTGCCACATTTTGCCGTCAACCATATCCATCAGTACTTCAGGTTCTTCGATGGTTTTAGCGTTGGGTATGTCAATCTGTTTGGCAAAATCAAACTGCAGGTTCTGGTAAATCAGCCACAGCCAAAAACGGATGGTATACTCTTTTTGCTGAAAATTAATATCATGAATGCTGATGATGTACGTACCGATCTGCACCGTATCCGGAGGTTTAGCACTGCTGTCATCAGGTTGTGCCTCGGCAAAGGGGGCGACAACAAGTAAAAGCAGAAAGGCGCAGTATTTCATGAGGCAGGTAAAAATATCATTTTTCGGAAGTTTCGAAAAGCATTCCTATTTTCACGCCTCAAATAAAGCAATCTATGTACACCGGCTTATTACATACCCACACCCTGCTTCGTTACTTTATTTTGCTTGTGCTTGTAGCCGTAGTTGTTATTTCGTTTAGAAAATGGCTTGGCAGGAAGCCCTACACGAACTTTGATAACAAGCTCTCACTTTACCTGCTCATCTTTACGCACCTGCAACTGGTGGTGGGCCTTATCCTGTATTTTGTAAGCCCGAATGTGAAGTTTAATGAACACACAATGAAAGACAGTACCCTGCGGTACTGGTCGGTTGAGCATATTTTTCTGATGCTGGTGGCCATTACATTAATTACCGTAGCACGGATAGGTGCAAAGAAAATTTCGTTGGACGCCCTGAAACATAAGCGCATGTTTATTTTTAACGGGGTTGCACTGTTATTGATTGTGGTTTCTATCTACATGAGCGGCAGGGGCATTTTGCACAAAAACCTGTTTTAACAGATTGGATTACTTTACCGGATTGTCTGATGTTTGTTAACTTTACTAAGTTAAAAGATACATTGGATGAGACCCTCTTTTTTATTTATCAGCCTGGTACTGTTTTCATCCGCTGCGGCACAATTTGCCGCACGGTACGAACTGGTTAAGCTGAACCGCGAAGTAAACACCTTTTACCACGATGCCGCACCGGTGATTTCGCAGGATGGGAAGCAGCTGTATTTTTTCATACACAATCATCCTGAAAACAATTACGGCAAAGAGGGGAGTGACGAAATCTGGATGTCGACCCTGAATGAAAAAGGCGAGTGGACGGCCGCCAAACACCTGGGCCCCCCGTTTAACATCCACCGCAGCAACCAGGTGTTTACCTGCCTGCCCGATGGCTCCCTGTTTATAAAAGGAGGCCGTGTTAAAGACACAAAGGGATTTTCCATTGTAAATCCGGCTGGTGTATTAACTGAAATCGAGGTACCGGGCTTTCGTGAAATGAACAAGGGCAGGTTTTACGGGGCCAGCATGTCATCGGATGGAAAGCACATCATCATGTTTTTCAGTGAAATGCCAAACAGCCAGCGAAGCAGTTTGTATGTAAGCAACAATGAAGGAGGTAAATGGACAATGCCCAAGCGACTGAATATTTCAGTGCGCGATGATGATGTAGGCCCGTTTATCGGCCCCGATGATAAAACACTCTACTTTTCAAGCGATCGAAACGCACCCGGTAAAAAGGGCAAGGCTGATATTTACCGGTGCACCCGGCTTGACGATACGTGGCAAAACTGGTCGGTCCCGCTAAACATGGGTGCGCCCATCAACACGGCAGCCGATGAGTTGTATTTCTGTATCGATAAACCGGGTAATGTATTCACCAGCCGCTCCAACAGTACACAGGACGGTGGCAACCTTGACTTATTCAAACTGGTGCCGCGTGATGTTAAGGTGATTGTGGCAGGCGTGGTTTATAATGAAAAAACACAACAGCCCATCCAGGCCAATGTTGAACTGAAACCGGCTGAGCACGATGTATTGAAAATGCGCTCGGCAGCCACCGGAAAATTTGAAACACGCATACCCGAGGTGGACGGTTTTTCGGTTTCCGTTTCTGAAGCGGGGTATTTACCAAAAAGTGAGTCGTTTACCATTCCACCGCTTGGCAATGATACTACCATTACCATTGAAATTTATCTTACCCCGGTAGCTAAACAGTTGGTGCTGGCCGGTACGGTTTATGATCTGAAAACGAGCAAACCGATACCAGCCGAACTCACTATTTATCCGAAAACAAACAAGCGGGCTGAAATGAAACCCGCCACACCGGGCGGTAAATACGAACAAGAGATAAAACAACTGGGCAGATACATTCTTGTAGCAACCGCTGAAGGATACCTGACGGCTACCGACAGTGTGGAAGTTATCAGCGAAGACGTTACCCCGGTAATTAAAGACATTGCCCTGCAGCCGATTGAAGTTGGTTTAACCGTGCGGCTCGATCATATCTATTTTGATTTTGACAAAACTACACTGAAGAAAGAATCGTACGAAGAACTTGCCAAAGTGATCGATTTCTTAAAACGCAACCCGACAGTGGAGATTGAAATTGCCGGGCATACCGACAGCAAAGGTTCGGACGAATATAACCAGCGCCTCTCGCAAGGCCGTACCCAGGCGGTTGTTGATTACCTGGTTAGCCAGGGCATCAGCGCCCGCAGGCTGGTGGCCATGGGCTATGGCGAATCCAAACCGGTGGATACCAACGAAACCGAAGGAGGCCGCGCCAAAAACCGAAGGGTGGAGTTTACGGTGCTAAAGATGTGAAGATCTGCAACCGTTAGACTGTTAACCTGTTTGGAATTGGATTATACTGACTGGACATTTTTTTCCGGAGCGTAGGCATTTCGTCATAAGTCCGTCCCTTTAACAAACGCCCGGATTTTTTCTTATTTGTGCCACCCCATTGTTTAAAAAAGAAAGATACTTTACTTATCCGGCACTGTTTTTTAATATCGATAACCCATTCGGGTTTTATCGGTCTGGGTTTTCTGCCGGATTCACCACCTACAATAACCCAATCAATGTTTTGAAGGTTAAGGTTGGGCAATGGGCCTATTAGGGGCTCACACGACAAAAATTTGACCTGTGCCGAGGTTTTTCTCAGATCATCAATTCGTGAGACTACACGCTCATCTTCAACCGAAACACCCATCCAGATATTATGAGTCCAGGTTAGTTGTTCATGGTATTTAAGCAGTATGTCAGACCGCTTGGTTAATACCTGAAAAGTATGTTGCGGGTTCTCATTCATTACCCGGAAGACTTTTTTCAAAAAATCCAGGGGAATATCTTTATGAAACAAATCGCTCATGGAGTTTACAAAAACAATTTTTGAACCTTTCCATGAGTATGGTGCTTTTAACTCGCTCTCATGGAGTGTAAGTTTAAACCCATTCTTGTACTTATCCAGCCCCATGGCTTTTAGCCGCCTTGACATCACCTCCGCATAACAGAACTTACAACCGGCAGAAATTTTATTACACCCGGTTGTGGGATTCCAGGTTAGTTCAGTCCATTCGATACTTGATTCAGCCATTTACTTGCTAAATTTTTTTACGATATCATTCCCAATATTGACTGCTGTTTTGTTGTTTGAAGATAAGAATAAATGATACATTACAGAATTCGTGGAGTTTCTAAGTTCATAAGGTTTTGATACGAATTTAAAGACCCCCCTCAACCTGTCTCTATAGAGTAAAGCCGATTTTTCAATCGCATCTCTTTCTTTTTCAATAGAAGTATAATCAGAAAATAATGTTTCTGTCTTTTTATAAAAATGATTTTCGATTTCTTCTCTTGAAAGTCCAAGGAATTTTTCTAATCGTTCGGCCCATGTATCTGATAACCTACCATTCTTTTTGAGGAGTCGATTAACTCCCATCCCGGTCGGAACCAAGATCCATACATCAATAGGTAAAGATCTAAGACTTTCAATTGACCTCCACTCTAACTGCATTCCACATGGATCGAGATAAGCAAGTGTTCGATAATTTTTATTTTTTGGATCCCTTAAAAAATTCGCCATATCAATCAACTTCTTGGTATAATAATTAAATCACCTCAAATTTCCCTTAAACATATTCATCTCCATGCGCACCCTGCGACTTACGCCCATGGTGGTGGCGCGCACCAGTTTCTCAACACCATGCCGGTGTTTAATGTGGTCGATGGCCTGGTAGAGGTTAATCGCCTCGGCAGTATCGTCAAACAGGCTGATCTGATGGTTGCCGTGCACCAGTCCGCTTAGCCGTACGCCTACCAGCCGGATGAGCATCCTGCGGTGGTAGAGTTTGTCGAACAGTTCCTGCACCACGCGAAGAATAACATGGTCGGATGACGTGTAAGCAACCTGCACCTGCCTGGTCTCCGTATCGAAATTGGCATACCGGATTTTTACCGTAATGCACGAGGTTAGCTTTTTCTGCTCTCGCAGCGTAAAGGCCACTTTCTCCACCATGGCGATGAGGATGGATTTTAATCGCTTCACATCAATGGTATCTTCCTCAAAGGTGCATTCCGTGGAAATGGATTTTTGTTCGCTGTATGGAACCACCGGGCTGTTGTCGATACCATGCGCTCTGTTCCATAGGGAAATTCCATTTTTACCGAATGCGCTCACCAGGAATTTCAACGGCATTTCGCGCAGCGTGGCCACCTTGCGCACACCCATATCGTACAGGAAGGAGGCTGTTTGTTTGCCGATCATCGGGATTTTCTCTATGGCCAGCGGGGCGAGAAAATCTTTTTCGGTGCCGGCCGGAATATGTTTTCTGGCGTTGGGCTTAAACTCACCGGTAGCCACTTTCGATACGAGTTTGTTTACCGACATACCCAGCGAAATGGGCAGGCCGCTCTCCTTCATAATTTTTTTCTGCAGTTCCAGCGCCCAGGTAAATGCCCCGAAGTACTTATCCATGCCGCTGGCGTCAATATAAAATTCATCAATAGATGATTTTTCGAACAGCGGGGCTTCATCGGCAATCACTTCGGTTACCAGGTGCGAAGCCCGGCTGTAGGCCTCCACATCACCGGAGATGACCAGGGCATCGGGGCACAGTTGCAGCGCCAGGTACATGGGCATGGCCGAGTGTACCCCGAACTGCCGGGTTTCGTAGCTGCAGGCCGCTACCACGCCCCTGCGGCTTTGCCCGCCAATGATCAGCGGCTTGCCGTTTAGTTTCGGATTGCGCTGACGTTCTACGGCTACGAAAAAGGCATCCAGGTCGAGGTGAATAATGTTGCGGTCCATGCCGCTATATTAAACTAAATAAATTAGTAAATAAATATTGTTTAACTAAAATATTTAGTATTACTTTGAACATGCCGTTAATCAGCAAAAACCTGAAGTTTTTAAGAAGCCGGCAGGGGCTTACACAAAAGCAACTGGCCGAGAAACTGAAACTCAACCAGCCGGTAATCGGTGCCTATGAGGAAGGGCGCGCGCTGCCTCCGCTGCCAACATTACAGAAACTGGCCACTCTTTTTCAGGTAAGCCTTGACGACCTGGCCACTACCGACCTGAGTAAGCCGGGGCACTTGTTTAAACAGGCATCATCCTCCAAAGAAGTTCTGGCCATTACCGTTGATCGCACCGGCCGGGAGAATGTGGAACTGGTTTTACAAAAAGCGGCTGCCGGGTATCTTAACGGCTACCACGATCCGGAATATATCAGCGAGCTGCCGAAAATCCAGTTGCCGGTGCTTCCGCAGAACCGTACTTTTCGGGCATTCGAAATCAAGGGCGATTCCATGTTGCCGGTTCCTTACGGCAGCATCGTGTTTGGCGAGTACATCGAAAAAATTGCGCAGGTAAAAAATGGCAAAGCCTATGTGCTGGTAACACACAGCGAGGGAATTGTTTTTAAGCGGATTTTTTTTCTGGATGATCAGCCCGATAAACTGCTCCTTGTATCCGACAACAAAACATATCAGCCTTACCTTATCGCTCTTGGCGATGTGCGCGAGGTATGGCTGGCGCGCGGGTATTATACCCCGCTTACGGATTAGCTTAAGTCATCGTCACACTGTCCATCCGGATAATATGCCGGCTTGCATTAAGCGGGTCATCGTTGTAAAACCCGGAAAGAATGCGATGGGCAATCTGCTCGATGATTAGCTCCTGATCGGTTTTTCCTTCTTTACCGCGCCAGTAAATACGGTTGGGGTGCCGTTTCATATCTTCCACATACGCTTTGGCCCGGTTAAACTGCTCATCGGTATAGGTAATCGTAAAACAGGTTCGTACGTTTTGTGTATCCATATCAGTATAGCGTTTACAATTAAAATGCCAGTGAAAAAGCCTTGAAATATTAATCAAAAAGATAGACCCGGTGCAACGGGTTGCCCGCCTGCGGTCATTTTTGTTCGCAGTTGGGACGGTTCCTTAAAACACGGTACTTTTATCGGGCGAATCTCAGCCATGGAAATTATTCATCCTTTTATTCAGCGTTATTCCGAGGAACACACATCTGCTGAAAGCCCGTTGTTAAAGCTAATCAACCGGGATACACATGCTCAGGTGTTAATGCCCCGCATGCTTTCCGGCCATTTACAGGGCAGGTTGCTTGCAATAATCAGTAAGATGATTAAGCCAAAAGCTATTTTGGAAATAGGAACGTACACCGGCTACTCGGCCATTTGCCTGGCCGAAGGCTTGCTGGAGGGAGGTATATTGGTTACAATTGATAACAACGAGGAGCTTGAAGATCGCGTACGAAACTATTTCAGCGAAGCAGGATTGGAACAACGCATTGATTATCGCATTGGCGATGCGATGGAAATTATTCCGACACTTCCGGGCCCGTTTGATTTGGTGTTTATCGATGCCGATAAAGAAAATTACATGCGCTATTACGATTTGGTTGTCAATATCGTACCTTTGGGTGGTTACATTCTGGCTGACAATGTGTTATGGAGCGGCAAGGTGCTGGATACTAAGCCCGATAAGGATACCCGGGCCATCCAGGAGTTTAACCGGAAGATTCAGGATGATGAGCGGGTGGAGAATGTGCTGCTTCCGGTGCGTGATGGAATGATGATTGTCAGGAAGATTCAGTAATCCTGAGGCAACATGTTGCAGGATGACTGTGTATGAAATTTTTTTTGGCTGACTATTTTTTAAACGCATGATCCGATTAACAGCCTTACTACTCGTACCTGTTTTATCAACAGCGCAAAGCCCGCAGGTACCCCACAAAATGCAGGTGGCCGGCATTACGCTCAGCATCCGCGATGATGCGCGGAGGGAAATACAGAAAGATGTGGACGCACTTACGCAATACCCTAAATATTTTGATGTAAAAGTTGAACGTGCCAAAACCTACTTCCCGATTATTGAACAAATTTTTAAAGACGAGCGTGTACCGGATGACTTTAAATACCTTGTGTTGCAGGAAAGCGCCCTGATTGCCGATGCCGTTTCGGTTAGCAATGCCGTTGGCTTTTGGCAGTTTAAGGATTTCACGGCCACTGAAATGGGCCTACGGGTTGATAACGAAGTAGATGAGCGCATGAATATAGTTTCCTCAACCCGCGCGGCAGCCCGCTACTTAAAAAAGAATAACTATTATTTTAATAATTGGCTATACGCACTACAGGCTTACCAGATGGGTGCCGGTGCTGTACAGCGTACCTATACCGATTACGAGAGCGGTGCCAGACACATGGAAATTACCAGCAACACGTATTGGTATGTAAAAAAATTTCTGGCCCATAAAGTAGCCTTCGAAGGGGCGGTAACCGGCATGCCTGAAGTAAAACTGCTCACATTTACCAACCATAAAAGAAAAACACTTTCCGATATCGCCCGCGAGATTGACGTCAGCGAAGAAAAACTGGCGGAATACAACAAATGGATAAGGAAGACCCATATACCAGACGACCGTAAGTATGCGGTAATGATTCCGGTGGAAGGTAAAGAGAAAACGGTTTATGCGGCTGTAGCCAAAAACAACGAGGCATTGCAGCAATCGTTAGGTGGATCGCCAGGAAAGGTTGAGGCGCGCTCAGGTTATGCTACGGCTAATGATGTAAAGATTATAAACGGCATTCCGGCCATCAGGGCCGAAGCGGGTGAAAATGCTGCGGCAGTAGCCAAGCGGGCCGCCATTGGGTTATCGGCTTTTCTTAAGTTCAACGACCTTTCCATCAGCGATCCGTTAACAGCCGGTGCCTATTATTATACCCGCAAGAAGAATACCCAGGGTGCAGTTGCCCAGCATGTAACTGGTAAGGATGAAACCCTGTGGTCAATCAGTCAGCAGTATGGCGTACAACTCAGGCGGGTAAAAAAATTCAATCCCGGAGTTAGTCAAAGCAGGTTACCGGAAGGAATGGTAGTTAATCTTATCTCCAATAGCACCGCACATCAGCCAACTAATGCCGAACAGGTAGTTGAATTGAATACAGAAGAAACTTTTAGCTGGGTTACTCCTGCAACCGATAGGGTAGAGGTTCCGGTTGTGGAAAGTCTAGTGGAAAATCAGGCGGTGCCCGTTCTGCAGGAACCTGAGTGGCCAACGGTAAATAATGAGGCGGTAACGCCACAGTTTTCCCATCAACATGTGGTTGCAGCCGGTGAAACGCTCTACGGAATTGCCAAAAAGTACAATATAGGCGTTATGGATTTGGCAGGATGGAATAACCTGAACCTGGAACAGGGAATTAAACCCGGGCAGGTGTTGAGCATCCGGAAACCTGAAGAAAATTCAATTCCGGCCGAAGGGTTCATTATTTATGAAGTAAAATCAACTGATACGTTGTACAGCGTGGCCCGCCAGCATGGAGTAACCATTAAGCAACTCATGGATTGGAATGGCAAAACCGACTTTACCCTTTCGGCCGGAGAAAAGTTGAAAATTCAACGACATCCGCGCTAATTTTTTACAAATAATAGGCTGAATATTACCTGAGTGGTTGATTTTGTTTTTGCCACGGTATCTAATTGAGTAAAAAGGAATAATTTTGAGTTCTTAATTAAGAAGGTTTAAGTTTCTTTAGCATGTACACGCAAGCGGTTGCAAAGCCTGTAGATTTGGTGATGTTGGTTGACGACAACGAAACCGATAATTTTATCAGCAAGCGAATCATTGAAATAACGCAATTCTCCAAACGGGTAGAGGTAAAAAACTCGGGTAAAGCTGCGCTTGAATACATAAAGGAGAATGAAAAAAATCCGGATAATATCCCTTCGTTAATATTTCTTGACATTAATATGCCCATTGTGGATGGGTTTGTTTTTTTATATGAGTTTGAAAAATTCAGTGAACTGGTACGGAACAAATGCAAAGTAATTATCCTCTCCAGCTCGGATAACAAGCGCGATATTGATAAGATTATCAATAACAACCATGTTATCAAGTTCATTACAAAGCCCCTCACCGAGGTTTCGCTGGAAGAAATTAAACTAAACAATATTTAAGCAGGCTTTCATTTTTACTCGTTTTGAGGCTATTTTTCTGAAAAAAAACCTAGCCTCATGAAACTTAAAAAACTCTGTCTCTTCTTACTTCTTTTTTGGATCTGCACCGGGTTAGCATCTGCCCAGGTGGTTAAACCCGATACAACTTCTAATTGGAAAAAGAAATTTACTTCAGGTCTTAATCTGAACCAGGCCTCGTTTTCATCGAACTGGAAAGGTGGTGGTGTAAACTCCATCGGATTAAATGTATTAGTTAATTACAAAGCCAACTTCCGCAAAAACAAAACTTCGTGGGATAATGAATTCGACTTTCTGTATGGTTTTGTAAACAACGAGGGGCAGGGCTTCCGGAAAACCGTTGACCGGATATTTCTAGACAGCAAGCTGGGTTACTCAGTGAGTAAAAAATGGGATGTGTACACCTCGCTCAACTTCCTAACACAGTTTGCGCCCGGATACCGGTATGCAGAAGATAATACGGCCAGTCTTATTTCCGATTTTCTCGCCCCTGCATTCATCACCTCATCGTGGGGGGCTGAGTATCATCCGGTGGATTACTTTAGGATCAGGATTTCACCCTTTTCGCCACGGGTAACTATCGTGCAGGACAATAACGGGAGGTTTAATGCGGTAAGTATTACAAATCCGTATGGCGTTGACGTTGGCGACAATACGCGCTTTGAATGGCTTGCTTTTCAGCTGATTGCTGATTTTAATAAAGATATTGCCAAAAACATGAATTTGAAGTGGCGCTACATGGCATTTGCCAATTACGAAACCCTTGAGGCAAAAACCATTGACCACCGGCTTGACCTGAACCTGGCGGCCAAGGTTAACAAATTTGTAAATGTAAACTTTGGCATTATTGCCTTGTATGATTTTGACCAGGATGACGGGCTTCAGTTAAGTCAGTTGTTTAATATTGGCTTCTTGTATTCCTTCCAGAATTTTGAAGAGAAGAAATAGTGGTTAGAATTGCATCTGCTTTTTGTAGTAGGTGCGTTCGGCCTTCTCACATAATGGAATAAATTGCCTGTAAAACTCTTTCCAGTCGGGTTGGTTGGTCAATCGGCATTCCGATGGTTCCATTTCGCTAAAGGATTCATATTCAATTTCCAGGATTAATGTATAAGCAGGCCCGGAAACATCAGTAAGCAGCCGGGCATGAATATTTTGATCGCGTTGATGAACCCGTTGCAGGTAATCTTTCCACATCGGAATAGCTTCACTGCTGGCTCCGAATTTCAGATAGAAAACATTGCGTTCAACGTACATGGTGTTGCGGGTTGATGGTGCCTGGGCAGCCGCCTGCAGTATGGAATAACCGGTAACCAAAATAATCAGTATTGCTTTCATATCCATCCGGTTCAGGATATGAAGGTACAGTTCTTTCAGAAATCGGTATCCAGGCCGAGGCGATTTTTCAGTTCTTTTAAATGAGGGTTTTTCTTTGCCATGTAATCGTACTTTTCCCGGTTGGTGTACAGAATACCTTGATCGTCTACGGTTTGCATCACACCTTCTATTTGAATTTGCAGGTTACCGAGTTCTGTGCGCAGAAACGCAGCCAGTTCACTGCGAAGATTGTGAAGCAGGGTTTCCTGAACAGGATGATGGAGTGGTACGGTTACCGTGGTTCCGGTTACTTCTACCGGCTGGGTTAGTAATTGATACTCGGCCTGATATGTTTTTTTTGATTCTGCATACCGCATCCATGCTGCTTTTAATTGGTCGGAAGTAAATTCCTTGTTTTCGATTTTACCTTCTGCAAGCGATGGTTTTTTTTCGGCCGATGACTCGCCATTACTCAATGAAGAGTGAATGGCCGTCAGTTTGATGGTTTTGGAGGGCCGGTTGCCGGCCGGACCGTTTATTTTTTTGATTGCAGGTTGCTGTGCGGACTGTGTGGCAGCAGCTTCGCTAAACCTGCTTTCCGCAGCAGGCTCCTCTACGGGGTTTGGAGTGTCAGTACTTTTTTTTTTGAGCTTTCGCCCGACTCGAGAGTGCTTAAATCTAAAACAGACTGTACGTGGGCCATTTTCATCAGCGCCAGTTCAACCAACAGGCGCTGGTTTTTGCTCATCTTGTAGTTAATGTCGCACTGGCTGGCAATGCTGAGCCACGACAGCAGCAACGAGGGCGAAGTTTCTTTGGCTTGTTTGGCGTATTTGTTTTTGACGCTTTCAGGAACTTCCATCAGTTGTACGGTACGTGCATCCTGCGCCACCAGCAGGTTTCTGAAATGCTCACTCAGTCCGACAATAAAATTTTGCCCGTCAAAACCGTGGCGGAGAATTTCATCCAGAATGAGCAGGGGGGTGCTGTGATTCCGGCCGAGCAGGCCATCAACAACTTTAAAATAGTAATCATAATCCAGGATGTGCAGGTTGCTGATTACATCGCTGAAGGTGATGCCCTTACCCGAAGAATACGTTACCATCAAATCAAAAATAGAGAGGGCATCGCGCAGGGCGCCATCAGCTTTCTGGGCAATCAAATGCAGGGCCTCTTCTTCAGCCGGAATGGACTCCTGGTCGGCCACTTTTTTCAGGTGGCGGGCAATGTCGGAGATCTGTATCCGGTTGAAATCAAAAATCTGACACCGCGAAAGAATGGTTGGAATAACCTTGTGTTTTTCGGTGGTGGCCAGAATAAAAATCGCGTAGGCAGGCGGCTCCTCCAGTGTTTTCAAAAAGGCGTTGAATGCCGCATTGGAGAGCATGTGCACCTCATCAATAATATACACCTTGTACTTTCCGAACTGGGGCGGGTAGCGCACCTGGTCAATCAGGTTGCGGATGTCTTCCACCGAATTGTTGGAGGCGGCATCCAGTTCAAAAATGTTGAGTGAATTAAGCTCGGTTTTCTCTTCAAAGCCGTTAATCAGGCGGGCCACAATACGGGCGCAGGTGGTTTTGCCTACCCCGCGCGGACCGCAAAACAGCAGCGCCTGGGCAAGTTTGTTTGAATCGATGGCATTTTTGAGCGTGGTGGTGATGTGCTCCTGCCCCACCACCTCGTCAAAACCGGTAGGCCGGTATTTGCGTGCCGATACCACAAAATTATCCATGCGGGGGCAAGATAGAACGCGGCCGACAATTATCCATACCAATCGGCATCCGGCCGGAAACCTTTTTCAGGCTATATTTGTAGTGGATTGGCAATGGCAGCGAGCCAATTGCCTGACGTTGTTTGAATTACTGGGGCCGACCGGTTTTGACAGGCTGTGTGAAGCCGGATGCAGCATGCAGGCTCATGGGGTGAGAGCCTTAACAGATAGCCCTACACCATACGTGGCGAGAATACTTACGCCATGGCTGCTTAATCTGACGGTACGTTAGGTTAGCTTATGGCGCGTAAGACGCGCCAGGCCATCATCGCTCAGCGCCTTTGTTTTGCGGGCGCTGGTATAGCGGTGTCGTTCAGCAAAACCGCTCCGTGCGATGTCGCTAAGCACGGCTAAGACAAGCGGCTACGGAGTAGCTCAGGTGGTTGCCTGCCTTGCCACTCCCGACAAGTAAAGGCAACTAAGCATGTAGAACGTTCGGGGTCATCTTCGCTGGACCAGGGTTCGATTCCCTGCGGCTCCACTTTTATTGTTTTGGCATTTTAAAGCAACAGAGTTTCTTCTCTAGTTTCTCTCTTTTTTTGCAAGAAGTCTTAATTTATTTTCCCTATTCTGAGAAACTTCACGTAAGACAAAATCGATGTTCCAATCGGATGTAAATGAAAATAAAGCGGTAGTATTCAAAAACTTCCTTCTTACAGTGTTAAAAATATATGCGCTAAGTTCAACTAACGCTTTAAGATCATCATCTGATACAGCTTCAACTGTAATATTCGAATCACGATGCGCATAGACTTTATCTCTGGCATCAATCACTTTCTTGATTGATTTACTGAATTTTCCAATTTCGCTTCTTAACTCTTCGATCGCTAATATTATTTCTTGTCGGGATTTAAAACAATTAGAAAGTTCTTTCTTGTTGTTTGATTTTAATAACAACACAATATCATTGCCGTATTTCGACTTGATGAGTCGATTAAATAGTCTGTGGAATGAACGTTTTTGACTTGAACTGCTGCTAAATAGTTTAGCGAGTTGTACAATTAAAATGAATTTCAATTGGTACCAGTGATGTTGAAAAAAGCCATGTTTTTTAATATGCTCCTCATATGGATATCGTTCCTCCTTTAGTCGGAGTAGATTATTCAAAGAAATGTGAAGATCGGCAATGATATTCCAGAGGTCTTCAAACCAGTCCTCAAGGTTCTTTAATGATAAAATTTCATTCAAGCTTACTTCTTTATCTTATTCTTTCTCACCTCCACACTTGCCTTTTTGCACTTGCCCCCTATAGGCGGGTTGGTTTTTGAAATCTTGAGCGATACTTCGGTTACGGAGGGAAGTTGCAGGAAAATGTTGTCAATGATTTTGCCGGCAACACTTTCCAGCAGGTGCGAGGGTTTTTCCATTTCGTCCTTTACAATCCTGTAAAGTGTTTCGTAATTCACGGCTTGACCGAGATCATCGGTTTGTGCCGCTTTAGCCAAATCCGTTTCAACCGAGATATCCACTTCAAACCAGTTGCCCGATTCGCGCTCGTGCGGGTAAACGCCATGAAAGGCATGAAACTCCAACCCCTCAAGCGCAATGCGTCCGGTCATTCGATCTCGTCAAAGAAAGATGTAATTTTTTTTGTGCTGCGTGCTTCAACCACCACGGTTTGCTCCATTACCAGTTCCGGTTCGGGTTCGGGCAGTGTGGGTTCTTTAGCAGGAGAAACAGGAGTTTCTGCTTTCGGTGGTGTGTAATCTGCCTGCTTGTTGGGGTAAACTACTTTGTGCAGTTCTTTGGTAGCCGTAGCGATATGCTGGTCGGCATCAAAATCTTTATTGCTGTTGCGGATACGCTCGGCCCGCTCGATGGTATCCTGCGAAATACGTTTCAGTTCATGCAACAGGTCATCGCGGGTGTTTTCCAGCTTCTTGTAATTTTCTGCCAGGGCTTTGAGGCGCATTTCCATTTCGGCTAAACGTTGGCGCGAGAGAAGTTCGGCTTCATCGGTAAGGTCTTTGGCTTTTGTTTTGGCTTCGTTGAGTACGGCATCGGCTTTAAGCTGGGTTTCACGCAGCAGCAATTCGGCAGCCTGGCGCGATTGTTCAATCAGGTTGGAACCGGTGTCTTCCGCGGTTTTGAGGGTTTTGAACAGTGAACTTTCCACTTCGCGCAGTTTGGCCACTTCTTTTTCGGAGGCTTCCAGTTTAATGCGAAGTTCTTTGGTTTCATCCATCAGCCGTTCCCACTCCTGCGAAAGAGTAAGCAGGAAGGCGTTTACTTCATCTTTGTTGTATCCCCGAAAGTTTACTTCGAAGTTTTTCTGGCGGATTTCAAGCGGTGTAATTTTCATAACCGTGTTGTTTAGTTTAAAAAATCAGGCGCGGTAAAAAATCAGGTCAACGCGCATCGTCAAGTATATTAATATCCCAAACGGAAATTGTTCTGTCATCGCTGGCGCTGAGCAGGCAGTTGTTGTGGTTTGTCCACAGCACCCGATTTACCGAAGTACCGTGCCCTGCATGGCGCCCTTTGTCAATCACTTTAAGCAACCGCATCTCGGTTGCATCCCACACTTTAATCGATTTATCCAGGCTACAAGTTACAAAATGTTTTAAATCCGGGCTAAAATCGAGGTGATTAATTGCATACAGGTGGGCCACCACTTCACCGGCCAGTGAGTAACCGGCTTTCATATCCCAGGCTTTCAGGCGGGCATCGCGCGAGCCGCTGAGCAGGTAACTCCGGCCGGGCATATACCGAACGGTGAAAACTGAGTTGGTGTGGGCGTGTACTTCGTGTTTCAACGTTAACATATTCAAATCAAAAATACGGATGGAATGGTCGCTATAGCCGGCAGCCAGTTCATGGGCTTTTTCGTTAATTGAAAGAGAGCGCACATGTTTGTCGGAAACTTTTATTTTTTCACGCACGGTAAGCGTATTCAAGTCAACTACAAACAAGGTTCCGTCTCCGGTAGCTGCAAAAACATAGTTGCCGGTTGTTTGCAGGTCGAAAATGTAGGCCTCGCTAAGTTTTAACGAGCCAACCTGCTTTTTATTTTTCCAGTCGAGCAGGTGGATGCCTTCAAAATTTTGTCCGGCAATTAATAATCCGGAGGGCTGGTGAAAGTTCAGCGCGTACACGGAGTTAGGAAGTTGTGCCAACAGTTGGCCATCATCCGGACGTTCCAGGTTCCATTGCACTACCATGCCGTCACCACCAGCGCTGAAGAAAACAGAATCACAATCGGAGGGTTGCAGTGTATACACACTGTTGCGGTGACCGGTGAACGTATGCAGTTTCTTTACGGTAACAGGCATGCGTAAAAGAAGAATGTGAACTGGAATTTTTGCATCTTGAACCTTCAAAGTTGAGCAACCTGATGCCAATTACCAAAATCGAAGTTTCAAAAGAACGGGCCTGGGGTGTATGGAAAATTGAAGAAGATGAGCTTGGCCTTGTTGAGCAAACCAATGGACTTGACTGCATTCCTGAAAATATACGGCATTCGGGTAAACGACTTGAATATATTGCCGGCCGTGTGTTGGTAAAGCACCTGATGGAAAAAGCGAACCTGCCCTTTACCGGGTTGACCAAGGATGCATATGGAAAGCCGTTGTTGAAAAACTGCTCCTGGCACGTATCGCTTACCCATTCGTTTCCGTTGGTGGCCGCTGTGCTTGATGCCAAAAATTCACCGGGCATTGATTTGGAGCAGGTTAATCCGAAATTGTTGCGCATGGCCCCGCGGATTTTTCACATTACTGAACTGCGCGATGCCGGAAACGATGTAATCAAACACACGGTGTACTGGTGCGGCAAAGAAACGCTGATGAAGATTTACGGCAGGCGCGATGTAGTGTTTGCCGAAAACCTGCTGATTGAACCCTTTAAATTGGACAACAAAGGCGAATTGCGTGGCAGGATTGTTGCGGATAATACCCAAACCCATGTTACCTTGCGCTATTACTTGTTTGATAATTTTGTGCTGGTTATGAATACCTGAAAATGAAGTGGCTTAAATTTTTTCTGGTGATTGTTACGATTTCTGTGCGGGCACAGGTAGTCGCTGATTTCAGTTTGCCCAACGTGGTTGACGGTAAAACAATCCATCTTCGCGATTACCTGAAGCATGCCGGGGTAGTAGTAATTTTTGTGAGTTACGATTGCCCGTTTGATAAGTACTACATGGACCGGATTTTGAAAATTGCCGAAACGTATAAAACGACTTTTCCGGTAGTGCTCATCAACTCCAATTCCGATGAAGTGGAATCGGGTGAGCTTCTTAAGAATTATCTGGTTCAACAGAAAATAACAATACCGTATCTGTTGGATAAAAACCAGATTGAGCTAAAAACTTTCAATGCACACAAAACTCCGGAGTGCTTCGTATTGAAAAACACCGGGCAGAAGTTTACTGTGGTTTACCGCGGGGCTATTGACGACAGCCCCCAGTCGGCCGCTGATGTACGGGAAGCGTACCTTACCGATGCTATTGAAAAGGTACTGGCCGGGCAACGCATTGAAGTGGCCGAGCACCGCCCGCCCGGCTGCAGTATACGGTAGCGTTAATTCTCTTTAGCTTTTTGGATGGCCTCCAGCATCTGCTGCTTTACTTTGGTTACCCGCTCTTTTTCCGATTCGAGGTATTCGCGCAGATCTTCACCCGTATATTCTTCCGGTCTGAAATTGTTCATCCATTGCATCATGGCCTTGCCGGCCGAGTCCAGTTGCAGGATTTTCTGTTCCAGTTCTTTTTTCTTTTCAGGAACCAGGTCAGCACTTTTTTCAACCGTTTCTTTCAGTTCGCGCTTTAGCTTCATAATGTCGTCCATACGGGGCATTACTTCGTCATGAATGTCCATTACCTGGTTGTACAACACCTTGTTGGGGTCGTCCGTAGCCGGCTCGCTGGCCTGGTTATCTTTGTTTTTACCACAGGAAACAAGCCCGATAACGAACAGGAGTGCAAACGTTTTTTTCATGATTATTTAGGTAATTAAGGCAATAAAGGTAGGTTAATGGGTGCATGTGATCAAATCGCCTAACGGGCATTTGGTTGAAAAAAAGTTTTATTCAACCATTGCACGGCAAATCAAATTCATCTTTATTAGGGCATTATTTAGCAGTAAGTATGTTCAACAACACGTGGTTTTACTTTTATTATTTCTTTTTTCAGCCCTACACCGGGATTGAGCGAAGAGTAATTTGTTGTTGACAAAACGATAAAAACAAACGCAGAAAGTCCCGGATAACCTCCGGGACTTTTTGTTTGGCCTCAGCCCTCCCGTCCTCCATCTTTTGAGTGGAGAGGGAGGTGAGAAGGAAAGAGGTAAATAAAAAGTGATGAATAAAAGGAAGAGGATACGGGTTGCAATCCAGGGAATTGCCACCAGTTTTCACGAAGTGGCTGCGAAAGCATATTTCGGGAATGCCATTGAAACGGTGGAGTGCCTGACGTTTCATGAATTATGTAAGGTGCTGAGCCAGGGAAAAGTTGATTATGCAGTAATGGCTATAGAAAACTCCATTGCCGGCAGCATCTTGCCGAACTACTTCCTGCTGCAGCAGCATCACTTCAGCATCGTTGGCGAGTTGTACCTGCCCATCCACCTGCACCTGATGGCATTGCCCGGAGTGAAAATGAATGAAATTGAGGTCATTGAATCGCACCCGATGGCCATCCGCCAATGTTCGGAGTTTTTGCAAAGCCTGAACGGTGTTGATATCCGCGAAAGCGATGATACGGCTTATTCGGCCCGAAGGGTGAAAGAAAAAAAACTGAGGAACACGGCCGCCATTGCCAATGAACTGGCTGCCAAAAAATTCGGGTTGCAGATTCTTGAAAAGGGAATTGAAACGCATAAGAAAAATTTTACGCGCTTTCTGATGCTCACCAGGCGCATGAATGGCAAAGCCGAAAGCAATAAGGCTTCGCTATGTTTTGAAGTCGCTAACGAAGTAGGCAGCCTGGCTGATGCGTTACTGGTATTTAAATCGCACCGGATTAACCTTACAAAAATTCAGTCGATACCGATTATCGGTAAGCCAAGCGAATACTCCATTCATGTAGATGTGGAGTGGGCCAGGCGTAAGCAGTATGATGACGCCATGAAGGAAGTAATGCGGCAGGTGAAAAACCTGAACATTCTGGGTGAGTACAAAAAAGCAAAAATTGAATACAACTGATATGATCATAGAGCCATCAAAACGGGTTGAAGGTGTTGAAGAATATTACTTCAGCAGGAAGCTTGC